>JAHQVP010000180.1 GCA_019634275.1 Saprospiraceae bacterium
AGTTCATAATTTTGATAGGGCCCCTGGGCATCCAGGCTTCCGTCAAAAACAAGGTTTGAAAATCGAATCGCAGGTGAATCTTCTTTTCCATAGTAGCGCAGGCCCTGCGTGGTAAACATGCGATCAAATTTTTTCGCACGAGCCTTCTTTTTCAGGATGCTCCCTTCTTCTCCTCTAAAGTGGATGCCGGGGCCCATCGTCACCGTATTCAATACGTACACGCCTTTAGAGAAAAATATCTCGGGAATGCGTTCACGGTCTGCTGCCGTTATCATCGCCTGAACCCTCTGAGAGACGTCCTCGTCCATCCCGAGGGGCAGTCCATAGTGCCGCGACTGGATTACTTTTCCGACATGTCTTACCCACATCCCATTATTGCGGACGCTGGAGGCCACATACATGCCCCCATCGTTTAAGGGTTGACGTGTCTGGCGCCAGTAGAACATTCCTTCTCCCCCATCTCTAAGCTTTCGATACCCCTCCACCTGAACCTGCCCCTTATCAGGATTGACCTGGTGGAGGTTGCTGACCAGAACTGGAGATGGATCCTTCCCACTTTTACCAGACTTGCAGGACATTGCAAGCAAAGGAAGGCAGATCAACATACTAGCCCAATGTCTTCTCAGCACGTCCGGATTTTATCCATACCAGCGTTAAGGTGAGCAAAAAGACTAAGACGTAAATCGACGCAGCAAAAACTTTTACTTCTGTCACTGCCCGCATGGCTGTCTTGATGCTATGCCCTGGTACCTTTGTAAATAAATAACTGATCCCTAAAAGCAATGTCAATATGACCAGTCCAAGTCGGGTCTTTTCAAAACTTGCCGTTATGAAGTATATCCCGGGGATCACTTTAGCATAAATAATTAGTGTGAGCAAGGCAATGTAGGCGTCCCATTCTGCGATCTCAAGGAATTTCGGTCCCAGGAGTAATAAAATGATTTGGCGATTAAACGCAAAATATGTCCCAAAGATGATCATGCCCAGCACCAGTACGCCAAAGAACACTTTTAGTACTTGCAAGATGGACCTGCGAGTGTCTTCGCTGGCCGTTAACCTGCTGATCACCGGCATGACCGCACTTACCGTGATTATCGCCAAAATGGTGAGGCCAGCAATGATCTTCTTCACTCCTCCGTAGAGGCCCAGCTCTTCTGCCGTGCAGTAATTTTCCACAAAAAAAGTGTCGTAATTCATGGCAAATGCCTCAATGGCAATAATCGAGGCAAAGGGCAGAGCCAACAGGAACTCACTCCGGAGCGAAGGCAAACTGATGCACTCAAGTATTTTTTTTAGCGATAGCAATCGGACGTTCCTTTGCAATAGGTACACGGCACAGCCCAGCATGGCTGCGGTGGCAATCGCATAGCCAAATACAAACCACACATCTCCCTGTGGATTGCGGGACAATATGGTGGCTGACACGAGGAGCACCGCCATTACCGCAAGAGAAGTTGTTTCATCTTGATATCGTCCAAAAGACTGGAAAACAGCAAAGATGAAATTACTCATGGTAAGCGCGACTGCACTGAAGATCAACGAGATCATAGGGATCAGCCCGTAACCCCAAAAGTCCTTCAGCGCTGCATAACCAAGGAAAATCGTGGATGCCAGCAGTACAACTCCAAATTTTAGCGCCAATTTGTTGGCGACATAGGCTTCATTAAGTAGACTGCGGTCGACAGAAAGCTCTTTGACAATGATCAATCGATGACCGAAATCAATCACGGTGGACATCACCGTTATGATCATGACGAAAAATGCGATCAACCCAAATGTATCCACGGGAAAATACCGCGCTAGAACGGCAAAGACTACAATATTAATGACGAGCCGAAAACCATAGCTGATGCCAGAGAATAATACGTTGTTCTTAAGAAATGGCAAAAAGCGCTTCACGATCCCACGGCTAAAAACAAATTCTCGACATATCGACGACTCCTTCGTGCCAAATAGTGCAACGGAGCACTGCTCAAGATCATCTTAGCATCGAATTTCCCCATGCGCTTCATCAGTCGTTTCAACCCACTCCAATCTCCTTGCTTCAGCGTACGAAAAAACATGGGCACTGCATATTCCATCATTACTCTACGCCGCCATGCCTTTAATTTGGATTGATGCTGCGGAAATCTATTGGTAACATAGGTCGTCAAATTTTCCACCAGGGTTTGAGCATTGATCACCTTGACGTCGATGTCACCTACGGTACTGACATTATTGGCGTGTGCCCGCCACAGTGCAGATTTTTTCTTGCGATAGAGTACGTCGCCCTCCCAGGCCAATTTTAGAAATGACTCCGCATCGCTGGAAATTATTTCGCTGGAGTAAAACTCCACCTTTTTGGCCAAAGCCACATTGTACAAGCTGGTTTGATGATTGAAATTGTAATTGGCGTAATGCTCAAAAAAATATTTACTCCCACTGATGGCATGCATTTTCTCCACCGACTTCGCCCGCTTTTGTCGTCCGATTCTTCCATACCACTGACGAGAAGTGCAAAACACAGCCGTATGATGCTGCTCCAGGGCCTTCATGTAACTACTGATCATTCCGGGATCCAACAACTTGTCATCGCCATCCAGATTCAGTGCCCACTCAGCATCCGCATACTCGTACAAGAGTTTTCGATAATTTCCGATTCGCCCCAAATTTTGTTCATTTCGAAAAACGCGTATCGATGGGTCATGCGCAAACTCCGCCAGCACCTTGGGTGTCTCATCCACTGAACCATCGTCACTGATGATAATCGATTTATGAGGATAGTCCTGGGCAAGCGCACTCTCGATGGCCTCTCCTACCAGAGATGCCTGGTTGTAGGTAGGGATAAGAATATTAACCGGTACTGGATTTTTGATTGGGGAGTCGTGATTTATTGACATCCTTTATTTAACCACGGAGGGCTCGGAGTGCACTAAGTCAATGCAAATTGAGATTCTGTAGCCTCTGTGGTCTCTGTGGTTCGAACAGATCCTTTATTGACATCCTTTATTTAACCACGGAGGGCTCAGCGTACACTAAGTCAATGCAGAATTGGCATTCTTCTCTGTGGTCTCTGTGGTCTCTGTGGTTCGAACATACCACACTCACACCCTCTTTTTTTTTCGCGGCAATACAAATTCATAATAATAGGCATAGTACCCATGGACGAAGAAGGGGATGGGATCTCGCCAGGTCCAAAACGCATGACGATGAGTCGTAAAGAAGTCCTTCAAAAACCCGAGAAAGCTGCGGTTTCCATTAGAGAGTACGTTGTACTTCAGGTCCATACTGGGGTACATCCACCGTCCCTTTTTCTTCTTGAATCGCAATACCGTATCACTCATAGGTGCTCCTCGATCGATGGTTTCCAGAGCAAGGTATGACAAGTTTAAGCCGGCATATTCAAACAGATCGTGCCATGCCCACGGACGGGCATTGATTTCCATCAGATAGTACTTGTCCTCATGCTTTTTAAATTCGATCTGCGAGATGGTGGTGATCCCGGCCTCTTTGAGGAATGCAATCGAAGGGTCGATTAATTCCGGCACTTCCAACAACTCACCCAGCGAGCATTCCCCCAAATTGGGAGGAAACTGTCTCAGTTTTCTGCCGGTACCAATGGCAAGCACCTGTCCCTTGAAGGCGAAAAGACCCACGGTATATAAGGCATCATCGCCTCCTGGTATGTATTGCTGCACCACATAGGGTACCTTGATGCGATCCAGTTTTGCGATGTGCTCTTTCATCTGATCGGGTGTATCCGCATGTTCTATGCGGAACGCTTCGAAGAGAACGTCTACCGTTTCTGTGCGCTTGACGGTGGGCTTGATGATGGCGGGGTATGCGACTTCCTCAGCACGTACTGGACTGTACCATGTTTGGGGAACGGTTACACCGGCCGATTCTGCCAGGTGGTACATGGTGGTCTTCTCAATGCAGGCCAGCAATTTCTTTTCATCGGTCTCAAAAGAAGGTCGGTAGTACGCTTGGAGCGCCTGCCAATGCTTGACAAAAAATATGATGTAGTCGTCGCTGCCACTGAAAATATAGACCCCCTGGCGCGCCGGATCAATCTCCTTAGCAATATCAATTAGCGCCTGAAGTAATTTCTCCGAACCATCGTGGATCATGTTGGGTACGACAAAACCCTTCTTTGTATAGCGTGAATAAAATCCCTCCGCCTTGTACAGATCAGCCGCATATACGTCTACGCCTTTCTTGCCGAGCGATCGAATGATGCCGATGCCCGTGCGACGACTGTGCACCACTAGCGCTTTGTGGATTTTTGATTTCGGATTTCTGATTTTCGATTTATTTGTGCTCAGTGTACTTTTACGTTGCTTCCCTAGATTGAATTTAGCGTATCGATTTTTCCAGTTTGCTCCTTCCCTCGATTGAACTTGTTACGAGGTCCTGTGCAATGGTTAACTGCAGTACTGCATTCGAATTGTTGGTAGTATATGGCTACTCCTAAATCTGCCTTTTGATGCTCTATGATTTGACAGTACTATTTAGTTAAACGCATCAGCACCCTCACAGGTGCGTCAGCACCTGTACTGCAGCAGGCACTGTACGAGCAACTAGGCACTCGGTTAGTGGCAGGAAACCTTGGACTGCCAATAACCGACGGAGCGAAGCACAGATGACGAGAAAGCCCGAAGATTGTCCAATTCAATAGCGAGTTTGCCTGATGCAAGCCTTTTTGGCTTCGTTCCTGCCTGTCCGGCAGGCAGGTTTGGGCACAAAAAGGAAGGACCAATCTAATTGAGAAATGGATCAACTCAATCATGCCTACCATTCGATCGTAGAAAGAAGCTCCTCATACTCTTCCAAATAGGCTTTTAACAACGCCTTTCGATCGTATCGTGAGGCAATTGTTTCGCGTACGGTGCTTGCCAACTGGATGCGCAGATCCTTGTCTTCGAGGAGTAATCGCATGCCGCGCACGGTATCTTCAACGCTTTGCGCTTGTACTAAAACGCCATTGACACCATCCTCAATCACATCGGTATTGCCCAAGATATCCGAACACACAATGGGCAGCTCCATTGCCCCCGCTTGCAACAGTACATTCGGTAAACCTTCTCTCTGCGATGGAAAAGCAAAGGCATCAGCCAGCGCATAAAATGGTCGGACGTCCTCATGATATCCTGTAAACATCACGGCTGGATTATTTGCCAGCACTGCTTGAGCCTCCTTGGATAAATTGGGTGCATTGGGAACCATGCGCCCGCAGATCACGAGACGCGTGTTGGGATGTCGCTGGTGCAGTCGATCAAAAGAAAGCAACATCTCTTCTGCCCCCTTGTGTTTGACCAGCCTGCTGATGTATAAAAAGACAAAATGACCGGGGAGAATGCCCAGATTCTTGCGCTGTTCTTCTCCTCGTTGCACCACTTCCTCTGTGCGCTTGAAGTACTGAAGGTCGATGCCATTGGTAGAACCTTCTCCAAGCACCGACATCTTCTGCGGTCGGATCAGTTTCTTTTCGGCTAAGTAGGCCGCATGGCCCAACGAGTTGGGATACACCTTGTCCGCTAGTCCATAGGTCATGCGCTCGATGACCTGCAAAATCCACCTGCGCCAACCGCGATAAGACTCAAAAGGAATCCCTGCAATGGTGTATAATTTGATGGGCACGCGTGTTATGTTGCCTGCGATCATACTGAGCAAACCGGCCTTCGGAGAATGTGCATGGATGATCGTGGGCTTTACTTTCCTCAACAAGACAATCCAGCGCCACAACGAAATCAGATCAAGCAGCGGATTCACCGCGCGTGTCATAGGCAGGCCATGGGTGATCACGCCTTCGCGTTCTGCTACAATTTCCAACAACTGGCCTGGTGCAGACACGGCATGTATCCGATACTGTTCGTTTAAAAAGGCCAACTGATCCTCATAGATCTTCCAGAGCGAATTCTGGATGGTAGAGGTTTTAAGGATTATGGGTTTAATAGCGTCTGCCATGGTGCATTACACCGGTCGAATGTTCTTAGCCGGGTTACCAAAAACAACAGTATTGGCTGGTATATCTCTGGTCACCACAGATCCCGCACCAACGATCGCACCAGAATCGATACTTAAGTTCTGCAATACAGTAGCCTGTGCACCGATAAAGCATTTATCGGCTATTCGCACACCTCCCGTAATGCAGGCAGCTGGGCTAATGACATTATGCGAACCGATCTGACTATCATGACAGATTATCGACCTTGCATTGATTATATTGAAAGATCCCAGCTGGACATTGGGTTCGATGATGACACCTGCACAGACGACATTGCCTTCCCGCATCGTGATGGATTCGCGATGCTGGATGACGGATGGGTGTATTAGATTCGGGAAATGGAAATTCGGGCTCGTATACTTATGCTTAGCTGCTTCTTGTTGGCGAGCATCTCCAATCCCAAAGAGTATGTTGATTTCCTCATGTCTGTTTTGTCGTAGGAATACTTCCTCCTCAAATATGGGATGAGCAGTGTTTCCAAGTAGCAGATTGCCTGCATTGAAGTCCACGAAACCACGGAATTCGATCTGGTGCGAAAGGTGGGCTAAATCTTCTAGTAGGAATAGAATCTCCTTGCCACATCCACCAGCGCCAACTATGTAAAAGGGGTTTGTGAAAAAATCCTTCATATTAGGAATGCAAGAGTCTTTGGTAGTTGGCCAAAATCATTTCTTGAACGTATGTTCTGCTGAATTTTTGATGGATTTCTTGATGCAGTCTTTCCGCACGAGTTTCAGCTTCCACCGGATTCTTCAACGCACGCTGAATCGCGGAGTGAAGATCGTCCGCATTTCCGCATTCATGGAGATATCCTGTCTTTCCTTCTGTGACGATGTCAACATTGCCCCCAATTCGAGAACAGACGATGGGGCACTTCATGGCTCCAGCCTGCAAAGGGACATTGGGAAACCCTTCTCGGTGCGAAGGGAATACCAACAATTCGGCAATATGGAGATAGTACTTGACATAGGGCGAATATCCCACCAAGGTGATATCCGGATTTTCCTCTAATTCTACCTGCGTTAATTTTGAAACAGGATCAAGATCCGCTTCAAACCAGCCCACTACAAGGAGTTTTAGATTCGGTGTGGATCTCTGGCATTTCTTAAATGCGCATACCAGTTCTTCAATACCTTTGTCACGGACCACTCGACCAACAAAAACTAAATACCTGAAATTAGTCGTGTAGTTAATCTCTAGTTTTATCTGAGCGAGGATCTTATCCTCCAAATTATTACCATTAAATTCAAGCAGATCAATGCCGTTGCTCGAGCCCTCCCCAATTATTCTCATTTTGTCTCTAGGGCAAAGCTTCAGATCTGAAATTTTCTCAAGAAGTGATGGACTATTGGGCCACACTTCACTAGAACATAGATAGGTGATCTTTTCCATCAACAACATCAGTTTCTTTGAGATGCCCCGCATCGTATCCGATCTCATTCCTGCTACAGTATGGATTCGGTATTCAATTCCAACCAATCGTGCAGCAAGCATGGAGATCAGGCCTGCCTTTGGGGTATGGGAGTGTACGATGTCCGGTCTAAGCCGCCATTGCAAGGAAATCATCTTGAATAGGCTAACCGCATCTCGAACAGGTGCAATACTCCTTTCCATTGGGAGAGTGTAATGTGGACACTCCTGCTCCTCAACCAATTTTGGAATTTCAGGACCATGACTGCTACATAGCGAAACCACCATTCCCTTCGACTGCATAAATTTAGCTTGATCGGAAAGCAATAGTTTAAGAGAGATGGGCACAGTCGTAATTCGAAGCAAATGCGGCAACTTATTTCTTTCTTTTTGATTCATTGCAGCAATTCCACTTGCAACGGATGGCTTCTTGATTTCTTATTTGCAATCAGTCCTAACATTGTCTGCTGGTCTACCTGCAATATATTCTCATTGTCGTTAGCATAGTAGACACGAAGGCCTTCGTCCTTATTGGAATGCATATTTCTCAAAGCTGCTGAAAAGCGATACTTATGTTTGCCCATGACAGAACGCAGCACTAAATCTCGCTTAGCTTCAGATTGCATCCCGGTCACTTCAATAGTGCCCCCTTGCTTTAGGTGAATGGCATCATCAAAACCATTGGAAAACGTGCACTGCTCAACGGAGAGCACATTGGCGCGACTGATATCACAGGGGTTGACAAAAATTCCGTAGCTGGTGCCTGGTGTATCGTTTTCTGATATGAAGGCACAGTGACGAAAATTCAACTGTTGATCATGGCGCACCGAATAACCGGTTGACCAGGAAACACGTGCACAACCACGTGCTTCGGATGAATCGAGCCCACGACTGATGAACTTGCACTTCTCAAAGGTTACATCTTCCGGATATGTAATCTTGCATTGGCTAAGTCTATCGGTCAAGAATGTAGAGTTCTGGATCAAAACAGAGGCTCCTGGTGCATAGATATTGTAGGGAGGTCCATCACAATGCAAACTATCCACTTCCACTCGTGCTTCATCCCCTTTCAATCCGATATCAAAATCACCTGCCAACCAGACATTGTGGAGCGTGACATCAACAAACTTGCTGTTCTTATAACCTCCTGCATCAATCTCGATGTCTATGCCGGTCTTGTGAACATCGCCAAACGCCTTAAAATCTCGTGCCGTAATAGTCGTATTCCCTCCGGTGGCTGTGATGCCTCCCCTAAATACGTTCTCCGCCACACACCGATCAATTTCTACATTGACATTATAGTATATCCCGATCGCATCGCCCACTCCTTCTCTGAACGAGCAGTCCTTTATGGATACATGCAACTGAGTTGAGTCATTTCGGTTCCCGGAAAGAAAGATTAGGGCCTGTTGCTCCAACTCATATTTTCTGTAAGCACCTTGATTCATGCGGTTGCCATCAAACAAGAAATTCTCAATAATGAGTGGATCAGGACGAACTCCATAACTCTTGGTGTAATTATATGTATTTATAATGCGACTGTATTTTCCCGAATTAGGCATCTTGAGCAATGTCGCATTCCCATGGGAGAACAATCGAAGTCCGCCATTCACATCTAGGCTGCTCACCAAATAGGTTCCCCTTGGAAAGAACACTTCTTGGGCTCCATTGCCAAGTGCCAGGTCAATCGCATGTTGAATCGCCTCTGTATCGTCCTGGATCCCATTACCCTTTGCGCCGAAATCCTTAACATTAAGGGTATCCCCTGTAGGCTGTGGCACGGTATTGCATGAAAGGCAAAGTACTACCAAAAACAAGACCGCTCCTAATTTTTCTGGTCTTGATGCCATATTTCCAGTGCCAACCAACTCCACATGATCTTGGCCCTACGGTACGGGCTGATCTTGGCATTGTCTCTAATAATACGCTCAATGAATGACGACTTCACATAGTCCTTTACCAAAGCGTTGGATGTCAAGACCAAATCTTGAAATACGTCAGATAGGTCTTGATTAATCCACCTGACAGCTGGAATCTCAAAGCCTCGCTTTGGTTGCATTACGACCTTTTGCGGCAGGTATTTCTTAGCCAATTCTCTCAAAATCACTTTTGTTCTAACCCCTTTGACTTTAGCGTGGTCTGGAAGCGCTGGGGCAAGCTGAAGAAAATACGATGAAAGAAACGGACTGCGTCCTTCCAAGGAATGGGCCATGGTGGCGATGTCCATCTTGACCAACAGATCTCCAAATAATAGCCAATGGAAATCGGTGTACATCATCTTCTCCAGGCCGGAAATCGAACCTGGCACCGTCTCAAAAAAAGTTCGATAGGTCTGTAACAAAGATTCGGTAGAAAACTCGAAGTACCGTTCGTGTCCTACCATGGTATCTGAAGTCGATGCCAAATACGTCGACGCAGCATTGGGTTGAGCGGCAAGTCGGGTCAAACGCTTCAAAAAGGCCAGACTGGAACGGTGGCTGGCCGGTAAAAATCGCAATATCCGATGTAACAATTTTGAAGCTTTACGTACCGACCTTCCTGAGGATAAGAAGTCATGGTACTGATAGGGCACGTAGCGTCGATAGCCACCAAACAGTTCATCGGCGCCATCTCCATTCAAGATGACGGTGAGATGTTCCTTCGCCGCTTTGCTTACATACCAGCTGGGTATGGCAGATGTATCAGAAAACGGCTCGCCATAGTTGGCAAATATTTCAAAGACATCATTTTTCAAATTGGAAAGGTCGATTTCCAATCGATGGTGGTCAGTATCATACTTATCCGCCACCATCCTTGCGAGATGTGACTCATCGAATTGACCAGCGAAAGACACAGTGAATGTCTTTAGCTTGCGGACCATAGGAGCTGCCACCGCAGACACTAAGCCACTGTCTATACCGCCACTTAAGAATGTTCCTACTTCTAAATCTGAGCTGATCATCCGATTGCGCACAGACCTCTGCAGGACCCCATCGACCTCCTCCACCCAGTCTCGCATGTCTCCTGACAACTTTGAGGTGCCAACGGGATATTTCCACCATTGTCCTTTATCGATTTGGCACGTATCCATATCAATGGTCCAAACCTCTCCTGGACCAACCTCAGAAACATGAGCGTAACATGTTTGCTGCTGCAGTGGGTATCCGCAGTAAAGATACTGTTGTATGCCCTGCGGGTCGACTGATGCATCTACGAGGCGCCGCAATGTTCGCAATTCACTGCACCACACCACCTCCTTCCCAAATTGATAAACATAAAGCGGTTTCTTGCCCGCGCGATCGCGAATAAGACGCACTTGTCGTTTCTGCCAATCCACCCAAGCAATAGCAAACATAGCATCAGCATCGACCAAGGCATCCGTACCTCCTTGAGCAAGCATATGGAGCAACGTTTCCGTATCACTGTCGCTGAGGCAGTTCAATGCATACTGCTTCCGCAGATCCATGTGATTATACACTTCCCCATTATATGTCAACGTATGGTTCCCGTAATGCATCGGTTGTTCCCCTGCACTAAGCGCTTGGATCGCAAGTCGTAAATGATATAGTTGAATGCTTCCTCTTTGAAATCCATTCTGCTGATCAGGTCCGCGATGATGCAGAAATCGGCGGACATCCTCGTCCGAGAATGTAAAATTAATGGAACCGGCTATACCACACATAAGAATCTCACCGATTCAAAAAAGCGAGTTTAGATTTATCCAATGATCCATCAGAATTGAATCTACTGCAAACATAGAATAGCAGCATGAACGCCCATACCCAACGTTGGCGAAAGAGCATATGAGGCCAATTCATTGCTATGAACAAAACGTAAAAAGAAATCGAGGTTCCCTTGACAAGTAATGATGAGCCTGAAAAAAGCATGCTAACTAGAGGGAGTAAAAAAATACACATAAATCCAAAAAATCCAACTGTCCCACTCTCCGCCAACAGTTTTATAAAAGTGTTATGAATCTCGGTC
>JAHQVP010000181.1 GCA_019634275.1 Saprospiraceae bacterium
ATTACTGGCAGTACTGATGGCATTGGCAAACTGGCTGCCATCAAGTTGGCAAAACTGGGTCACCGCATTTACCTTCATGGCAGAAACTCTGACAAATTAGAGACCGTCGCTAGTGAAATCCAAGCAGTATCCGATGCTGATGTGATGGGCGGATTTGTCGCGGATTTTTCTAACCTGGACGCAGTCGGCAAAATGTCAAATGAGGTCAATGAAAAGATCCCCACGTTGGATATTTTAGTCAATAATGCCGGCATCTTCAAGTCTCCTCAAGGCAGTGATCAAAGCGGCACCGATATAAGAATGACAGTCAATTATCTGGCCCCCTATCTGCTCACTTCCAAAATCATTGCATCGTTGAGAAGCAGTGCTGACCCAAGGGTTATCAACCTCAGCTCTGCTGCCCAGGCCAGCGTGTCGCTGGAATTGCTGCAGGGAAAACGCACGGCCTCTGCGCAAGAAGCCTACGCGCAGAGCAAACTCGCCATCTTAATGTGGAGTTTCCACCTTGCCGAGCAAGAACCCGATCTCTTGGTGACGGCGCTGAATCCGGGATCACTTCTAAACACTAAAATGGTTAGAGATGCCTACGGTAAGTTTTGGTCGTCTGCCGATAAGGGCAGAGATATCATCTGCGATATTGCACTATCCCCGCGAGACAACACCAAGAGTGGAAAATATTACGACAATGACCGCGGTGGCTATGCTTCAGCTCATCCCGATGCATACAACAGGGATGTTATAAATTCTCTGATGCGGGCAACCGATCAGACTCTCCAAGAAACCCACTAGTTCGAATTTCTAGCACGTTAAACGAAGGTGATCATTAAGAGATAGATTGCGCTATGCCAAGTGCAGATCATATTGAATATCTTTTCTAGAGTGGCATCTGTATGGCTATCCCAGCCAGAATCAACCGAAGTGCACCAGACATCACCGAAAAGAAAAGACTATTTGCGACGCAGATGCATCTACCCAACAGCCTCGCTCAATCCCTCTTGGCACATTGGAGGACCTTGACTTAAGGACAGAGCTCTTTCTTGCTGGGGATCACAATACCGTTCGTAGAAATAGATCGCTAGCTTGACTCTTATTCAGATCTTGCTTAAACTGCACAGGCTGTTTGTACCTAATCGAAAACACATGAATATCCTCCCATCGTGAACTTGCGAATATTATGCAGCCTCCTTGCTGCACTAGCTCTTGTGTCTAGTGCGTTTGCGCAACGACCCACCATAGAGGATTTCACAATGAGTGGCGACACCTATCTGACAGAAGAGGAGTGTTTTCGCTTGACGGACGAAAATGACTACTCGTCTGGATCCATTTGGTACAAACGTCCAATTGACCTGAACCATGCTTTTTCCATTCGTCTTTCCATTATGGCAGGATGCCTGGATGATGCAGGGGCCGACGGCATGGTGTTTGCCTTTGCACCCAGAGCAAATATTACGGGGTTTCGAGGCGAAGGCATTGGTTATTCTGGGCTCGCTCCCTCTGTAGGGATAGAGATCGACACTTGGCTCAACGAACACTTAGGAGATCCTGTAGAAGATCACTTGTCGATCATGCTCAATGGTCGGATTGGGCATTGGAATGATCTGGTCGGTCCTGTCAAAATCTCCAATATTGAGGACTGTGAACGCCATGGTTTTTTTGTCAATTGGAATCCAGCGGCCCAACGACTCAGTGTGGAGATTGATGGCGTAGAAGTCATTTCAGGACAATTTGACCTGATCAACAAGGTCTTCGGGGGCAACTCCATTGTCTACTGGGGCATGACTGCAGCAACCGGGCGCTACCACAACATTCATGAGGTATGTTTTGATAGAATCGCGTTGAGGAATGATGCACATGAGTCATCCGATTATTCCACGCTAGGCCGGCAGTGACTCGGAGGCATTATCTAATGCCCTCCCAGAGGAGTGCAGGAAGGCTGCATTGTAGCAAGTGGGAATGATCTGTTCATAGGTGTCTGCACAGGTCTTACTCAAGGCAGAACATTGGTGCAGGCAATCTGTTCTCGGAATAAACATTGTGCTGCGAGTCACATTACAAAAATGCGCTCAACCCTCGCTTAGCGATAGAGAATTATTTTGTCTGGCATGAGATTGAATTAAGAGATTAACTACCTTGAAACATGCGTGATATCTATGCAAAAATGAGGTCGTGGCAGGACCAAGGACTTCGAACCGCACTTGCAACCGTGGTTAAGACCTGGAGATCCTCACCACGGCAGGCTGGCGCCTCCATGATCATAGGTGAAAATTTAGAGATTTTCGGGTCCGTAAGCGGAGGGTGTGTAGAAGGGGCCGTCGCCAAGGAAGCTGTACACTCCTTAGAAAGAGGGGAAAGTAAGTTGTTGTCTTTTGGGGTATCCAATGAGGATGCATGGAAAGTTGGACTGAGCTGCGGTGGAGGCATCAAGGTACTGGTGAGGCCCTTTGATCAAAAAAGTGGATTGGAGGCAGCACTGCTGCAAGAACTGGAAGATACAGTATCAGGAGATGGAGCGCTCACCATGCTGACAGCCCTGGATTCTTCGGGTACCGTCGGATGGATTTCGGATCGAAGCGAGTTATTACCGTCACATTGGTCTGCCGCACAATTGGAGCAAGTCAGAGCCATTCATACAAGGGGAGTATCAGCGCCTTTCGACATGGAAGCATCATCCTACTTTGCCCATGTGGTGCCACGAAAGCGCCAACTGTTGATTATCGGAGCAGCCCATATTACAGTAGACCTTTTGAAAATGGCCCAACAACTTGGCTTTAGTCCAAGGGTCATAGATCCCCGGGGACTCTTCACGGACAGCATAAAAGGGCTGTGCAATGAAGACCGATTGCATAGAGCATGGCCGGCGGATGTACTGCCCACTCTGAAGCTGGATCAAAATTGCTACGCCGTACTCCTGACGCATGATCCCAAAATCGACGATCAGGCACTTCACCTTTTGCTCCCCAGTGGCATCCGATATATCGGGGCATTGGGGTCACGAAAAACTCACCAGCGGCGGCTGGAAAGGTTGCATGCTGCAGGTTTCAGTCCGGAAGTCACTGCTCGAATCCATGGTCCCGTCGGAATGGAGCTTGGGGCACTGACCCCTGCCGAAATTGCTCTCAGCATCGTAGCGGAGATGACTGCGGTGTACAACGAGGTGATTCCCTAAATCACGGTTCAGCCCGTTTTTTTGATTGCGCTTAAGGTCTTCTGGCACTCCTGCCACGCTTGCAGCGCACACGAACGCCGCGACGGAAAATCTCGGGCAGCGAGCAAAAGATTCAGATCCGCATTGCCGGTATCTGCCTTAGATTCAAAGCACTCCATAAAATGCTCAATTTTCTGGAGTGCGCCCTTTAGGTCCTCCCCTTCCAGAGACTGGGTTAGCAATGCGGCAGAAGCTTTCGATACCGCACAACCATAGCCATGAAACGAAACCTTCAAACCGACCGTCCTTCCGTCGTCCAAGTAAATGGTAAACTCGTCGCCACAGAGCGGATTGTAAGCATGTGCTTTGAACTCGGCCTCCTCATTTTTCCTAAAATTGACAGGCTCCTTACTTAGCTCCAATATTCGTGGGTGGTACAAATCCATTAGGAGAACAAGGTGCGAATTTTCTTCAGCGAATCCATCAACTGATCTACTTCCTTCATCGTATTATAGGCAGCAAAAGACAAGCGTGCCGTTCCTGAAAGCCCCAAACTTCGCATAAAGGGATGAGCACAATGGTGGCCAGCCCGAATTGCTATTCCGTCTTGGTTCAAAAGGGTAGCAATGTCATGAGGGTGGATTCCATCATCATAAAAGGACAGAATACTGCTGGTAGACTGGCTTCCTAAAACCTTCCATCCGTCTTCTAAGAGAAGGCTTCTGGCCCTCTTAACCAAAGAAGAACATCGAGATCGCATCGGGTCGATGCCAATATGCTCAATGAATTGGATTGCCTGTCCTAGCCCGATGATGCCCGCCAGATGAGGCGTACCCCCTTCAAATCGGCGCGGACCTTCTGCATAGGTTGCTTGCTGAAAAGTCACATTTCTTATCATATCGCCACCATATCGATCAGGCCTTAGGGATGCTAATTTCGCCGCCTTTCCATACAGGATCCCAATGCCCGTGGGGCCAAACATCTTGTGACCTGAAAAAGCAGCAAAATCGACCCCAGAACGCCCAAAATGTAGGGCTTCTCCCAAAGGCGCTTGTGCAGCGTCCAAAATAAACAATGCTCCAGCATCATGAGCTAAGTGCACCAGCGTTTCGAAAGGGTATCGTATGCCAGTGCTGTTGGAAGTATGTGCAACCGCCACCAGTTTTGTCTTATCACCGATTATCTTTTTCGCCTGATCCAAGTCCCAAGTAAGTTGATCAGGAATCAAATCCAAAAAGCGAAGCGCTGCTCCTGTTCTTCTGGACAGCTCTTGCCAAGGAATCAGGTTTGCATGGTGTGCAGAAGGACATACGACGATCTCATCCCCCTCCTTCAAGAATTGGTCGGGAAGTCCCTGGGCAATGATGTTCAGCGAATGGGTAGTACCACTGGTGAAAACGACCTCGTGAGATTCCACCCCCATAAATTGAGCCATCTGCTCACGTACGGACTCCATCCGCAGAGATGCTTTCTCCGCGAGTGCATATGCACCCCGATGAACAGTCGCATTCTCCGCCCTATAAAAATGCTCCATGGCCTCAATGACCGAAGAAGGTTTATGGGTAGTGGCAGCATTATCCAAGTAGCAGAGGTCGCCTTTTCTAAGTATGGGAAATTGCTGACGCAAGGCAGACCAATCCCCGGCTGACAGCGCGCCAAAATTTTTCTCATCTTTCGCCATCATGAAAGTGCTTTTGGGTACTACAAAAGGATTGCTCACGCTCACAGAGGAGGGACCGAACTGGAGGGTTCAGCAGGTGGATTTTCTTGGACTTCCTGTTTCCATGATACATTCCAACAAAGATAACAGCAAAACGTGGGTTGCTCTGGCCATCAAGCATTGGGGAGTAAAACTTCATCAATCGGAGGACCATGGCCAAACCTGGAAGGAAATCGAAGCGCCCAAATATCCCACATCCGCCTTGGTTCGGGAGGGAGAACCTGCTACCCTCGGCTTAATCTGGTCCATGGCCTCAAGCGGGGATAGACAATGGATTGGTACCGAACCCGGTGGACTATTTGTTTCTGACCAGGCTTCTGGATTTCAATTGGTGCAGAGCCTCTGGGATCATCCCAGTCGGCCCAGGCACTGGTTTGGAGGTGGCCGAAATCATGCCGGCATACACAGCATCTGCCTTCACCCACAAAATCCCAATCGCATTTACATTGGAGTAAGCTGTGCAGGAGTATTTCATAGTGATGATGGAGGTACCACCTGGAGCCCAAAGAACCGAGGGCTGAGAGCAGACTACCTTCCCGATCCCTTTGTTGAAGTAGGTCACGACCCACATCGCTTAGAACTTTGCCGCAGTCATCCTCATGTACTCTGGCAGCAAAATCACTGCGGTGTATTCCGCTCAACAGACGGAGGCGAGCAGTGGGTGGATGTGACCAGTAAAGATGAAATCGGTCGTTATGGGTTTGCGCTAACCATCGACCACGAAAACCCCGATCGAGCCTGGATTGTACCTGCAGAATCAGATGAGTGCCGAGTAGCCAAGGATCTTACCCTTATGGTCAGCAGGACTGAAGATGGGGGTAAGTCATGGGAGCATATCAGGATTTCGGATGCTAATGATGACTGTTTTGATCTTACGTTTCGTCATGCATTTGATCGACATGCAACAAGTATGGTTTTTGGCACGACCAATGGTAATCTGTATGTCAGCAAATCCGATGGAGATCAATGGATGAGAGCACACAGCAACCTTCCACCGATCCATGTCTGCAAAATTATTCGGTAGTGTTCCAGCCATGTGAACTTACCTCCGCTCTCTACGTTCTGTACTTTGTCAGCGCGGTTAGCACCCACTTATGATACCTCCTTTGGCACATAAAGATCCACGTCCCCTGGTTTCCGCCATGGTTCTTGCTGCAGGGCTGTCCCGGCGCATGGGATCGGAGAACAAGCTTCTTAAACACTGGGATGGCTTGCCCTTAATCCAGAGGGTTCTCGATCAATTGCCCTATGAAGACATGGATCAGGTGGTGATGGTCTCGGGATATGACGCTCCAGAAATTGCATCAGTCTCCAAAAACTATCAAATAGAGATCGTACATAATCCAAATTACCAGGAAGGAATGAGCACTTCCATCGCCACGGGAGCCAAAGCGTTGCGCTCACGGGCACCTTCCGGCATCCTGATTTGTCTGGGCGATATGCCTTTCTTACAGAAAGCGGATTACCAGTCGATCATAAACGCCTTTCATGATCATGACGTTTCTGTGGTCATTCCCACTTGGCAAAGCAAACCTGGGCATCCCGTCTTGTTTTCTCAAAAGCACTTGAAGGGATTGATGGCATTGGATACGGGTGATTCAGGGGCGAAAAAGCTCATCCTCAACGAAGACCCCGCAAAAATCCTGCGCCTGGAGATGGATTCGGATCACTGCCTGCGGGATATGGATACGCCGGATGATTTTACACCAAATATGTGACGCATAATTTCCCAATATGATGGAGTCGAGGCAAACAAAGCTTATACTTGTGTCACGAAAAAACAAATGCATACTTCGATGAAGAAAGGCATCTTGATTGCCAATCTTGGAACCCCAGATAATCCGACACGAAAGGATGTCAATCGCTATCTGAATCAGTTTCTCACCGACGGAAGAGTCATTGACTATCCGTGGTTATCGAGACAACTCCTGGTAAGGGGCTTGATTGTACCCTTGCGTGCAGGAAACTCGACTAAGCTCTATAAACGCTTGTGGACGGAGGATGGATCTCCCCTCAAAATATACGGAGATCGCGTTGTGACAGGTGTACAACAGCGACTTGGGGATGAATATAAAGTGGTCTTGGGCATGCGCTATCAAAATCCAAGTCTTGATGCCGCCATTGAAGAGCTCTTGAGGGCACGTGTGGATCACGTGACGGTCTTTCCCATGTTTCCCCAATATGCATCCGCTAGCACCGGATCCCTCCACCAAGAGGTGATGGAGATCCTTTGCAAATTGCAGACCATACCTGGCCTGACGCTCATCCGAGATTACTACGACCATCCTAAAATGATTGATGTAATCGTTGAACATGCCTCAACTTTTGATTTAGAGAGCTACGACCACATCTTGTTCAGCTATCATGGTATCCCTCAACGTCAACTGCGGAAGGCGGATCAGGAAGAGCATTGTCTGCGGGACAAAAGCTGCTGCCAAAATCTCACGGATATAAATGCAGGTTGTTACAGCGCCCAATGTTACGCTACCACCAGGGCCTTGGTACAACGCTTGAAGCTCGATTCGGCAGATTACACGACCTGTTTTCAGTCTCGTCTTGGTAAAGAACCCTGGACACAACCCTACACCAGTGATGTGCTAAAAGAGCGAGCTGCACAAGGTGACAAACGACTTCTGGTCTTTAGTCCCGCATTTGTAGCCGATTGTCTGGAGACCATCGTGGAGGTGGAATTTGAATACCAGGAAGAATTTGAAGAACTGGGGGGTGAAAAATTAGACCTGGTACCTAGCCTGAATGACGATCCAGCATGGATGGACTGCATTGTTCAGATCATTAAGGAACATGGCAGCTAAGTCAGGAATTACATTTAGTTCGCTGATGAAGGACCTAAAGCAAGGTTCTTACAAACCCGTCTACTTCCTTCATGGAGATGAGCCCTATTACCTGGACCAAATCGTCCATTTTTTCGAAAACAAGGTTCTTTCCGAGGCGGAGAAGGCCTTTAACCTCTCTATCCTGTACGGGAGAGATGTTTCCCATATCCAGGTCGTCGACCAGGCAACACGATTCCCCATGATGTCCGAATATCAGGTGGTCATCATTAAAGAGGCTCAAGATATGCGGGATCTCCAACAATTGGCCTCGTATGTCTCCAAGCCAGCCAGCAGCACGTTACTGGTCATTTGTTATAAACACAAAAGACTTGACAAACGAACAAAGTTTGCGAAGGCTGTTGGGCAAAACGGAATTCTCTTTGAGAGCAAAAAGATATACAGCAACCAGGTGGCCCCGTGGATCATTAGCTATCTGAAATCCAAGAAATATACGATCGACCAGCGATCGGCCAATCTCATCGCAGAATACCTTGGGGCAGACCTGGCCCGTATCGCCAATGAATTGGATAAGCTCACGCTAAATGTGCAGCCTGGAGAAATCACGCCTGCTTCTATCGAAAAGTACATTGGCATCAGTAAGGATCACAATATTTTTGAGCTGCACGCTGCCCTTGCCACCAGAGATGCCAAAAAGGCCTATCGAATCATTCGTTACTTTATCAACAATCCGAAAAACCATCCTATGGTGGTGATCGTCGGAGGCATCTTTAATTACTTTAGCAAGGTGTATGTAGTGCATGGCCTGGGCAATGCAGGAGATCGAGATATCATGACCGCCCTACGTCTGTCCAGTAGTTTCTTTGTGGGAGAATATCGAAGGGCGGCAAGAGCCTATAACCGAACCCAGTGCGAACGTGTTATTCGTATTTTGAGAGAATATGACCTCCGCTCTAAGGGAGTCATGAATAATCATTTTTCTCATGAAGCATTGTTACAGGAAATGATCTATCGTGTATTGGCTGCCTAGCCCAAAATCTCTGGATGGAACCGAATAAGAGTAAGATCAAGCGCTTTCATCAAAGAGATCTCTCGTGGTTGTCTTTTAACGAGCGTGTGCTCCAAGAAGCCGCAGACCCCAGTGTACCGCTTTACGAACGGCTAAAGTTTCTGGCGATCTACTCCAACAACCTGGACGAGTTCTTTCGCGTACGTGTATCGGCCCTACGCAGCTTTAGAGCCTTGAAAAAGACTGATCGACAAGTAGAAAAAAGACCAAAGCGAACCCTCAAGGCCATCACTCGGATTATTGATGCTCAACAGCGTCGATTCGGAGAGATATTTCGTTTGTCCATTGTGCCGGAGCTTGCGCAAGAAGGCATCACTTTGGTCAAATCCTCCGCGTTTACCCCTGCGGATCGAGATGCCTCAAAGGCCATTTTTGAGAAAGCAATCATTCCATCCAATATCCAGACTTTTGTCCTCGGGCCAGGAGATGCCGGACGCCATTTTCTCAACAACAGGGACCTCTACCTCGTGGTCGACCTAGGCAGCGAAACCGAAATAGGGTTGATTGACCTCCCCACAGAATCAGTGGATCGGTTTCTTTGGCTCTCTCATGAACAAGGGCAACAGCGCATCGCCTTCCTGGATGATGTAGTAAGAGACAACATCGTTCATTTCTTTCCCAATGCGGTGACGGCATATGCCATTACCATGAGTCGAGATGCTGAACTGTATATCGAGGATGAGTATGAAGGTGATCTCATCAAGAAGTTGACCGATGCTGTGGCACAACGTGACAGTGGACTTCCTACCCGATTTTTGTACGACAGCAGCATGCCACAGGCACTTTTGAGTCGCTTATCAGATCTCTTCCAACTGTCGCGTCTTGATCTTGTATCGGGAGGACGTTATCATCACTTCCATGATTTCTTTGGTTTTCCATTGCCTGCAGACAAGCAACATCTGATCTATCCTCCCATGTCCCCCCTGGACCATCCCATTTTAGGCTCGGTAGATTCTCTTTTAGATACCATCTGGAAAAAAGACCAAATCCTTCATTTTCCATATCAGAAATTTGAGTATCTGCCCAACATGCTGGAGGAGGCTATTGCGCACGACGAATGTGTGCATATATCCATGACCTTGTATCGCACCTCAAAAGATTCGATTGTTGCAAGAAGCCTGCTTAGGGCATTAGAAAAGAATATTGAGGTAACCGTTTTCATCGAGGCCAAAGCCCGATTCGACGAACAGAACAATATTTTCTGGGGAAAAAAACTAGAGGAAGCCGGGGCCAAAGTCATTTTCAGTTACCCGGGCATAAAAGTGCACAGCAAACTACTTCTCATCCAGTTTAGTGATAAACGTAAGAACATTGCCTATATCGGTACCGGAAATTTCAATGAGAAAACAGCACGCATATATACCGATCACGCCCTCATCACCTCCAACAAAAAAATTACCAGAGAGGTGGTTCGAATTTTCAAAATTTTGGACCGCAATCTCATCATACCGAGGAACACCACACTCCTAATCTCTCCATTTGACAGCCGGAGTCGACTCACAGAAAAAGTAGAAAGAGAAATCGCACTCGCCCGAAAAGGAAGACCGGCGGAACTGGCGTTCAAAATGAACAGCTTGGAGGATAAGCCCATGGTCAGAAAACTTCAACAGGCAGCGCAGGAAGGAGTGCGGATCAGACTCCTCGTGAGAGGAATTTTTGTCCTTAACACTGACTTTGTCCCCGATACCGATCTGGAGGCGATCAGCATAGTCGATCGGTATCTGGAGCACGGTAGACTCTACTATTTTGGCAATGACGGCAATCCCGAATTGCTGATAGGATCGGCCGATCTCATGGGGAGAAACCTCGACAGACGCATTGAAGTCCTGACCCCAATTCTAGATAAAGATGTCTTTGCAGAACTGATGGAGATCTTCGAACTGCAATGGAATGACAACGTAAAGGCGCGCAAGCTTGAAGGTCTACTGGCCAATCAGTATCGAGAGAAAGGTGACCAAAGAAGCCAATACGACATATATCGTTATTTAGAAGCTAAAATTCCCAAATAACAGGCCTTTCAGCACCCTACAAATATGTTAATTTTTTCGGCATTCCACATTAAGGAGTACCTTTGAAGGAATACTAATCGAAACCCAATATGGCGAATATACTCATCGTAGATGATCGTGAGTACGATCGAATCCTTTACCGTGAATTGCTGGGAGAAGGACATCATGACTTTCAGGAAATCGACGATGGAGAGCAAATTGCTTCTGCCCTGGAAACCCATAAACCCGATCTCATTCTATTGGATTGGCAGATGCCCAGAATGGGAGGTCTTGACACTTTGAAATTTCTCAAGCGATCGGAAGAATACAAGGACATACCGGTGATCATCATCACAGGACTGCAGGATGAGCGCGTTTTGGAAGAAGCCTTTAATTTTGGAGGTGTAGATTTCATCAACAAGCCGGTATCCCGCATCGAACTAAATGCTCGAGTCCTAAGTACCCTGCATCTTTTTGACGCTCGCAAACGCTTACTGCAACAAAAAAATGAGCTTAGCGAATTGAACGAGATCATCACCAGCCAGAAGGAAGATCTGCAGGAGACGCTAAAAATCAGAGCCGAGCTTAATAAGCTTAAGGAACAAGAATACAAGAGAGAGATCGAAGAAAAGAAGCGATCCATGATGACCCTGGAAGTCAATTCCACCAAGATCAAGAACAGCTTAGATAAGTTTAAGGTACAACTGAAAGAATTCCAGGATTCTGTTGAGGACGAATTGGATGTAGAGCAGATCATCAAGCGCGTTAAAAAACTAGAACGCGAAATGGACGAAATCACCTCCAAGCAAGAGTCATGGGAAGATTTCAAGCGCATGTTTGAAAGCATCAACCCAGGCTTTTTTCAAAAATTGTCCAAAATAAATCCAAAGCTGACTACGCTGGATCTCAAGCATTGCGCTTACATCAAAATGAACATTGACAATTTTGAACTGTCCAATATTCTTAACGTCGAATTGAAAAGCCTGCAAATGACACGCTACCGTATCAAAAAGAAATTGGATTTGGAAGAAGGCATCACGTTACGTGAGTTCTTGATGGCGATCGAGTAGCTGATCCTCTGATTTTTCCAATAATCCGGCCAAATCCTTCGCCAGTGTAAGGGTCAAATGAGCGCCTTTACGTGATGGGACTACTTCGATTTTTCCAAAATGTTGGTCTACAATCTTTTTCGAAATGGCCAATCCCATCCCTGACCCATCATATTTATCCGATGAATGCAATTTTTGAAACAAGAGAAACACCTTGTCAGCGTATTTCTCATCAATGCCAATGCCATTGTCTTTCACATCGATCTTCCAATAGTCGGGCAGACTGGTCCACTCTACCCGGACTCTGGGCTGTCTGGTCGGTGTCTTAAACTTGAGACTATTCGAAATGAGGTTAAGAAAGAGCTGTCTCAATTTAATGGGATCTCCTTCGATGGATTTGGGCAAGTGATGAAAGGTGACATTCGCCCCAGCTGATTCAATGTCCTTTGAAACGTCCTGAAGAATGCTATCAAAAAGAGCTTTAGGCTTAATGGACTTGACGGAAATCTGCTGGCTGTTTAGTCTAGAATAGGTCAACAAATCATCAATCAGTGCCAGCATATTTCGGGAACTCTCGAGAATGATGCCCAAAAAGTGGTTTTCACGATCCGAGAGCTTGGTCCCTGCGGTCCTTGCGAGGAGATCTGCAAAACTGCCAATACTACGAGCCGGGGCCTTGAGGTCATGGCTGGCGATGTACGCAAAATTTTCTAACTGCAGATTGGACTCAATGTACCGTTCCAATTCTTCGTTCTTTTCATTGAGGTTGATCATCTGCTCCTCAATGATCTGCTCCGAGGCCCGTTCCTGCGTCACATCTCGAAAGATTCGGACTACAAATATCCGTTCTTCCCTTTCCAGTATCCGCAATACCCCATCGATCAGCACCACCTCTCCCGCCGCGTTTTTGCATCGCCAAGAGGAACTGACAACCCCTAAATCCCACAATTGCTCAACTTGGCTGGAAGCAGAAAGACCCGATTGGTGGTAGCCGGGAAAGAGAGATGCCCGCAGCTGCGGTTCATCATCGTAGTCTAAGGATCCCAAAATAGAATGCATAACGTCATTGCGAATCAGAATCGTCCCGTCATCAAATTTCTTGTCCTTTAGACCAAATTCAAGGATGTCAATGCCTTCAAAAGAGTTGGCTATGAGGGATTGATATATCGCTTTTTCGGCCTCAAGTTCCCGTTCAACTTCCAAGAGCTTGGATATGTCGTTCAGTATAAATACCAATTCATTGCGACCGCTTTCGCCCAACCGAACACTAGCATAAGCCTCTAGCCAAAAATGTTCGCCCTGTTGATCCACCGCTTTAAACCGGGACTGTTCGACCGAGTTGCTTTCCTGAACCTTTTCGAGGAAGCGATCTAGCGAATGACGATCACTCTCATGGATAAAATCATAGATGCTAGGCTGCATTTCATCATAGCCATCATATCCAAAAATCTTACGGGTGCGAGGAGAAACATACCTGACCCGGTAGTCGTCACCAAAAATGGCGATACCACTGGGAGAAGACTCAACAATACTCTGGTACCGCGATTGAGACTTGCGCAGGTCTTTGCGTGACTGCAAGAGCTGCGTTACATCGGAGTAGCAAAGCAAAATTCCCGTTCGCTCTCCACTCTGACCGAAAATTGCCTTCGCGGAACCCTGAAAGTGCCGCATATCGTCGCCGACCATGGTGCTAAACTCAATTGCCTCCGACTGGTCCGTTTGCAGCTGAGACAGTATTTTGAAGAGTTTCCCCCGAGCAGGCTTATCTACTAAGTTGAAGAACTCCAACTCCTTTTGCGCCAAGCTGAGTCGATGCATTTCGCGGATCTGATTGGACATAAATTCAATTCGCAAATCAGAATCCAGGCGCAAGATTCCCACGGGAGATGTCTCGATCAATGATCGATATTCTTCCTGGCTCTTGCGCAGGGCACGTTCTGCGGCCATTCGACCACTGAGATCATGGACGGTGGCCAATATGCCTAGATAGCTTCCATCATCCGCACTCAAGCGATTGAGCGAGCAGGAGGTCGGAATGGTATGCCCATCTTGATGTACAAAATGGGCGGTAGTGGAAACCACCGGTTTGCCTGCCTCGAGTTGTCGTACAATCTTACGAATTAAGTCAAGGTCATCTTCTGCAATAAAGTCAGCAGCCTTTCTGCCCAAGAGCTGTTCTTCGGTATAGCCCAAGATCGCAGCGAAGTGTGGGTTGACTCTGGTGAAAATCCTTTTCTCGATCCGGGCCAATCCAACCAGCGATCTGTCAAAAATAATTTGAAGGTCTTGCTGTGACTTGTCTTTGACCTTTTGAGCGAGGACCTCTTCGCTGATGTCGCGAATAATCTCGCGCATCCCCATGTAGGTTCCCTCTTCATCGTAGTTTGCAACTGCACTCACCTCTACATGGAGGAGATTGCCATCCGGATCTATGGTCCGGAATCTTTTGCTTTCAACATATCCCTTTTCGCGCACTTCATCACGCAGTGCCATCACTATCTTGCGATCGTCTTGGTGTACGTATTCAAGTGGAGCTTTGTCTGCCGACATATCGATAAACCGCCTCATGGCTTTATTGGCCCTGATCAGGTTTCCCTCAGCATCAAGATGGAGAATGCCATCATAGACATTGTCAAATAAATCTCTGTAGTCGTTATGGGCAGAAACAAGTTCGCGTTCTTGATAGATTCGGCTGCACTGTACTTCCATCCATTTGGAAAAGGACAAAGCCACGGAAATCAACCCCTCCTCATCGCGGAATTTTTCGTGACCCAGCAATGAAATATGACATAATACATCGCCATCCTGACCCAATACCGGAATTCCCGAGAAATACTCGGACTTCGTCTGGACTGCCATGACCGCATCTGGAAACTCATCCGTAACATTGCCATGATAGTGGACCAACTTGCGCTGCTGATAGGCCGAGTAACAAGGAGATCCTGCGATGTCGTGGATCGGTCCAAATTCCTGGGCCTCACTATTAAGAACACTCGCCAGGACTTCGATCTTTGTGCTCTCGGCAGAAATCGGTCTGCCAATATAAAGATGTGGCACTCCGAATAAATGTGAGACATGCAGCAGAAACTTCTGCAAGGAAATTCTTGGATTGCGATCAAAAATCCCCTGGTGAAGTGTTGCGATCAGCGCATGTGAGTCCAGAGAAACCGAGCTCAGTTGCAGGATGGTTGTCGAAGAATCCCCATGTCGATTAATCGCATTGATCTGCAAGGGCCGATACAGCCCGGTCCGGCCCTTCAGGGCGAAGACACCATCAGGCAAATCGGAACCCGAGTGCAGCGTTTCAAACAAATCGGTATAAGAGATCTTGCCTGCTGCACCCACAGTGCGCAAATCACAAGAATCGACAAAAGACTTGCCTACAAAATCATGTGGGTTCCAATCGAAAGTATCGGGCAATTGGTCTTCAATGGCCAGAATCACGCCCTGATCGTCCAATTCGAGGGTACAAACACCTTTTGGCGCCCGCGAAGGTCCTTCTCTTCGCTGGATTTCTTCATTGTGCATCATGTACGTACTCCTCTTGGGTTATAGGTGGCTCCGGGTGCACGATGTTACATTGTTATGACGGTGCACAATTCCCATAATGACACTACCTATGCACTACAAATTAAATCAATTTGACTACATATTATGAAAGCATTGGATTAAGTTCCTAAAAACACAGCCAGCTTTTCATTTCATCCAAAAGGTAAGAAAGGTTTGACTTCAAGATGATCATAGACGCAAATCACAATTGGTACATTTTTTGAATATTGATATTTATGCATACATTCGCAAGCGATGTTTAATAACAGCACATGGTGGTGGCTTTACGATGACAACGGTCAGGTATAAGGCACTGCAATTATTATAAAAACTAAAGAGCGGCTTGTCAGATACCTGACAGGCCGCTTTTGATTTAGATACGCATGGAAAAGACAAAACTTTACGTACAGCATAGGCGATACCTGGGGGATGTGGTGACACCGGTAGGTTTGTACCTAAACCTTCGAGCACATTACCCTACACTTTGCTTGCTGGAGAGCAATGACTCAAGATCAGCTCAGAACAGCACATCGATTCTCGGGTTTGAGCCATTGGCCACGTTCAAAGTCGAGCAGGGCGAAGTAGCGTTTACCGTGGGGCAGGAAGTTCGCTTAAAAACAGCTGTAACGAAGCCAATGGAAGTGGCAGATCTGTTTCAAGAAGCCCTGGAAAGCCTCGAAATTGCCGAGTCCACCGGCGACGGTCCAACCACTGGTTTTGTTGGGCACACCAATTTTGATGCAGTACAGTACTTTGATACCCTCCAATTTGATCCGGCTAAGCGGATAACAAAAATTCCTGAGCTCCATTACGTTTTCTACCGCTACTTCATTACGATAGATCATCACAAAGACCTTCTGCATTTGACAGAAAACAACCTAGAGAATCAATCATCGGAGCTCGAAAGCATCCATAAGATCCTCTTCGGTGCCATTCCTGGAACTCTAAAATTTTCTAGGGTGGGATCCGAGACCTCTAACTGGACGGATCAAGAATTCATTGATTTAGTAGAAAAAGGAAAGCACCACTGTCGAATCGGTGATGTCTTTCAGATCGTACTATCCAGACAGTTTAGACAAGAATTCAAGGGGGATGAATTCAACGTCTATCGTGTACTACGGTCAATCAACCCCTCACCCTACTTGTACTTTTTCAATTTTGGCAGCTATAAGATTTTCGGCAGCTCCCCTGAGGCGCAACTGGTCTTACGAGACGGAACGGCCCGCCTCAATCCGATAGCCGGGACCTATCGACGATCTGGTGATGACGATCATGACTTGCGTATGGCTGAGAAACTGGCGGAGGACCCTAAGGAAGTGGCAGAACACATTATGTTAGTGGATTTGGCAAGGAATGACCTGGGACGACATGGAAATAATGTGCAAGTGAAAACACTTAAGGAAATCCAGTACTTCAGTCATGTCATACATCTTGTCTCCACGGTTGAAGCAACTTTACCCGAGCAACATACACCGATGGAAATTTTTGGTGATACCTTTCCAGCCGGTACATTATCTGGCGCCCCAAAGTATAAGGCATTAGAATTGATCAATGCGTATGAAAACACCAATCGCTCATTTTATGGCGGTGGGCTGGGCTTTATTGATCTGAATGGCAACATGAACCAAGCCATTGTCATACGGTCCTTTCTAAGCATAGACAATTGTCTGATCTCGCAAGCCGGAGCAGGCGTGGTATCGGCAAGTGTTGCCGAAAGCGAATTACAGGAAGTAAATAACAAATTAGGCGCTTTAAAGAGAGCCATTGAGCTGGCAGAAAACCTTTGAAATCATGCGGATTCTACTGATAGACAATTACGACTCCTTTACCTATAATCTGGTGCAATACATCCGGGAGATATCCGTACATCCGGTAACGGTTGTGCGCAACGACGCCATCACACTGGAACAAGTGGCAGAGTACGATACCATCATCATTTCTCCCGGGCCTGGCATTCCAAGTGACTCTGGAATCACCTGCGATGTCATTAGACAGTACCATAAGACAAAATCGATCTTTGGGGTTTGTCTGGGTATGCAAGCCATTGGAGAAGTGTTTGGAGGACAACTGCACAACCTATCCGAAGTGCATCATGGGGTTGACTCGGACATACTGCAACGGGGAGATGATCCTCTATTTTCCGTGCTTCCGCAGACTTTCAGAGCAGGTCGATATCACTCTTGGGTGGTCCTCCGCGAAGATCTACCAGAGGATCTGGAGGTCATCGCTGAAGACCAGAATGGAACCATTATGGCGTTGAAGCACAAGAAATACAATGTGAGGGGTGTCCAGTTTCACCCGGAAAGCATTCTTACCCCTCAAGGAAAGCAGATCTTAAAAAATTTCCTTCAACTAGCCAGTGATTACTACATTGCTATTCATCTTAATTAATTGATTATAAATATATTATACATACTATAAATATTTTATGTTTTGAATATTCTTGATCAGATCATCGCCCACAAACGAGAGGAAATCCGCCGATCTCAGACCCATATTCCCCTGGCGACACTGCAAGACAGTAAACATTATGCACGTCTCTGCCTCTCATTGGTCAAAATGTTGAAAAATGGTCCTACGAGTGGGATCATTGCGGAGCATAAGCGTAGATCACCTTCAAAGGGTATGATAGGCAAGGGACGGTCAGTCACGGAAGTAGTTAAGGGATACGAAGAAGCCGGAGCCACGGCAGTATCGGTTCTCACCGACCAACACTTCTTTGGTGGGCAGGCTCAGGACCTGCTTGATGCGCGCTCGCAACTCTCGATCCCCATCCTTCGGAAAGATTTTATTGTCGATCGGTACCAGATCCACGAGGCAAAAGCATGGGGTGCGGATGTAATTTTACTCATCGCTGAAGCACTAGAAAAAGGAGAGGTACAAGAGCTAGCTGCGGAAGCCAATGCACTGGGACTTGAGGTACTGATGGAAATGCACGACGAAACCGGCCTCGCAAAGGTATCGGATGACGTCAACTTAATCGGGATTAACAACCGTGACCTAAAGACCTTTACCGTAGATCTGGATAAGTCCATTGAGTTACTTAACCAACTTCCCGATAACCGTCCTGCCATAGCAGAGAGTGGCATTGATTCTCCTGCCACCATGGCACGGCTCCGTCAAGCTGGCTTCGCTGGATTCCTGATCGGAGAGACATTCATGAAGACACCAGACCCGGGACTTTCCTGTAAAGCGTTTATTGAAGATGAACAAAATATTCAGGTGCCATGATTGTAAAAGTATGTGGCATGACCACACAGGCCAATCTTGACGAGTTGCTCGAACTCAGGCCAGCCTGGTTTGGCATGATACACTACCCTCTTTCCAAAAGGCATGTGGTGACCTCGCTTCAATCCGAGGGAGCAAAACGGATAGGGGTTTTTGTCAATGAAGAATTTGATCAGATTACGAAAATTGCAGCACGTGAGAGGCTTGATGGAGTCCAGCTGCACGGTGAAGAAGCCCCCGGCCTGGCTGCCAAGTTGCGCGCACAAGGTCTGCTGGTTATCAAGGCTTTTTCCGTCAAAAGAAAAGAAGACCTCTTGTTGTGGAAACCATACCAGGACTCGATCGACTATCTACTGTTTGATACCAAGGGACCGGAGCGCGGAGGCAATGGAGTTGCCTTTGACTGGGATTTACTTCACCACTATCAAGGAGATATACCGTTCCTTCTGGCCGGTGGAATCGGGCCCGATTCATTGGTGGCTCTCGCTAAACTTGATCATCCTAAATGGGTTGGAATAGACATCAATAGTCGGTTTGAAGTCAAACCCGGCATAAAAGACATAACCTTAATTAAAAATTTCTTGCATGAACTTCGAAGTAGATAATAGAGGCTTCTATGGCGAGTTTGGTGGTGCATTTATTCCAGAAATGCTGCATGCAAACATTGAGGAACTGCGCAGCCAATATTTACTAATCATGGAGTCGGCCGACTTTAAAAGTAAATTTCAAGCACTACTGCGTGATTACGTTGGTCGACCATCTCCACTCTATCTGGCGGAGCGCCTTTCGGAACACTATCGGACCAACATCTATCTAAAGCGGGAGGATCTCAATCACACCGGGGCGCATAAAATCAACAATACAATAGGACAAATTCTTTTGGCGCAAGCACTGGGCAAGACCCGAATTATAGCCGAAACAGGAGCCGGCCAGCATGGCGTAGCTACCGCTACCGTCTGTGCCCTCATGGGTTTGGAATGTATTGTATACATGGGTGCCATCGACATCGAGCGACAGGCTCCCAATGTCGCACGCATGAAGATGCTGGGGGCGAAAGTAGTCCCGGCGCATAGCGGAAGCAAGACCTTGAAGGATGCAACGAATGAGGCCATTCGTGATTGGATCGGCAACCCTGTAGAGACTCACTACATCATTGGATCTGTGGTTGGGCCACATCCTTATCCAGATATGGTTGCGCGCTTTCAGTCTGTGATCAGCCTCGAAATGACCTCTCAGCTAATGGAGAAGACAGGTTCGTCTAATCCCAATGCCATCGTCGCCTGCGTCGGGGGCGGGTCAAATGCAGCTGGGGCCTTTTACCATTATCTTGATGCGACCGACGTGCGATTGATCGCTGTAGAGGCAGCAGGTCGTGGCATCGACACCGGTGAATCTGCAGCAACTTCCGTACTTGGAAGCAAAGGCATAATCCATGGCAGTCGCACGCTACTGATGCAAACCGAAGATGGTCAAATCATCGAGCCGTATAGCATTTCGGCAGGACTGGATTATCCCGGTATTGGCCCTCTGCACGCGCACCTCATTGAGACCAAACGCGCAGAGGCCATACACATCACTGACCAGGAAGCTTTGCAAAGCGCGCTGCAGGTCGCCCGCATGGAAGGCATTATTCCTGCACTGGAGACAGCACATGCATTCGCCGCTTTGAACAAAGTGAAATTTAAGGCCTCTGACAATGTAGTCGTTTGTCTTTCTGGCCGAGGGGATAAAGATCTGAATACATACATCAAAAAACTGCTGCCCAATGAATAGAATAGACGCCCTTTTTCAGCAAAAAAAGAAGGAAATCCTTAGCATATACTTTACTGCGGGATACCCCAAACTCGAGGACACCTGCACCATTCTGCGAACGCTGCAAGCAGCTGGAGCGGACCTTGTGGAGGTGGGCATGCCGTATAGCGATCCGATGGCAGATGGTCCGACCATCCAAGAAAGTGGCAGCGTAGCCATCAAGAATGGAATGACAGTGGCCACCCTATTTGCACAAATTCGCTCGTGCAGAGCTGAAGTGGAGATGCCCATTATTGTCATGGGTTATCTCAATCAAATGATGCAATTTGGCATGGAGGCCTTTCTTCGATCAGCAAAAGAAGCCGGAGTAGATGGACTCATAGTGCCTGATCTCCCAGCCGATGTATTTGAGCAGGAGTACCGCGACCTCTTTAACACCTATGGGATCCATCTGAGCTTTTTGATCACTCCCCAAACCAGCGAAGCCCGAATTCGACATATTGATTCCATCTCAACTGGCTTTATTTATGTGGTGTCCGATGCTTCGATCACAGGCGCCAAGGCGGGAATCTCGGAGGCACAGATTGCATACTTTAAACGAATAGAAGAAATGGAGCTTGGCAAGCCCCGTTTGATTGGATTTGGCATTTCCAATGCAGCGACTTTCCACACGGCATGCCAACACAGTCAAGGAGCCATCATTGGCAGTGCCTTTATCAAAAGCATAGGTGCAGACGAAAGGGACCTTGCAGCACGCATAACTCAATTTATGGATGGAATACGGCCTCCGGTCTGAGACAAAGAAGAGTGCGGTAGGCAACCACTGATGACGGCCCAGACAGACCTGCTCAGTTACAGTCAAATTTGACCTTTAGCGCAGCGAGTTTCTTATCTTTGGTCCGTGCAAAATCAGGAAGCTGGTCGTCCAGATAAAAGCACCAAATAGCCATGGAAAAAGAAGTACTTCTGATCGAAGACAATGGGGGAGACATTAAGTTGATTGAGGAGGCCATCAAAGACGGCAATCTCTCGATCAAGTTGAACATCATCAAGGATGGTGGAGACGCTCTTTCCTATATGGAAGATGTCTCGAAAGGAACCATCATGAACTGGCCCAGCATCATTGTGATGGATCTCAACCTTCCTAAGGTCAGCGGCATTGATCTATTAAAGAAGTTTAAAGCCGATCCCGAATTTTGTCAGATCCCGGTCATCATCCTGACCACTTCCAACTTGTCGAGTGACATCAAAATGTGCTACCAATTGGGAGCAAATGCTTACATCAATAAGCCTCTGGATGTCTTTGTGTTCTTCGAAATCATTCAAGAGATCGACAAATTTTGGCTTCAACAGTGTACACTTCCGCATACTGCCACATAATGCACTTGCCATCAATAAAGCAAGCCGATTTGACGTTTTGCTATAAATCGCAGCACTAGCATGAGATTTCTTCATCCGGCACTCGCCACCTTACTCTTCCTTTTGATCGTCTCAAGTGATGTATTGAGTCAGGCTGAGTTTAGAAAGTACAGCAATAGCTTCCTTTCCATCGGTGTAGGAGGTAGAGCACATGGGATGGGTGGCGCCG
>JAHQVP010000182.1 GCA_019634275.1 Saprospiraceae bacterium
CGCTTCGCTCCGACATCGCTCCATGATCTCCGCTACATATTTAAAAGTCCTTGTTAGTCTTCAAGCTAGCAGGGACTTTGTTTTTGTGTGATGTCTCATCAAATAATCTGCGGAGGCAGGACGCCGCCCACTGGCTATCGCCGTCATGTCGCTCCAAGGTCCACTGGACCTTGGGTCTCCGCTTCGCTCCGACATCGCTCCATGATCTCCGCTACATATTTAAAAGTCCTTGTTGATCGATAATCGGCAAGGGCTTTTTTAGTTGTGGTAAGTTTTGAAAAAAGCGGAGGCAGGACGCCGCCTCTCCGCTGTCGCGGTCAAGTTGTTCAAAGGTCCTTCGTGGACCTTTGGTCTTCGCTTCTTAGCGACAACACAACTTGATCTCCGCTACTTAGAAGAAGTCCTTGTTGGTTCTTAAACTAGCAAGGACTTTGTTTTTTGATGTCTGAAAGAGATCAGCGCCTCCCACCGGCTGTCGCCGTTCACTCACTCAGAGGTCCACTGGACCTCTGCTCTGCTGCGCAGAGGTCGTTCGCTCACTTTCGCTTGCTTATTTTGGCCAGGATCGACTTCAGCCTTGAGTCCTTTCGAGGGATCAATTTATGTCCCCTAAGTCGATTCTTAATAAGCATCTGGACCTGAGCTGGTGTGACCGTTGATCCGGGCCTTTGTCCAGGTCTCGCACCACCCGGGTGAGTGTGTGTGGGGTTATTTCCACCCGGTCGGGTTCCCGGTGTAGTCCCTCCTGGTTTGTCTCCTGGTTTGTTGCCATCTGCTCCAGGATTTCCGCCACCTTGTCCAGGATCCTGAGGTGCTGTTCCGATGATGATTTTATCGTCATCCGCTACAATTGGTATGTTGCCGCACCCATCATCCGCACTGGGAGGCCTCGTTGGCTCTTTACCAGCACCATCAGCGGCGTCTTTTAGTATTTTTAAGCAATCGCTCGGATTGTCTAGGCAATCAACGGTCCAAAATTGAAAATTAGACCCTTTCCCAACTACGGTTACTTCTGATCCTTTACCGGTCTTCTTATTTGGTTTATACCATGCTCGGTAGGTCTTGCGATTTGTGTAGGTGGTTTGGCCTGAATCTGGGTCATATGTTTCTTCTGCAATGGTTTGCACGCAAAGCATAAAGACAATTGAGAATAGATACTTCATAACTTTTTCTCAAACCTAAGGACCAACCTTAGCTCGCTTGTCACCCAATTGTGTGAATCTACATCTTCACCACTCTCTTAGTCATCTGGCGACCATCTTGGCGAATCGTCACAAAGTACATGCCATTGGGAAGTTTGGAAGTAGGTATTCGTATAGTCGAGTCCCCAAAAACTTCCATGCGAGAAATCGGTGCTCCTTTTACATCGAATAGAAGGATCTCAAAATTGCCCATGAGATCAGCTTCAACGTCGAAATACTCCTGAAAAGGATTTGGAAAAACAGAAACCGTAGCATCCAGGTTGTTGCTGTGGATACTGGTACTCGGATCGCCAATCACTAGATTGTCTACCGCCATTCCCCAGCCAACCTCAAAGGGGTCTGAGAAGAGTCTAAAACGAAGGAGGATGGTATCGCCATCGTCAAAAAACTGTTGCAGATTCAGTTGCTCGGTGACGTAAAGATCATCTGAGTTAGGAGCGCCATTGTTTCTATAGATGTCCAGCCACCGTTGATCCGAGGTTGCATCTCCGCCAGACATCAGGACCCAGTTTTTTCCAAAATCATTCGATCCTTCAATGGCTCCATAGTCGTAAAACTCGCTTGAGTTAATGTCAGGAGAGTCCCCGGGTTCGAGGATTAAAATCTGATCAAATGCGACTTCTGAGGTGGCATTATTTAAGATGATCGGTCGCTGAAAGATGGCGAGAAGATTGGTCAACTGATCATGTGGATGCTGTGATTGCAGGGCAATGCTGGAGAATCCCGGCTCCTGATCAATGGTGAAGCCAAGCCTGGCGAAGTTGCCAAAAGGAGCTTCATTGATTGAGTCGACAAAGGGAGCCGTAATCGGATCCATCTCTAAGTCGTAAATGGAGACTGATCTGCGAGATCCTACGATCTCACGACCATCAACGAAACCGCTGATCTCCACCTCAACAAAGACAATGGAGTCCTGTGGTATGGGCACACTAAGGCCTTCTATGATGGTGTCCAATCGCACCAGGTCGTTCCCTGTAGTGCTAAAAGTGCCCAGGTTTAAGTCGTTAAAATGGACATTGACTTTGGTGCTGTCGTAGGCTTGTCGAAGGTCGGATACAATAATCATTTCGCCCGAAAGCACGCTGTAGTCGAGCTCGATGATGGCAGGAGCAAGCACATTTGCAACAGGTTTGTAGGCCTCCAATTCTTCAAAGGTGACCGTCCAGATGCCCCGCCCATGGGTCGCAACAACCACTTCGTCGTTAACGATTTTCATGTCCCAAATGGCGGTATTTGGAAGGCCATTGTCTGCTAAAAGCCAGGACGATCCCCCGTCCAGAGACTCGAATAGCCCTATTTCGGTTCCCACCCAGATGCGGTTGGTGTCAAAGGGCATGACCAGCAGGCTAAAGGTGAGTACGTCTGGAAATCCATTGCTGCTCTGATTGACAAAGCCGTCTTCAAAACCGGATAGATCGGTCCAGCTATTTCCCAGATCGGTGGTCTTGAGGACCTTGGTAGAACCTGGTCCTCCAAAGAGTATATAGGCGGTCTCCGGATCAAATGGATGCGTGGCAATGCCTGATATCTGACTGGTCGGCAGATCATATCGTTGAACAGGTGTGAAGACGGTTCCGCCGTTTGTGGACACGACCAATCGATTGTTGTCTCCCAGTCTGGAACCTGTCCATACAATGTTGGGATCTGCAAGAGACATTTCGATAGGGGCATACCCACCATCGAACCTCCATTCGGGGGGCATATCGATGAGACTCCAGGTCAATCCAAAATCTGTTGATCGCACGACTCCATTCTCTGCATATCCGTAGACCAGATTGGGATCGGTCTTGGACCCAGCTAATTGGGTGACAAACGGTCCTTCTCCTGCTCCCGCCGGGAGCATTACTTGCTGCCACGAGTTGCCTCGATCTGTACTTCTGAAGATGCCATTGTTCTGAAACGACTCCAGGATGAGATCTGGATTGTCATAATGCCAGATGGCTTCAAACCCGTCACCGCTAGGAGCACTAATCCAAACCGATGAGGCATCGGGATCATTTCGGGAATACCATGTTCCATTGTCTTGAGTACCCCCAATGTACCGGTCTTCCCCATTCATTTTGTCCAGTCCGTAGAACTGGGAGGTGTTGTAGCCAAAAGAAAACTGATCAGAAGGTCTGCCTTGACCAAATAGATCTCCCGTTTGGATAAAGGAGGTTCCTGCATCACTGGAATAACTCACACCGCCATCGTTTCCATTCAGAATGTGCAAAGTGCTGTCCTTCAACCTGAGCTGAATGTTATGATGATCTACATGTACTCCCTTTCGCGACGATGCTACTACCTCGGTGGAGGACTCCACCACTTCGATGGTCACGAAATTTGCTGATATATTTCCATCGACGAAACTGGAGTCTCGGTCTGCTCCATCCGTGGCGACGACAAAGGCCGTGTACATGTTTTGGTGAAATACGTTGCTGACCACATTGGTATCTGCCTCTTGACGGTAGTTGAGATTGTAGATGTAGAGAGGTTCGAGTGCAAGCAATTGTGATATTGATCCCTCGTCGAAGGGCATGGCATCCCATTTTCCATTGGCATTCTCATCGCTAAATCCTACGACCAATTGTTCGCCTGTCTCCACGTCGCTGGCCCGCACCTGACCTGGCACTGATTCCATAAACTGAGGAAGTTCGTCCTGGTCAAAAAACGAATTGAAGCGATGCATGAGTGAGCTGTCGCCAGAATCGAAATCCAGTCTGATGGGAATCAGATCTTCAGAAGGTACTCCGGTGGTTGCTCCGGCTGCGTTGGCAATCTGTTCCGTGATGCTAAAGGCATCGAAAGGCAGCTGAAAATCGGAGAAATCGGCTATCTCCACGCTACGGCTCTGATCGTTGAGGTCGATTACATCCACTTCTTTTTCGATATCGTTTACGGTGACACCCAGCACTACTCCTTGCCCACCCACAAATACTTGCGAGTAGTCCGTGGGATGCACGGCGATGGTATTGTCATACCAGCCCTGGGCTCCAAGCCAATTGGGCAGTTCACCATTCTCATCCTGCACTTGCTTCCAATTTTGGCCGCCGTCGAGGGTTCTGAAGAGGCCACTTCCGCCATTGCCGATAGCCGTTTCGTCTTCTATGGCGAGATATAGGGTGTCCGCCGAAGAAGAAAATACGGCTCCTTCAATGCGTTGTTGCCCATTGGTGGCGACATATATGGTATCCCACGTTTCTCCAAAGTCATCGCTGCGTAGAACGCCCACCGAATTGATTGCGGCAAATAGGCTGCCGAAATCCGCCGTGTGGAAAAGTTGCTGGATGACTCGAGCAAAGCCACTGCCAGAAGATGTTAATACATCATCCCAAGTACGTCCTCCATCTTGACTCCTGAGCACGTAGGATCCCCGTGTACTTCGGTTATCGAGCATGCTGACGAATAAGTGGTCTTCGTCAGTAGGGTCGATGATCAAGCGAGTCACCGACAAGAATCGGTCATCGTCTAGAGTCGATTGTAGAGGACTCCAGGTGGCCCCGCGATCACTGCTCTTCCAAATGCCCATCCCATCAATGGACGGTAGTGAAAGTATGCCTTCGCCAGTTCCGGCATAGAGTACCTCAGGATTAGCTGGACTTATGGCAAGAGCACCAATGGCCAACTGGGGAAGACCTTCGGTAAGATGAGTCCAAGATCCTCCACCATCTTCGGTACGCCAAACGCCACCTCCCACAGAGCCTGCATACCAGGTCTGTAGGGTAGAGTCTGCTGGATCAAACTCTAGCGCCCGGGTTCTGCCACCGACGTTACCAGGTCCCCTTTCTTGCCAGTTTAGAGGATCCATGAAGCTTCGCTTCTTATTTGCAGCGCGTTTTGCATGTGCCCACTCGGTGTATTGGTAGTGGGATGGATATGCGGTGCGTTCGGGTGCAGGACGACGGAGGTTTGCAAAGACCTCCAGGTATTTTTCAGGTTGATCATACTTAGCACTTACCTTCTTTTTTCCCGGGTTGGAGTAAGAGTCTGATGCGGGATTATCGGGATGCCCTAAATAAGCCAGAGAAATGAGGAGGGTGAGATACAGTAATAGTCTAGGTGCCTTCATAAGGTTGGTTTATGCAATCGCAGAACAGTCTTCCAAATGTCTGTTCCTCGCGACTCAACAAAAGAAGACAAGATTATTGTAAATGCCTAACGGATATGTGCCGCCATCAATTTTGCAGCAGGTTATTTACCCATCATAGGAAGGTAGATAATGTGTTCCTTTGGCTTCTTGACGACATTTTTCTGCTGGATTCCAACCAACTCTTGAGCTACAAAGATCTTCTTATTCCAGCCATAGTCGCTGCAGTTCGGCACCGTTTTTTGAGAGATAAGCTTGCCGGTTAAAATCGAATAGACGGCGGCTCGCAAGGTACCGGTGACCGCATTGTCGCGATCTTTTACGTACAGACACGCTACCACGATGCTCTGATCGGGACTGGGGTGGAGTGTGACATCCTCCCCCAATAGTGCTTTGGCTTCTTTCTCGATCTGCCTCATTTGTATTGCCTCTTCGTACCCTTGTGCTTCCTGATTCTGAGGCTTGATGGCACAAGCCCCCCCTGCTAGGCAGACGATAAGAAAGAAGGTAAAATGTGCTAAAAAAGAGAACCTCATGATTTGAATAACTTCAGGAATGGATTTTACGTTCAGAAATTGCATTGGATCTGGAGAACAAGTTTTCCGAAGATGGATTTGATGATCTGCCAGAAAGTGCGATTATTGAAGCATGATGCGCTTGATTGAGAAGCTCCAAAAATTGAGAATTTTTCTTATTCGGGTGCTCAATAAGCTGGGGATTCTCAGCGGCCTGAATTTTAATTTCAGCATGAGGGTAAATGGGACTCGGTTTCTCATACCGCTGCGGGGTGGTTCAGGACTTTCTCACCTCTATCAGTGGGAGCCCTGGATGATCACCGTTCTCAAACAAGTGCTTCCTGCATCAGAGGGACTATTCGTGGATGTGGGTGCTAATTTGGGGCAAACCTTGGTCAATGTAAAGAGCATTGACCCTAATCGTCCCTACATAGGATTTGAACCTAACGCAGCGTGCCTGTACTATCTAGAGCATTTAATCGATGCCAATAACCTTATAGACACGAAAGTGCTCCCGGTTGGATTAGCCCAAGCCACAGGTGTGGCGACACTTAGTTTATATAATCCGGCTAGTACTGATGGGGCTGGATCCATTGTGCCGGACTTTAGACCATCAAACAAGATTTATGGACAAAAATTGGTGCCGGTTTTTAAGTCGTCTGATTTGCCTTCGGATTGGTGCCATGGTAAGATGGGCATCTTAAAGATTGACATTGAAGGTGCTGAATATGAGGCCCTTGCTCAACTCGAAAACATCATCAGCCGAGACAGACCGATCATCATTATTGAGATTTTACCTGTTTATCGACCGGAGAATGCAGATCGATTAGAGCGGCAGCATAAAATTGAGGCCTTACTTCAGCGTATTCGCTACATCATGTACCGCGTCCACACCAAGAGCTGGAAGTTGCAGGAACTGCATAAGATTACGTCCATCGGCGTCCATGATCAACTCAGTGATTGCAATTATGTTTTTGCTCCTATCGAAAGGAGTGCAGAATTGGATTAACGCGCCGGGCTTTCCAAGCAGATTTAAGAAAAGTTTATGACCTCATAGGGAAGAATCTGTTCTGGTTGACTGTTTATCTTAGTGCATAGAAACGCAAAACATATGAGCAGATTCATACTCCTACTTGGTGTTTTATTTTTGGCGGCGTCTTGTGACAAGGATGATCCGATTCCTGATGTAAATTTTGAGGACGATGCCATCTTTTACGATAAGGGGCCGAATGACGCTCCCCAGCTTCCACGTAACCTCTCCTACACGGCTGTCCGTTTCGCAGCAGATGACCTAGAGCGATCAGGCCATGTGGGTCGGGACATTCGTGGAGTTGATTTTTGGATCCAGGATGTGCCCGATGCCATCAAGGTGATCATCCATGAATGGGGAAATCGTGCCAGCCAGCCGGGAGCAGTGCTATATGAATCTACCCTTACCTCCGGAGATTTGTCGTCTCGCAGTTGGATCAATCATGACCTGTCTGAAAATGTGCGTGTGCCATCCGAAGGATTTTGGGTCATTTTGGAAATCAATACGGGAGATCGTGACTTACGCGTGACGGGTTGTGATGTCGGTCCACGTCATCCGAATGGCGATGTCC
>JAHQVP010000183.1 GCA_019634275.1 Saprospiraceae bacterium
ATGTCGTGGCCTCAAAGCTGATCGATTATTTCGATCGAAGAAAATTGGACAACGTAGGACATCAAATGCTCACAACGGGTGAAGTGGTGCCAATCGGGTTTGGTGAATCACCTCAGGACTACACTGAAACCCGTGAGAATTTTGGCAGTTGTGGTGGAGCTACCTTGTATTCCATGGACATGATTCGCACAATTGGTTTTTTTGACCCGTACTTCAGTACTGGTTATGAAGACGCAGAATTTGGAGTAAGGGCGGTGGTCGCTGGATATCGTAGCGTGTTGGCCCCTAAGGCATGTGTCTATCATAAAATAAGTCGTAGCGTCCAAAAGGTGCGCAACGATGGCTATGAGTTGATGATTCGTGATGCGATCTGGTATACCTACTTCAAACTAATGCCAAAAGAGCTCACCCGCCGGGCTTGGCCAAGATTGACCGCCAAGTTTGGGATGGGATTGATGGCCAATTTGGTCTTGCTACGATTCAAGGAAATTCGCTATGCGCTGGAAAGTCTTACACGAGCGCGATCGAGCCACTTGGTGAATCGTGCGAGAAATTTGACTTCCCCTGTGATAAACCGTTCATTGCGATGGCAGGAGATTTATGCACGGCAAACTAAGTTTGTGATGCACGATGCTTACCGCTTTTGGAAGATCTTGATCGGTTAAGAGATGGGGAAGGATAAAGATCAAAAGGCAATGAATTCACGTGATCAGATAGTCGATGGCGTCTATGTAGTAGGCATGCATAGGAGTGGTACATCTATGCTGACTGCCTTGCTGGAGATGTGTGGATTTTTCGTTGGCTCTCCACAGGAGCTGCTGCCTCCTGCAAGCGACAATCCCGCCGGATTTTGGGAACGTCGGGACGTTAAAGAGCTCAATGAACAGCTTCTGGGAATGCGCGGAGCTTCCTGGGACTTTATTCCTTTTTTTCCACTCCCAGACCTATCCGACCTGCAGATGCTGGAAGAGATCGAAAAGATAAAGTCTGGGATGACGGTGCCTTGGGCGATCAAAGACCCGCGTCTGTGCTTGACCCTTGGGGACTGGGTGAGCAGTACTGCTGATCGCAATCATCTGGTGTTGATACACAGGCATCCTCTTGCTGTAGCTCATTCACTTTCATCAAGAAATTCATTTTCGATCAATCATGCCATACTCCTTTGGGAACAATATTTGGTGGGTCTCCTCCATCAGATTGAAGCACTCAACCTGAGCGTCACCCTGGTAAGCTACGAGGAGCTTGTGGCAGAGCCGATCAAATCGATTAAGGAGATCGTTGGAGAGCTTCGCCAGAGAGGCTTCGAAACACTGGTTGAGCCCGATCAGCAAGCCGTTCGCGAGTTTGTACGAACCAGCTATGCCTCCTTCGCCAGGATGTCGGTTTTTGAAGGCCAAAGTCTTACGATGTTTCAAGCCAGATTAACAGAACTACTTGGGCAAGGAGATCTGGAGGGTGCAATAGAGCATGCACGAGAGAAACACAGTCAAGACTTACTATCGCTGCAGTTAGAGCAAGCAGAACCGCAGGAGCAAAGTGGGATATCGCCATCATCCTCATCAGAAATTCAGAAGATCGGCTTGCTGGAGGAAAATGCATTGTTGCTGGAGGAAAACAATGAATTGAACAGGCAACGGGATCTTTTTGAAACCGAATACACAAAAGCCATCCATTCACTTGAACTACAGGAAGAAGAGTTGACGCGTGCTCGCCGACTTTTGATTACCTATAGAAATGAGCTGAACAGACGAAAATTGGTGCTTTCAAAAAGTGAATCTAAGGTCCTGAAACTAGATCAGCAGCTTCGTGATCTCTCTCAAAAACTGTCAGCACTGGAGCGCGCACATGTGGTGGAGTCGGACAAGCTCAAAGTACGTCTAAGTCAAAAGAGCGCTGAAGAGGCTGCCCTTCGAGATTCTTTGAGTTTCCGTCTTGGTTGGCTGTTTACGAGACCTGTGGGAATCGTGTATGATCAACTCATTAAGAGCCCCAGGGCGGCTGTCTCATTTGAGATTATGAGACTGGTTTTTAAAAGCCCCCAATTGGTTTTGTCTCGTAGCAGTTATCGCACCCTCTTCAATGCTTTGAGGAATGAATCGGCTGCACACATGTTGCATAACCTCCAGAGAAAAAATCAAGGAGCGGAACCAGAGCAACCCAGGTTACCGACTTCCAAACAACTTAAATCGACCGAAAGCAAAATCCTGGAATTCGTTGATGGACTGTATCTTCCTGTCATCGATCATGCTCCCAAGGTCTCCATCATAATTCTGAATCGTGATGGTTTTTTTCACCTCAAAATGCTGGCAGAGTATTTTCAGAAAAATACGGTCTATAGCAACTATGAAATTATTTTAGTTGACAATGGATCTGTAGATGGTTCGCTGGATTTTTTGGAAGAGTATTGGAGTGAGGTACGCATTATTCGCAATAGTGAAAATCGATCGTTTTCGGCAGCGAATAATCAAGCGGTTCTTGAAAGTTCCGGTAGCATGTTGCTCTTTCTGAATAATGACGTGATGCCGCTAAAGGGCTGGCTAACAAGGATGGTCTATTTCTTTCAGGAAAAAGAAAATCACGGGGCGAAGGTAGGTGCGGTGGGATCGCGCCTATTGTATCCCACTGAGCACCCACTGACACCACTGTCCGTACAACATAGCGGCATATCTTTCTTGGGCAATCGAGATTTTATCAGACCGATCAATTTGGGACTCCGGGACGAATGGAAACCCGATGGGGAGGCGGAGGAATTTGCTGCAGTGAGCGCAGCATGTCTACTTGTCAAGAAAAGCGATTTTGACTCAGTTGGAGGCTTCGATGAGGAGTACATCTATGGCTATGAGGATGTCGACTTATGTTTAAAATTGAAGCAAGTTGAGGGATTGTCAAATTATACTTGTCAGGAGAGTATTCTTTTTCACAATGAATTTGGAACCCAGGACAAGGATCAACCTAAGGAAGTCCGAAAGCGACGTTTGAATAATATTTCCATTTTCAAACGTAAGTGGGGGGAGATGATATATAATTACTACTGGGATGCGATGCTTCAGGTGCAGGAAAGTCTTTTCTGTGCTAAGGACGTGTTCAAGGTGGCTCTGACCGTGACCTCAAGCAATCCGGAAACTAAAGCTGGAGATTATTTTACCGGACTGGAGTTGAAACAAGCGCTAGAATCTCTGGGCTGGGAGGTGGTGTTTTTATCCAGAGAAAGTAAAGATTGGCTAAATGTGCCTGAAGACGTAGACGTGGTCATCAGCTTATTAGATGCCTGGAACCCCAGTCAGATTAAGTGTAAGAATCGATCCTTGATCAAGATTGCTTGGGCAAGGAATTGGTTCGAAAGATGGGCAGAGTCCGGATATTTCCATCATTTTGATCTTGTATTTACTTCAAGCAAAAAATCCATACCACTATTCCGGAAATACAGCGGCGCGCCGATTCATTACATGCCCATTGCAACAAATGCCGAAAGGTTTTTAAAGGGTGTTCCTAAAAAGAAATATCTGTCAGATTATTGCTTTACTGGCAGTTTTTGGGGTGATCGAAGATTTATAATTGACAATCTATCACCATCAGATCTTGATGAGTATCAAGGCGCCATATTTGGGGCCAATTGGGACCAGGTTCCAGAATTGGCTGAGCTTCATCGAGGTGCTGTCAATTACCTGGAAATGCCAGATATCTATGCCAGTACTAAGGTCGTAATCGATGATGCAACTTGGATTGTAGACTCTTGGGGTTCGCTAAATTCTAGAGTCTTTGATGCCATCGGTGCAGGCCGCCTACTGGTCACCAACGGAAGGCAAGGGGTAGATGATCTCTTTGAAAGTACGATACCCATCTACCGGGATCGCGCAAGTTTGACAAAGTTGCTTAGAAAATACTTGGATAATGATGTTGCACGCACTGAGTTAGTGGAGGCTATGCAATCAGAAGTGTTGGCAAGACATACCTATGTCCATAGAGCCAATCAAATAAGGGACACCCTCAATGAGTGGCTTCTGCGAAGAAGCTTTATGATCAAGATTCCCGTACCCGATTGGAAGCAAGCTTCATCATGGGGGGATTTTCACTTCGCTTTGGCTTTGCAGCGTTCTTTTTCCGATCAGGGCGTGCGGTCAAAGATTCAAGTATTGTCGGATTGGCATGGGACGGATGATATTGAGTACCAAAATGTCATTGTGATTCGGGGATTAAGTCAGTATGAGCCCAAGGCCCATCATTGCAACCTCATGTGGCAAATCAGCCATCCTGATCAAGTAGAACGAGCCGAATATGAACTTTATGATCATGTTTTTGTAGCGTCTAAGTCACATGCTGAATGGCTAAATAAAAACTACTCCCTAAAGGCAAAATATTTGGCGCAAGCGACTAATGCCGAATTATTTTATGAGGGAGAAGATGTGGAGAGGAATCAAATTCTCTTTGTTGGAAATTCTCGTAAGGTGATGCGGCCGATCATAAAGGATCTGCTTGATTCGAAATATCAGGTCGATATTTTTGGGGCGAATTGGAGGGGCTTAGTACCCAGCAATTGGATTAAGGGCGAGCACATCGCAAATGCACATGTAAGGAAGTATTATGGAGGAGCAAGGATTTTATTGAATGACCATTGGGCGACCATGAGGGATAATGGATTTATCTCCAATCGAATTTATGATGCCTTAGCAGCAGGAGCTACAATAATTTCTGATCATTTTGAGGAATTGGAGCAGGAGTTTGGAGAATTTATCTACACATATCGAGATAAAGAGGAATTGGTCTCGAAAATAGAATCCCTGCTAAATGAAGGAAGTTCAAAGGAGAGTGCGAGTGCTTGGATAGCCGCAAACCATACTTTTCAGAATCGAGCAAGCGTTATTATTGATACCGTAGAAACTGAATAGACACCAAATTTGACAATCGATATGCTTCCGCAAGAAAAACTAGTGCTGCCACCTGAAAACAGCAGGTTGGCCATTGGTTGTGTGGCCGCCGGTCCTATGGACTGGTTAAAAGTAGATGTTCGAGCCACTCGGCATGTGGATTACGTGGTGGATATTATGGAGGATTGGCAGTTTAGGGATTTGACGCATGTATATGTTGAGCAATATCTGCAAAAGCTCAGCCTTTCTGAAAGTTTATTGCTGCTGCATCGCATATCTTCTTCTTTGCAGAAGGACGGATTCTTGCGCATCACTTCCGCAAATATTGAATGGGTCTTAAAGACACACTACAATTACGCGAGCTTTGCTGATGGTGTGACTGCCCTAAACAGTGTAGCATCCGTCAATAGAGCGTTTCGTGGGTGGGGCCATAAATTTCTCTTTTCTGCACCGCTCCTGAAGTGGATACTCACGCAACTTGGATTTTCTCACATTGAGCAGCGATTTGATGCTAACTGCAGATTTCCAGAACTTTCAACGGAATGGCTAAGAAAGCGGTTTACAATCAAAGACGGAACACCCAATCTGATCATATTGGAAGCAAAGAAGGATAAAGATGTCGACTACCCTAGTGACCTGGCCGAGCAACTTTACGAGACTTACGATCAGTACATCAAGCGTTAGAACATATTCCTCATACCAGAGAAGGTAAATAAGAAAGGTCTACCTGGATATCCAGATAGACCTTTTTAATCTCATTAGATACACGGAACTATTAGTTCACGATCATCTTTTTGCTACCAACCAACTGACCATCTACTCGAAGTTGATAATAATATGCACCGGCAGGAAGATCGGAAGCATTGACTTTCAATTGTCCTTCTCCCTTGTGATTTAAGGGAACTGTCTTTAACAAGATGCCATTTGTATTCATTATTTCAATAGCTGCTTTGTTAGCATCAGCATCGATCTCGTATGAAATCAAAGTAGATCCAGAGAAAGGATTGGGGCGATTCTGCTCCAATTTGGAGAGACCATCAGCACTTAAGTTAACTTCTGTTTGTTCAGTGGGATTAAGTTGTACACCGGTCTCCACTGCATTTAAGATTTTGTCCAGCTTTGCCTCCAACTCGGCTATTCGGGCCTCCTGATCGTCAATAATCTCTTGCTGTTCTTTCACGGCATTCACCAGCATGTAGGGAAGCGCTGTTCCGTCGTAGGACAGATACGTGTCCAAGGATCTACCTTTGGAGTCAGAAGTGCTGGCTTCCTTTATCATAAATGGAGCCAATTCTTGCATGTGGGCGCCCTCTACCCCTACATATTCAGCACTTTGTGGGAGATCCAATTTATCATTGTACGAAAAGAAGATCGGCTCGATTTGCAGTACGGTTTCTAGTCCGTGATCAAAAGGGCGGCTGTCGCTAATGACCCGAGAGTCATTAAATACAGACCACATGCCACCACCTGGCTTCGAAGCATCTCCATTGACAGTGAGCTTTGCATCAGGATTTACGGTGCCAATACCAACGTTTCCGGTGGCTTCAATTAGTCGGAAAACCGGGATGTTTTGGCCATTCCTCATGTCAAACACCCTGCCAGAACCGATGCCAAAGAGGAGAGAAGAAGGCATGCCTTGAGTCAGCGAACTGCGATTAAATACAACCGAATTGAAACCATCCATTCCCAGCATTTGGTGAATACGTCCATCCGTTCTTTTAGCAACGAGATACTTGTTGAGGCTAACTTTTACGTTGCCGTCAACGTCTAACTTAGTCTCAGGATCACTTTTACCGATCCCTACATTTCCGTTCTGAATCACCTTTATTGCCGGCTCCTGAGCAGCCAAACCCACCGCGAGGAAGGCACAAATCGTACAAATCAGTATTCTTTTCATTTTCTTCAATTCTATTGTAAGTGTAATAATAACTAGTTTTTGTGCTTTATTCTAAATCTTCTTGTGGATATGACCCCTTTTTTGCCACGTGCCACAATTCTGTATATACCTGGTTTCCAGTACCGTGTCCTGATAGAGAAGTCGGTTTTAGCCCGGGAAGAGAGTACCTGGTTTTGTATTGGAGCGGTCTTAAGATTTCCGTGAGGATCGATCACTGATATAGTGAAGGTATCACGAGCCGTGGCTTCCGATGTGTAGCTAAATAGTCGCTCCTCCTGCAGCCCTCTACTTTGCTGGCTTTTCTCTTCAATCTGGGCAAACAGGGAGCCTGTGTTCAAGAAGAACAAGATCAGGCTGATAAGGATTAATTTTTCCATCATGTGTGGTTTTTTAGTCCAATTCCATAAATCTCACCTTGTCAATCCAGTACGTTGTTTCTGGACTGTCCCCAAATTGAAAGGTGATTCTTAATATTCCGTTGACGGTATCTTCTGCGACGAACTCGATCACGTGCTCCCGCCAGAAAGCACCAATGTTAGGAGAAGCAGACGAATAGCTTGTCCACGGGTCTTGGTCCAGATGTACGTTGTAATTAAAACTTCCTCCTCCCGCTGCCTTTGCAGCAAAGGACACGCGGTAACGCTTGCCTGCTTCAATGCTGTGGCCGATCTGGCGAAACTGGATGTTCCATCCTGTTCCAGTGGCATTGGTGACGTCCACTCGAGCGGAGTGTTGTCCATCGAATGATTCTTGATCATCGATGGAGAGATTTGCTGATGCTCCATCCCACTGGTTAAAAAGCCAGCCCTCCTGTCCATTCTCAAAACTTCCATTGACCATGCTGCTTATATCACAAGCCTTGATGTTAGCGGTGAATGCACTATTGTCCATGACTTCAAAACCATCGGTCAAATCGACTGAGGTGCTTCCTCTAAAATGGACGTCCCCGGTCGTCATGACTCTACCCATGGACATCAGTTCGGTCCCGTAGTAGGTGTCCGAGGGAATCATGTCAGAATCGACCAGAGCCTGACTATATTCATTGCATACTGGACATGAACCACAAGCCGCAGTACCGCAAGCAAAGACGGTAATGTTTGCAGTTTCTGTGCCCCCAGCATGTGCATACGAGATTTCATGGACGCCTGGACCTGCGGCTTCCGCATCAAAATCGAAACTGTCGTCCCCATTGTCCTTCACGCCTGCCCCCGAATAGGCGCCTCCCAGTCCCATGCCACCGTTAAGGCCTCGGTAGATTCCGTTATTCTCACAAGCTGTGAAGTCCAATGAGAAATCACTCGTTTGCTGGTCCTCTGTATAGACCCTAAACTCACTGAGTCCATAGCAGCCGCCACCGTGATTCTCTAATGCGGTAATGAGCACATACCGTGCACTTATGCCATTTAGATCGGGTCCGTGGTACCCTCGGTAGAACCCGGATCCGGTGGCTTTGGGAATGGTAATGGTATCGACCGAAGTCCAATTGCTCCCATTGGTAGAGACGTCGATCACCGCCGTACGAATGCCATCATTTAAAAAATCTGGATGATTGACATTCCATAGTGTCAAATCATATAGGGCATATGTACGGTCAAATTGATATCGAATCCAATGACTCTCACCATGTGCCGGATTCGGATTGCTGGACATCTGACAAGAGATCCAACCGTCATGCGCATTGGTGGTATGGCGATCGGCTTCGCATTGCGCATACAATGCATATGAGCCCGCCATAATGGCTAAAAAGAGAAAGAGCTTCTTCATTTGTATCATCTCTAATATGGCTTATGCTAGGAATCCAATCGGTTTACTGCCTCCCTGGAATGGGAAGTTGCTGAGGTTCGGGAAGATGGAATTGAGCTCACTATCACTTACCCCAAACCATTTTGCCACTTCCGCGTAGTACAGGTCAGTGGCCGTCTGCGGTATAAATCTCCCCAAGTCTAGCTCAATGGGGTTGCTTTCCCCCAGTACCAGGGATGGGTAGTTGCCGTAGATCATGC
>JAHQVP010000184.1 GCA_019634275.1 Saprospiraceae bacterium
GCCCCGGTGTATCAAGAAAGGTGATTTTTCTTTTGTCCGCTCCCACTTCTACCTCGTAGGCACCGATGTGTTGTGTGATTCCACCGGCCTCACCCTCTGCGACGTTTGCTGATCGAATATAATCCAGCAAGGAGGTTTTACCGTGATCAACGTGTCCCATGACCGTGACAATGGGAGCCCGTGGTTTTAGATCCTCTGGATCATCTGCTTCTTCTTCCTCTTCGATCGACTTATCTTCCTCGGCAGATATGAATTCAATTTCATGTCCATATTCCTCTGCGAGCAATTCGATAATTTCCGCATCCAGCCGTTGGTTAATCGAGACAATCACCCCTAGATTCATACAGGTGGTGATGATGTCCGTGACGCTGATGTCCATCAGATTGGCCAACTCCTGAGCCGAAACGAACTCCGTGAGCTGAATGGCTTTGCTCTCACGCTGTGATTCTTCGAGTTCTGCTTTTTCACGCATCGTCTCTCGCTTATCACGGCGAATCTTCTGTCGTTTCTTCTTGCCTCCCCCGGCAAGACGAGCCATGGTGGCTTTTATCTTTTCATCGATCTCTTTTTGTGAGACCTCCTTTACTTCATCATTTCTTGAGCCTCGACCACCAGACTGGTTCTTCCTTGGCATTTTTGAAGCCTTGACCTTGGTGCGTCGACGTCTTCGTTTCTTCTGCTCACCGTCATCAGCAGCTGGCTTCGGTTCTGCTTTTTTCTTCTTGGGTTTTTCGATTTTTTCTGGAGCGACCTTGCCCAAAATTTTCAACCCTGGTAGTGAAGGCGCTTCTGCTCTGACGATTTCTTCTTTGACTTCCTCGACCGGCTTCGCAGGTTCTTCTGCTTTGGGCTCTTCTTTTGGTGCAGCCTTTTCGACTTTCTTTTTTGGTGTCAGATCGACCTTACCGACCACTTTAATCTCTGCCTTCACCTCTTCACGCTGATGCACCACCTCCTCTTGAACGGGGGGTGCTTCTTCTGGAGTCGGTTCCGGTTCTGGTGCAGGTTCTTCTTGCACTGGTTCTGCTGCAGGGGGTGGTGGTGCGGGAGCTGCTGGCTCCTCGGCTGCTTTAGCCCCTTCCTCACGAGTTCCAATGATCAGTTGATCTGCCTGCTCCTTGACTGCTCTAGAATTCTGAAATTCACGCAAGAGCTCTTGGCGCATTTCTTCGGATATCTTTGCTGTGGGCTTATTCTCTATCTCAAAGCCATTTTGAGTGAGGTGTTCAACGATTGTTGATGTGCCCACATTAAGTTCCTTCGCTATTTTTACTAAGCGTACCGCCATATAGTCTTTTCGCTATCGAGCCGCAAAGTTAGGTAATCCCTTTTTAAGCCCGGTTCCAGCATTTTTTATTCTTCCTCGTCTTTTATATCAAATTCTTCATCAAACTCCGCAGCCAAGATCTTTAGCACGTCATTAATGGTCTCTTCTTCAAGGTCTGAGCGCCGTACAAGTTCCGCTTTACTCAGTTTAAGCACCGATCTGGCCGTATCGCATCCGATGTTCTTAAGCTCATCGATAATCCAGGCATCGATCTCATCAGTAAACTCATCAAGCTCTACATCATCCATCTCGAGTTCGTCAGAATCTCGATATACGTCGATTTCATATGCTGTTAAGCGACTGGCCAATTTGATGTTGGATCCTCCTCTACCAATGGCCAATGAAACTTGATCAGGCTTCAAAAACACTGACGCACGCATGTTTTCCTGATCCAACTCAATGCTGGTGACTTTAGCCGGGGTCAACGCTCGCTGGATGAAAAGATGAATGTTATTCGTGAAATTCACGATGTCAATGTTCTCGTTCTTCAATTCTCGGACGATTCCATGAATCCTGGAACCCTTCATTCCGACGCAGGCTCCGACTGGATCTATTCTATCATCATATGACTCAACGGCCACTTTGGCGCGCTCCCCTGGAATCCGCACAATCTTCTTTATGTTGATTAGTCCATCTTCAATTTCCGGCACCTCCTGCTCCATTAGTTTTGCCAAGAACTCAGGTTCAGTGCGGGAAATCACCACTACCGGCGAGTTGTTCTTCATCTCAACGCGCTTGATCACGCTCTTGACCATATCGCCTTTTCGGAAAAAGTCTCCTTTGATCGTTTCATTGCGAGGCAGGACCAATTCATTGCCCGTACTGTCGTCCAACACCAGGACTTCTCTTTTTAGAATCTGATGCACCTCTCCCAAAACAATATCTCCGACGCGTTCATTATAGCGCTTAAAGACTTCGTCCTTCTCCAGCTCCATAATTCTAGAGATCAGGGTCTGGCGAGCTGCCATAACTGCGCGACGCCCAAAGTCTTCCAAGAAAAGCTGCTCATAGCATTCCTCTCCTATTTCGTAATCCTCGTCGATGGCCAGTGCTTCTGAAATGGAGATCTGCGCCGTCTCATCGGTAATCTCTCCATCAGGTACGATTTCGCGGACTCTCCATAGCTCCAAATCCCCTTTGGTGGTATTGACAATCACATCAAAATTTTCGTCACTGCCGTATTTCTTTCTGATCAGTGTGCGAAAGACATCTTCCAATACCCGAACCATTGTGGGTCGGTCGATATTCTTGCCCGTTTTGAAATCCGAAAAGGTTTCAACAAGATTCATCATGGTAAACTCTATTTAAATCGTACTTGAACAAATGTTTTATCAATGTCTGCAAATGGAATGTGCTCCTTTGGCAGCTTCTTTTTTCCTTTTTTTTCCGGGGTCACTTCGATGTAGTCATCTGTAACCAAATCCAATGAGCCCTTTATTTGACGTCCATCCACCAATTGCACCTTGATGGGACGTCCTACATTCTTTACATACTGCTGATGCAATTTTAGCGGTCGATCCAGGCCCGGGGAAGACACCTCCAGTGCATAATTGACATCCAGCAATTTGCTTTCGTCCAGAAGGTACCCGAGCTTTCTGCTCACCTTCTGACATTGCGCAAGATTGATTCCATTCATTCCATCCAGAAAGACCACCAGTTTTCCTGGCTTCTCCTTCCATTCGTGTTCGACCAGAAAGCATGAGTCAGCATCCGCCTCTTGGAGGCTTTGCTCAATTAGTGCCGTTAGTTTCTCTTCAAATCCCACTCAATACAAATAAAAAAGGGAACATTCCTGCTCCCTCTCCATCAAAATGTGGCGCGAATATATCGATTTTTGCGTGTTTCTTCAAGTTATGGTGCAACTCATCTGCTCAGACCTCGGCCATTCGAAACCTGCAATATCTGTATCCGGGATTCAAGTCCCCATTGTAATCAGAGATGGTACTTTTCGATCGACTTGCTCAAGCAGAGGTCTGCACCAGCCAGCAATTTGACATCCAATGGACCGTGCGATGCATAGTACAACCATAGTGCACAGTTGTCTGTTCCTTATAGTAGATTTGCACATTACATGAGTATCGACAACTTACTAGAGCGTGCTGCCCGACTAGAATTCCTAAGCGCAGAAGAAGGTGTATATCTTTTTCAAAACGCAGCTACGGCAGCTTTGATGGAAGTGGCAGATGAGCTACGAAAGAATCGCATTGCAAATAATGTGGTTACCTGGATCATCGACCGCAACACCAACACCACCAATGTCTGCATTGCCAATTGCAAATTTTGCAACTTTTATCGGCGCCCAGGACATGAAGAATCCTACATCACGTCCATTGATGTCTACCGGAAAAAGATTGACGAGTTGTTTTCATATGGCGGCAATCAATTGCTATTGCAGGGTGGACACCATCCTGACTTGGGCTTAGACTACTACTGCGACCTCTTTTCGACACTGAAGTCGATGTACCCCGATTTAAAATTACATGCTCTTGGTCCTCCTGAGATTGCCCACATTACGAAATTGGAAAAGAGTACACATTCTGCAGTGCTCGAAGCTCTGATGGAGGCAGGATTGGATTCATTGCCTGGGGCGGGAGCAGAAATATTGAGCGATCGGGTCAGGAGATTGATTTCGAAGGGCAAATGTGGCAGTAAGGAATGGCTTGACATCATGCGTGCCGCCCACCAACTTCATCTGACCTCTTCTGCCACCATGATGTTTGGGCACATTGAAACCGATTTGGAAAGGATGCAACATCTGGTTGACATCCGCCAGGTTCAAGCCGAAAAACCCGAGGATGCGAAAGGCTTCATTGCCTTCATTCCATGGCCATTCCAAGATGAAGACACCATTCTCAAGCGACTCAAAAGAGCACGCAATACATGTACCGGGGACGAGTACGTACGAATGATAGCGATGTCCCGGATTATGCTGCCCAACGTCACCAACATTCAGGCGTCCTGGCTCACCGTAGGTAAGCAGGTTGCACAAGTTTGTCTGCATGCCGGCGCCAATGATTTCGGCAGCATCATGATCGAAGAAAATGTAGTATCGGCGGCGGGAGCTGCATTTCGCTTTACCTCACAGGGAATCCAAGATGCCATTCGAGACGCTGGCTTCACTCCTCAACTCCGCACTCAGGAATACGCCTATCGAGCCCTCCCAGCGGAAATGATTCAGCAGGAGCTCAACACAGAAGAACTTATTGTCGATTAGAAACACCATGACCGCCAGGCATCCATTCGAAACATACCAAGAGGCTGCAGCGTTCATCGAAGCGCAAATCGACTTCTCGCCATCCATTGGCGTGATTACAGGCACCGGACTGTCCCTTTCTTCCCTACTTACCGAGACGCACAAGGTTCTTTCGTATGAGGAGATTCCAAATTTTCCCTTGCCTACTGCTCCAAGTCATCGGGGCAAGCTCATATTGGGATCCGTGGGGGATACCAAAATGGCCATTTTTCAAGGCCGTCTTCACGTCTATGAAGGGTTGGTCCCTGAGCAAGTGACTTTTCCCGTCCGCTTACTGCAGCAAATGAACGTGCCGAAGCTCATTGTCCTGAATGCCTCCGGAAGCGTGAGTCCGCGATTTGTTGCCGGAGACATCATGCTCATTGAAGACCACATCAACTTTATGCAGGAAAATCCGCTCATTGGTCCGAATGATGATCGATTGGGGCCGCGCTTTCCCGATATGTCTCAGGTATACAATAGGAAACTGAGAGCGGAAGCGCTTCGGGCGGCTGAGGATCTTGGCTTGAAACTAGGGGAAGGAATTTATCTGGCGCTAAAGGGGCCAAGCTTAGAAACCCGGGCCGAGTATCGCATGGTGCAAAAATTGGGGGCCGATGTGGTGGGCATGTCTACCGTCCCGGAAGCCATTGTGGCGAGCCACGCCGGCATTGATGTACTCGGCATTTCAGTAGTATCCAATCACGTCGACTTTGAAAAAGACCTCGAGCCCACCACCATCGAAGAGGTCGTGGAAAAAGTAGGCGCAGCCGAAGCAGACCTCTGTGCCTTGCTTCAAAAAGTCCTGCATACATGAGCCAGAGAGAAGAGGTGATTGAAGTGATTGGTGCGCGCGAGCACAATCTCAAGGACGTCTCCATTCGCATTCCAAAGAATAAACTGGTCGTCTTTACAGGAATTTCCGGCAGTGGTAAATCTTCCCTGGCCTTTGATACCATTTATGCGGAAGGCCAACGCAGGTACATGGAGACGTTCAGTGCGTATGCCCGGCAATTTATGGGTAAGCTTGATCGACCGGATGTCGAGCAGATAACGGGTCTAAGCCCCGTGATATCCATAGAGCAGAAAACCACTGGTTGGAATCCTCGATCTACCGTCGGGACCATTACCGAGATTTATGATTTCTTAAGGCTGCTCTATGCTCGGGTTGGAGAAGCATACTCGTACAAGACGGGCAAGAAGATGGTGCGTTTCTCCGAAGACGAGATCATAAACCGACTCTTCACTGATTTTAGCAATCGAAAGATCATGATTTTGGCTCCAGTCGTTCGGGGACGGAAAGGTCACTATCGTGAACTTTTTGAGCAGGTGCGCAAACAAGGTTATGCCAAGGTGCGCGTAGATGGAGAGGTCCGCAACCTCACTGCTGGCCTACAGGTGGAGCGATTTAAAGTGCACGACATTGAAATCGTAGTGGACCGACTGACCATCAGCGAGGAGCGCCGTGAACGATTGGTTAAATCGCTTTACTCCGCACTTCGCTTGGGGGATGGATTTATCATGATCCTGGATATGGAGACCGAGCGAATCACTCCCTTCAGTAAGTTGTTGATGGATGCAGAATCGGGTGTCTCCTATGAGGAGCCTTCGCCAAATTCCTTCTCGTTCAACTCGCCATATGGAGCTTGTCCCAAATGCGGCGGCTTGGGGAAGATCTCCACGGTCGACCCAGCGAAAGTAATTCCCGACGATTCAAAGTCCATTAATGAAGGTGGAATCCTGCCATTTGGAGAGGTGCGTGACAACTATACGTTTAAGCAACTGCGTATGATTGCCAAACGGCATGCTTTTTCGTTTTCAATTGCGATTAAAGACATTCCCAAAGCGGCAATGCAGACGATTTTAGAAGGAGGCGATGAGGATTATAACATTCGTTTGCCTTATTCAAAACATGACTTTACCTACAATCTTCCCAAGGAAGGTCTTTACAAAATGTTGCAGCGATGGTACAGCGACACCTCCTCCGACAGGACACGCAATTGGGCAGAAGAGTATATGTCCGTCACCACCTGTGATGAGTGCGAAGGTCAACGTCTGAAGCGTTCCTCTCGCTACTTTAAGATCGGTGATAAAAACATCTCGGAACTGGCTGCGATGGATCTGCAACATTTGGCTGATTTTTTCGCATCACTCGACAAAAAATTGAATCAGCGGCAGAGAACCATCGGAGCCGAGGTACTGAAAGAAATAAGACTGCGTCTGGGATTTCTATTGCATGTGGGACTGGAGTATCTGTCGTTGGATCGACCAGCGCGTACCTTGTCTGGGGGAGAAAGTCAGCGTACACGCCTGGCCAATCAGATTGGCTCCCAATTGACGGGCATCACCTACATTCTGGACGAGCCCAGCATAGGGCTCCATCAACGCGACAAC
>JAHQVP010000185.1 GCA_019634275.1 Saprospiraceae bacterium
GTATGACTTAACAGTTCGTTGATCACCACTCGAGCAGTGGTAGATGCAATGGAGACGGGGCATCTATTCCTTCCCCAGGCACGAGCAATACTTCAAAAGCTTCGCTGCTATTTGCAGGCAACTCGACCTCGAATCCCACCATGATGGTTCCTGGATTTAGAGCATCGTAATCATTGGTAGGAGCAGTGCTCCACGACTTGAGCACCATCTGGTCGGGTCCAAAAAAATGGAGGCTGAGTTGTTTGCCATCTTTGCGCAGAATAATCTTCTTGTCTGCGATTTCTGGTGTTGCGCTCGTGACGAGATTCCACCGCACCGTGGTTTCTTGATTGAGGGTCTTGATTTCATCACGCAAGACGACGTGCGATTGATCCACTATGCCAATTCCACGAACGGCATCTTTGAGTTGGCCTTCATAGACCTCGGTAAGATCCGAAACAGCATAGGTAAAGGAAGGGGATTCCGAGAAGCGATCGATCTTTGCCTGACCTGCGACTAGCTGATGGGATTCGTTTACGATCAGTGTCGAATGCGAAAAATTGTTCATACGGAATATCGTCCATCTTTCTGCATCCTGACCTTTTCCAAAAACAGATATGCCTTTGGATTCTAGGGACTCATAGTTCTGAACACCCAAGTCAGAAACCCACCGAATGCCATCACTTTCCAATACGAATGATCCGATATCCATGTGCCCATGATTGACTGAAGGGGACCCTGCCTTAAATCCCACGTAGATGGCGGAGGGGTCAGACCAGGAGGTCCTCATCAGTGCAACGGGGGCTTTGCCCTGACCTACCCAGGTCAACTCCACTGGAGCAGAGGGTTCTATGGAAGGGAGGTCTTTGCTCCAGAGCAGAAGCGCCGGTAGCAATCGGTCGCCGGTAAATTGACCGTAATCATCTGTCGCCAAAAAGGCCTGTTCTGACCAGAGCAACGAAGGATCTTGCCGCTGGGCTGCAAACCAAAACATAGCAGGATGGAGTCTACCGCGCTCGCGATTGTCCCCCCAATTAAAACTGGTCATGCTTGGGGCCAGCATATGCAGTAGGTATTCTGGTGTTTTTAGAAACCCGGGAGAGTCGGTGAGCGTCGAAATAGAATATCCTGCCTTTTCCAAGGCGCTGAGCATCATTACATTAGTTGTTGTTCCATATCCCCAATAGCCATATCCTTCCGGATAAGCCCCATCTGGTGCATATTCGTTCATCGCGAGCGGCAATGACTGCATCGCCCTCTCGATGATAGACGTCCTGGTGAGGTGGTATTCAGACTCTAGTGCGAGCGCCCCAAAGACCATTCCGGCATTGCAGACTTGATTCCAATTGTGCGTGGCTCGTAAGAATCTATTGTTGTTGCTGTCGTATGAAGGTTCGAGCCCTTTGCTAAGGATCGCTTGCTGGACTTTGTCCCGAGTTTCGGAGCGCAGGGATGCGTATAGCCAGTCATAGCCAATGGCCACTCCCATGGTCATCTCGGCTACATCTAAAAAGTGGGAGGGATTCCAATCAGAAAAGCTGCTGGCCTTGAGCAAGTGGGCTTCGGCATGGGTAAGGAATCGAGCATCCGCGGTCATCCGATATGCATAGGACAAATAGAAGATTCGACGGAGATACTCCCGTGACGTAGAGAGAAGTCGCCGACCGATCATGATTCTTTCCGGAGGATTCTTACCTAAGATTCGATTGCTTTCTTTTAAGATGGCGCGGTGCAACTTTTCGAAGGTGGGGTCGCGATTAAGCAGCTCATGAATCTTTGCTTCTTCATTGGCTGCCAGAAGGATCCTTGGATGATCAGGCATGTTTTGATCTGCTTGGAGGCCATCTTCCTTCTGGCAGGAGGTGCCAAGAAGCACCAAACTGCAGAGAAGCATAAGCAAAATCGTAGTCCTGTGGATGATCATATCGGGTCTGTATTACTTTACTTCAAACGCGACGCCCATCACGCCTTCTGCCTTTAGCTCGTATTGACCAGGATTGGCATCATGCACAGCCCCCAATGCACCGCAAATGATGGTGTTGCCTTCTTGTAAGGAGATGCCTTGTTCAAGGCCAAAGTTTGCCAGGTGCATGGCTGTTTGTAATGGTCCCTTCCAACAATCGCTTCCCTTTGCGGTATGTAAGATTTCCCCATCCTTCATAAAAGTGAAGGTTATGGCATCCGTATCTACCGAAGACAACGGGCCAATAATGTAGTCATGAGCCAACAAATTGATGGCTGCAAAATCAATGGGATTTGGCGCACCTGGAGGAGCATCCCACGTGCCACAGGGGATCTCGATAATGGCACAAATCCCTGCCAAATGTTCTTTGAATTGGTCGATGTCGTGGATGGGTTCCAGAATCGGCTTCTCCAGTACAAAGCCAATTTCAGTCTCCAATTTGGTGCCGGGACAGTCGATTTCGTACACCATGCCCGGTCGGTACGAAAGTGCTCCTTCTTGTGGCAAAATGCCGCAGATGGGTTCGCTTACCCCAAAGCTGGCCATGGAAGATTTTGTAACCACTCCACCTTTAATGCCCCCGATGCCGGCACCCCTAAGCAGCTTGGGCTTTACCCATTGTTCTTGAAAATCATAGGCCTGTTCCATGGTGATGTCGGGAAAGAGGGAAGTTAATCGCGGCAAGCTTTCATCGAGTGATTTTCCAGCAAAAGAATCGATCAAGGCAGCATCAATAACAAAAGCAGCAGACGCATCTACAACTGCAGGGTCGGTCCGCTCCGCTCCCTGCTTGCAGGAAATCTGCAAAAGGACTAATAGCAATACAGCAATTCTCGTCATATCGATTGGATTTTTTCGAGCAGATCATCCGTGATGGGAATCGTACCATACGTCTTTCCCTGTCCGGTCATCTTGATTAAATAGTGCAGTCGCCTTTCCGACTCTTCTCTGCGACTCTTGCCGGGTTCTGTGATCCATCCGATCTTAAGACGCTGGTAGAGCGGAGGAAACGATTGGAAGGTGTCCCAAACATGCACGTCTTTGCGCAGGGCCTCCCTTACCCACTCGGGCAATACCCAGTCGTCGCTGGGATGGCCGATTTGATCTTCAATAGGAGCTATGCCGGCAGGAGTCATCAGTCCCAGCGATTGCAATTTCCAAACACGTTGTCGATTGAGCTCAGATAGAAAAGTTTTTTTGCGTCTGGGAGAGATGCGTTGAACACTCCCTTCATCGCAGTTTTTTTTGACTACCCCATCGATCCAGCCAAAGCAAAGGCACTCCTCCACCAGGTCATCGTAGGCTATGGTAGGAAGGCCGGTCGCCTTGCGATATTTTTGAACCCATATCTCTTGCTTTTTGGTATGGTGTTTCCTTAGCCAGCTGCGCCAGGCACGCCGTGTTTTTGGATAGAATATTTCTCCGATCGCAGGCATAGGCATTAAGATAGTGAATGTATCCTCGCGTCACTCGATCATCAGGAGAACCTGAGGCAGCACGGATGGAGGTTGCAGCGTGGTCTCCGTCAGGGTCTCACTGGGAGAGGAGACGCCGGTCTTGGGATTGATCCATTGTGCCTTGCCGCCCATAAACGACTTAGGCACGCTAAGGACACTATCTTCCATTACATAGGCGATCAGTAGGCCATCTTTCTGGAGTGCCATTTGGCCATTATTGAGTACCGATTTCTTGATGTCCGTCAGGTCATAGGGGGCCAGGATCTTTCCCACCAAACCGACAAAAGTGGAACCCCCAAGGTGGAGTGCTTCCTCCCATGAGATTCCGTTATCGGTCCAGGCGGGCCAGCCTTCCTCATCAGGCGTTACCTTCCATTGCCAGAGACAGGCTGCTCCATACACTACGCCCATGGTACCACCGGACATCATCTGCATCCAGGCCTCCTCTCCTTGCCACCAACCCAGCCCGTTCTGGCCGTTGTTCATGCCCTCGTAGGTAGGTTCGCCATTGGCAGAGGCCTTGACCGGTAGATTGTCGTACATGCGTTCTACCTTGTGATAGAGGTGCTCATCCCCATGTCCCGTTTGGGCCCACTGAAAGTCCAACCACCGGGCATCCTGATGAGATTTATTATAGTGCTCGCAGTGTTTGAGTGGGTTGTCTAGCGCCCAGTCCGCCACGTAATCATCGCACGGATTGTAGTGCAACCCTGTCGGCTGGTCATAGGCATCCCATTCTTCTAGCATCTCTCCGGCTTCTCGGACTCCGGGATCATCGCCGCCATTGTCTCCGGCAATGAGACACATGGCAGGAGCGGCTCCGTACCGTGCCAATAGATATTTGGTATAGCGCACGTACTCGTTGGGCTCGATGTGATTGCCCAAGACCCGCTTTCCTTTCCAGCCGTAGCCATGGAAGACGGGTTGGAAGACTGGGACAATCTCATGATCGCGAAGGATGCCGACCAACGTGTCAAGGTACTGGAAGTATTCGGGCTGGATGTCTCGAAGGTGCCCATCCTTCAGGTCACTAAATCCGCGAGCAAAGCCCAATTCTGTATCGCGTGCCTCGGGGCCTCGGGCATCCATGTCTGGCTGGATGCTCATCAGTAGTGCCGTATTGAAGCCCTTTTGTTGACGATCAGCAGCGTATTTCCATACTTGTTCTTTCGTTGCCCGGAAGGGAAGAGCCCATGGCGTGTCACCCACTACCAAGAAGGGAGAACCATCGCTTCGGACTACATTGCGCTTTCCTGGAGACATTTGGAGCAATCCCGACCGGGCTGTGGCGTCAGATCCTGGATTGGCCACACTGTGGAAGTGTCCTTCTTGTCCGTGCAAACCTTTCATGGTGGGATCCGAACAGGTACTCTTCCATGTCCACTCACGATCTGCCTCTGGCGGGGTGAAACGTACTTTCCAGGTCATGTCTCCATCATAGAAAGCGGGGCGGATCATTTCCTTGCCGCTGTCGTCCAGAAATCGAACGGTGACCTCCAGATCCGTGTAGGGATTGTCGATCTCTGATGCTTGAGTCAGCACAATTTCATGAACAGACCACTGTGGAACCAGGATATCATCTGGAGCACAACGGACTTGTAAGAGGAGTAGAGTTCCAAGAAAGAGCTTTAGTGGCCACGCCGCACGCAAAGTTCGCATATCGTATCTGATGTTGGATTTTTATGATCGTCGTAAATGATAATGTACAAATCTTGGTGCACAGATCGGAGTCCATTATGTTTACTTCTTGCAAAATCCATAACGCATGATGCGATCAGAAATAGTGGTTAAGGAAGGCAGGGTGTACCACCTTGGCCTGGCTCCACATGAGTTGGCCTCAAGGGTCATCTTAGTAGGCGATCCGGCACGTACCGAACGGGTAGCAGCGCATTTTGATCACGTTGATTTTCGGGTTAGACATCGCGAGTACGTGACGATCACCGGCCGTCTCAACGGAAAACAAATCAGCGTTATTGGGACGGGTATGAGTACCGACAATGTAGAGGTGTGCCTGGCCGAAATGTACACCCTCTATGCCTTTGACCTGGAATCGGGACTGCGACGCGCGACTTGGCCTGACGTCTCCATTATTCGGGTGGGTACTTCGGGAGGGGTACAGGAGGACATTCCGTCCGGAACGTTGGCCATCAGCTCGTACGCATTGGGATTGGACAGTACCGGGATCTACTTCGAAATGGACCCTGCGGATCAGATCGTGACGGAGATCGAGGAGCAGGCCTCGAGAATCCTCAAAGAATCCACCCCTGAAACGTATCGTTTTTGGGGACGATTGCCCGTGTATGCCAGCAAGGCAGATGCTAACCTCGTTACAGCCTTGCAGAAGGAGACAGCTGCCTTGCGAGTGCCTTATGTCACGGGCATCATCGCTACAACCCCTGGATTTTATGGGCCCAGCGCCAGGAAGATCAAGGGCATTGCCAATAGCATCGAGGACATTAAATTAAAATTGGGTGCTTTAGACTGCCAGGGACATAGAATCGTGAATATGGATATGGAATCAAGCTTACTCTTCCATCTCGGTGCTCTTCTGGGATTTTCTTGTGCTACGATATGCCCGATCATTAGCGGGCCTTCGTCGAGTGATCGGCCCATCGATTATGCTGCAGCGGTCGACCATGCCATTGCCATAGCATTGCGATGTCTCGGTTCCTGATCGTTTATCGTTAGGATTAATGGAGTCCAAAGTGATTCCTAGCAAGACTGATGTAATTTAATTGCACGTTATCTCTCCGTGCGTTCTACATGACTCATCAGGATGCCAAAGAGCAAGCATTGACGCACCAAAATTGTGAACTTAATTTTGTTTCTCTTACTATCATTTTCAATGGTGCATAACTGCCACAGCTGTCTGCCCATTCAATAAGGCAAGAGGTCATCGGTCAGCATAGTAGTGAATTAGTCCGGGACGAAGTAACGGGACTTGTACGAGCGGGAGCATAGACCAGGGATTTGGGATGGTGAAGGATTCGCGATGATTGGGTACGAAACCCTCACCCTGCCGATATCCCGCTTCTTCTGCAGCTGCTTCGATCAAACCCGAACATGTAAATGAGCCAAATGCACCCTTCTGACCTGAAGGCGAAAGGATTCTTGAAATATCTGCAAATGAGTAGTCAAAAAAGCCATAGGGCACATCGACTGATTGGACAATGAACGTCTCCATGGCCTTCGCCAGATCGCAGGAGATAGGGTTGAAGGCTATTTTTTTGACGACGCTCTGATTTTTTCCGTGTTGGTACTTAGTAAAAGTGCCTAGCGTATGCTGCCATTGGATGCCCCCTATATTTTCGACCTCAAGACAAGCCCCCTCGCCCAAGTAGTCGCCTCTTCCGTAGCCTGGATGATTTTCATAGACCTTTCCATTTACCAGCAGTGCGACGTGATCTAGTCCCGGAACCTCATCAGCTAAAAATCCTGCACTTTCTCCATACAGTAGCCTCTCATCAATCTCCCGAAAAACCAGTGCACATTTGCAGGAGGAGTCAATAAGTCCCTTGCTGCTAAAGTGCTCCTCTGCCTCAGGTGAAAAATAGAGGCTAAGAAGAAACCCCAGCAATGAAACAGCTATTGATCCTCTCGCGAGCATACAATTTTAAATTACCTACCAGAGGCCGTCTCCCAAGTCTCGGCAGCTCCAAAAAAATCATAGAAACCTCCTCCTTCTGTACAACACTCACCCTCGCAACCCAAAAAATTATTCTTTTCATCGACCAATGCCTGACAATTTCCAGAACACTTTTCGGCAGTGTAGCATCTACGATAGACGCCCTTCTTTTTTCCTTTCTTTTTCTTGACGGCCTGCGCTTGGTACGAAGCATAAGTTTGTCCAAACAGTTCTACCTGCAAATCCTCATTCTCCCTGACAAAGCGTTCAAGTGCCTTGGGTGTTGGCTTCTGCTGGGGAAGGACGACCCAGACAATATCACCAATGCCGTAAAAGACATGTCCTTTGCTGGGGACAATTTTATTTCCTGATTTCTTACCCCAAGCGCCCAACTTTCCCTCATAATTTATCAGTGATTTCAAAACTGTGACTTTTTGTGCTTGACTTTCTGTGCATAAAGCCAGCAGAAATACACTTAGAAACAATAGACATATTTTAGGTTTCATCTTCTAGTTGTTTATCGGTCATTTTCTTTCAAACAAAAGTGGCCATTTGATGCGCCTCCTTATTCACCCAATTAGGTGAATCTATTCGTCCAGCTCTATGCTCAGACAAATCCTTGTCACTAGTTCTGTACGATCATTGACACCTCAGGCGAAGAACCAACAAGGAGAAGGAGCATGGTATCCACCATAACCACATTGTACCCAACAATTCCGACATTGACATTCGGTTTAACTGTGCGGGTCTGTGGAGGTTAATTGTCCATCCGGCTCACTGCTCAATACGATTCTCGACCGTATGCATACGGTGGCTAGCGTGACACAAAAAAACATGCAATCACGATCAAGCCAAACCGGATCACGATATCTAAAAGAGAGCCGCAGACAGTCGTCGTAACACGGGCTAAACAGTCGACGGGAAAAATCGCGATTGCGGTTGCGGATGGAGCAGACGCAAGTGGACTGAAGCTTCTTTTGGAAGGCAATTCCATAAAAACGCATCCGATCAACGGCGGCAACGTTACATTGCCAACTGGCAATTACGATCTTTCGATTGTGGGCCATGGTAGCGATTCTTGGAAAGCCGATTTAGACAAAGTCACGATCGCCGAAAATCAAACGACACGCGTGTCGATCTACCGAAAGAAGCCAAGCTTTTCCGCTGCGGATCCTCCTA
>JAHQVP010000186.1 GCA_019634275.1 Saprospiraceae bacterium
CCCCCACGAATCGTTTCGGCCATCTCCATTTGGCGTAAAACTATTGGGCAGGTAGATGGGACAGCTACAGTCGGGCAATGTTAATGAATACTCCAATTGTTCGAGACTCAGACAATTTCTATTGGTAGCCCGATATAGACCAGTACTTGCTAGGCGTCGCATAGATGGAAGCTCGAGATCATCTTCCCAGGAATAATCGGGAGGCAACACCACCGTCCACGTTTGCCCACAATCGAGCACAGAATCCCGCCGGACAGGCGGCTCCATCATCACTGATCCACAAAGATCTTCTTGGACGATCGTTTGGTGGACCTCGGCCGGCGTGTTGACTTCTTCAAGTGGGGTAAAGGTGGTTGAAAAACTGGGAGTGTCCACCGACATAAGTGTGAGGTCAATTCTTGAGTTACTTTGGTCTGGCATGTTTCCCGAAGAAAAACAGGATGAAGGTTGAAAAGACTGCGGAACGACCATGACGAAATTCTGCAGTTGCGGTCGATTGGGAGCTCCTGGAGCACCCAGGCTTGCCACTGCCATCATGGTATCGTGCAAGGATACATCCCAGCGCTCTGGAAAGTAGGTGGAACCCAAATCCAATGTTAGAGATGATCGGGCAGCTGTTCCATCAAGGTGGAAGAAGTACTGGCGGATTTCCGTCGTTGGCGCCGAGGGAGGGACGACCGTGGCCCGAAGCTCATTGTGCCAAAGGCTAAGATCTGTTGCCTTGGGCAGCATCGGCAGAGGCTCCGATGACCAAATAAGGTTTCCTGCAGGCCCAAGCTTTATCACATGTCCGATCTGACCCCTGGCTACCGTATAAAACGCTCCATCGCTTACAGGCACAGGGCCAGCTACCGGAGCGATACGTGTCCCATTGCCCGACAGGATTCGGAGCCACTCCATGCGACCATCTGGATCCAATTTGTAAACAAAGGGCCCTGACCATCCCATGATGGCGTCTGTATCGGTAAATACTGCGTTGCCCGAAGATTCGAACGGGCTAAACCGTTTGGCCCACTTGAGGTTAAGGTTGAGATCGAATACCCCTATGAACCCCTCTTTTTGAGTGGAGAAATCCAATAATAGCCCATTTACTAGAATTTGATCACGTGTTACATCCAGTGCATATGAGAATCGATCTACTGTTTCTGTACGGTACACCGTAAACTTGTCCAAAGTGCCATCTGGATGCATTTTGGAGAGAAAAATCAGTTCCGCAAAGTCAGTAAATGCGCTGCCAAAAACATAGATCTTGTCATCGGGGCCGAGCTGCATGTCGTGCAGTTCAAGATATTCTGGTCGTTGATAGCTCTTTGACCAGAGTTCCTCGCCACAGTTGTCCAGACGGGTGAGAAGCAACCGGCCACCTTGTCCTGCACCGAGAGTCGTGATGTCTGAATCTGCGAGAAGAATGTCTCCGTTAGAAAAGTAGTCGAGTTGAATGTTGTAGGAATCTGTTGTTCTTCCCAATGATTTGAGATGGCTTTGACTGAAACAGGGCCATACATAAGTAAAGCATAGTGTGAACAGTATGCACAATCGCGAGATTTTTATGCTGATCGGCAGATTCATTTCCTACAGTGCAAGATAGCCTTTGAAGAGGCACTGTTGCGTTAAAATTATATCCGATGCAAGCACAAAAAAAGGGGCCTTTCAAAGGGCCCCTCAGATTTGAGTGTGTGGTTTTCGGTGTTGAAGTAGTGCTTTTTCATCAGTATGACGGCTGCAATAACGGGACCCACAAAAAAAAGTACAATTTTTTGACGCAGGGCTCGAAACGAAGCGAACGCAATGCAGCTGGGTCAGATAATCAGAATCCTGCTCCTCCTCAAAGAAGCCCTCATTGTCCCACAAAAATGGATTTAGGTGCATGGAGAGGAATCGAAAATTTGGCGAGTGATTCAAGTCACGTTTTTGCTATTTTACACGCTCGACAAAATTGACATAGAATGAATCTCTCTCGCCGGTATTTTATTCAACGCAGTGCCTCTGCTTCACTGCTTCTCACAGGTGTACCTATGATGTTGAGCTGCAGCAGTGGCGATTCAAAAAAGGAAGAATCTGGCACTTCTGATGCAATAGAAAGCAGCACACACAGTGGCACTCCCTTTTTCAAGATTTCCTTGGCACAGTGGTCCCTTCATCGGGCCTTAAAAGGAGGCCAGATGGATAACCTTGATTTTGCAGCGAAGACAAAGAATGATTTTGGGATCGAGGCAGTCGAGTATGTGAATCAATTTTTCAAAGACAAGGCGGAAGACAAAGCCTATTTGGACGAGATGACGAAGCGAGCCAGCGACGTCGGTGTTGAACAATTGATCATTATGATTGATGGAGAGGGAGGGCTCGGTGATCCAGATGATGGTGCACGCATGAAAGCCGTAGAGAACCACTACAAATGGGTCGAGGCGGCAAAATATCTCGGATGCCATTCCATTAGAGTAAATGCCTATGGGGTCGGTACAGCAGAGGACGTATCTAAGGCTGCGGTCGATGGCTTGGGGCGACTTTCCACTTTTGCCAAGAATCGTGACATCAATGTCATCGTGGAAAACCATGGAGGCTATTCCTCAGATGGGAGCTGGTTAGCTGGAGTAATGAAACAAGTGGCGATGGACAACTGCGGTACTCTTCCCGATTTTGGCAATTTCTGCATTGAACGTGGAGAGGATGGCTGTGCCAATGAGTATGATCGATACAAGGGAGTTGCCGAGATGATGCCATACGCTAAGGCTGTAAGTGCCAAGTCTCACGATTTCGATGCCGAGGGTAATGAAACCCATACCGACTACGTGAGGATGATGAAGTTGGTCAAAGACCATGGATACCATGGATATGTTGGAATCGAATATGAAGGTTCGGTTTTGAGTGAAGAAGAGGGCATCATGGCAACCAAGCGCCTGCTGGAGAAAGTAGGCACCATGCTATAGCACAGTCCCCTGGGCGGTAAGAATAGCACTCGAGACCTCAGGTACACCAGCGTAAATCAAGTGGTAAAGGTATTGGTGGTCGTGCGTGAGTAAGTACTTTCTCACCCCCTGCCACTCCAATTATCGTTTGACAAATCGAAGATGTTCACTCTTTTCTTCTGCGGATACTTCCATCACATACACCCCACGGGGAAGCGTTGACACATCCAAGCCGATTTGCCCCATCGCATCCGCTTCCGTATACGTCACCATTATTTGCCCTTGGACATTGCGGATGGCAATGGCAATGGGAGCCTGGACCCCTGCCCTGGGGGTCGGCCATGTTATGTGCACTACATCAGCTGCAGGATTAGGGAATATCTGAAAGTGGTGAGATCGCGCTCGTCTAACCTCGATCATCTCCGAATACGTTTCGCTTCCGTCCCAATCGATTTGTTTCAGCCGATAATAAGAGCGCTCCTGGGCGGTGTTTTCTTTGTCCATCCACTGGTACCTGGAAATCTCATTGCCAACCGACCGGCTTTCTACAAAGGTCAGGTCAGTAAAATGCAGGTCAGGAGAAGCATGTTGCACGACGAAACCCTGGTTGTTCCACTCAGAGGAAGTAGACCAGGCAATGACATTGCCCTCGGACGCAGGATGGGCCTCAAATGAGGTCAATTCGACTGGGAGGGGATTGGATTCAATATTGACAACAGCTAAGGTTATGCTGTCGGCTTGCTGCACTGGCAGTGGTCCAAGTAGGCTTCTGAGATATAAGGAGAAATCCCCCCTTATCGTGTCATTTAGGAGGGGCTGAGTTGGTACACCTGCAATCTGAAAACACTGTACAGTACCTCCCGGTACTCTGCAAGATTCCACACACGTGAAAGAGAGACCTTCCGGCAGGATAAATCCCGAAGGGTTGAGCACGACCGAATCAATGTCGGCTTCAGTGACAAAAGGGACACCCGTGATGTTAGTGATGGTGCCCGGAACCTTTAGGGTTATGTTGACGCAGTAGGGAGAGCCTACTACACCGTCTGGAATTTCCCCTCCTTCTATCACAAAGAGGGTCGAGAGATCAAAGGCCCCAGCCTCGACTTCGTCTGGTGCTGTTTCATTTGGATCAGGACAAGGGAGGTTACAAAAGGTCTGTGCCTGACTGATCTGTGCGAAGCTGCAAACGATCATGCAGACGGCCAATAAACGGCTAGGTAGATTTCTCTTCATCGGTTTGGTCAATTCTCGTCTAAGATACGCGATGCAATAAATGTGCCGAGTCGCCGGCACAAAATTTTGGAGAGATTCCGATTGCCTTGAAAAGGGGTGGTTTTGATACATGATGAAAAAAATTAAAATGTAAAACATTGTTAGTCAACGCTATAACATATCTTTAATTATTGTAATGCGAAATTTGACCTCATTCGCAGATTTATATATGTACTAAGAAAACTATAAGTAATTGACTCATAATCATTTACGTACAGCATTGCTCAATCAAACTCGAAAAATTTCGACTATGCGTTCTCCCGACTTTATGCTCCTCTTAGGTGCGACTACTTCCAAATTGAAAGAAAAATTTCATAGAAAAGCGGCAAGACTGCTGGTTCTAATGGTGCTTTTCTTCACCTCTACCATGGTGACCTTGTCCGCTCAAACGTTTGACGTCACGGTAGATCCGGTACAGACATTCTATGATGTGTGCGGAGTGGCACCCACCTTTACGGTCACGGTAGAGAACACCACGGGCTCTGATCTGACTTTTGACACCACTTTTGTGATGTTGGGCACATCTACCGTCAGTATTTTCGGGCTTACTTCAATAATGGGTCCAGCGGTTGAATTCATTAATGATTCGACAATCCATACCCCCACCGCACCCATTGGAGATGGAGAGACCTTGCAGTTCTCTTTTCAGGTTGAGATTGGATGTGATGCAGAAACTTTTGATGTTGTTGTCGATTTCAAGACCGATCAATTCGACCCTGCACCAGAGAACAACCAGATCCAAGTGCTCTTTGCTCAACTTAACCTAAATCCTTTTGGGTTTATTGAAGGAGATCCACTCCCAACCAACGCCGTCATCGATGTCTATCTCGGAGGTCAGTTTGATTTTAAGGTGCCAATTAGGAATGGAGGTTTTGGAGCGATAGATAGTTTCACCTACTTCGTCGTGAATTCCAACGATGGCGGGACTCCTTTCGCGAGCACCTGTGGGGTTTCTGTTTCGGGAGTTCCCTTGGATGTCGCCAGTACCAGTGGAGACACCACCTTTTATCATGTCGGAGAGGCAGCTCTCATGGCATCCGGAGGTGATGCACTGCTGGATCCTGACGAAGAACTCCTCTTCTGTGAGACATGGAAGGGAACTCGTTGTGGTGTGGGCATGTTGCCTCCCACCATACGAGGCGCATTTTTCGGTTGCGGTGATCCATTCGAACGCTGTTTTGAGTTTGCGGCTATACCCTTTAATTTCGATGTGACCTATGAAAACCTGGCCCCGATTCCAGTGCCAGCATATGACGAGATCGTCTATCCCTTATGCTACGCAGATGATCCAACAACCTTTGTCATTAAAATCATAAACACGGGAAATGCTCCCACGGACTTTATGTCTTTGCCTCTTTCTTCGGGCATTGCAGGCGATATACTGCCCGGAACCCTAAGATGGACGTTGGACAGCATGAACTATACTTCGATTCCTCTATCTGATCCTTCGGGTGCCGGTTGTGGTGGAGGCAACAATGCTGGCAATGCCGTGATGGACATGATGGCAGTGGATACGGTCCTCTTACCTGGCGACAGTCTATACCTTGAATATCAGGTACAATATGGATGCATGTGTACGGGATGTGAAACAGGAGTGCAAAACATTTATTCAACTTCTTTTGGTTCGATCTTTTATCGTGAACCCTGCCTACGAGAGTTTACGGACCCGGTCTCAGGGTCAACTCAGCAATTCGATGCTACCTTGCCGGCATTTCCCGAAGGCGAATCAGGCATAAGTATGGGCCCCAATACCCTAAGTTATACCGTGACCAGCTTTAGCAATACCTTTTTCAATTTTCCTGATGAATTCCCGAATGCCTTTATCGAAATGCAGTTTACCTTGGGATGCGGCATTACCCCCACTGCAGTGAGGTGGGTAGATCCCAACGGATTGGTGCATGCCCCCTTCGCAACACCCATTCTAGAAGACAATGGAGTTGGTCTCGATGATCGAATTCACGCTCAGTTTGACCGCAATTTTCCAGCTGGATTTAGTACGGCGAATTCAATCATCGAACTCGACTTTGTTGGAGAAGGAGACTGCGATGGCAAGACAGGATGTCCAGTATCTATTCCCATCGATGCTCAGTTCTTTTTTGCACCTGATCCTTCTTGCAGAGCAAATTGCTTCGAACCCATGTCATGCCCTACCAATTTCGAAGTCCAACTAAATTGCGGTGACTGCAGTCCTTGCCCAGGTCTTGCTCATAAAGGGTTGGATATTTGCCGCTCGAATTTTGGTCTCTTGGATTCCGATAACGATGGTTGTCCGGATGACATGACCACCACGGCTGCCGCTACGGGCAAAAGTAAGCGTTACCTCCCGGGAGACACCATCAAGGCTCAATTCGACGGATGTGTCAATGGTCCAAATAACCCTGACTGGGAATATGCCTTTGCCATCATCAACATGCCGACCACCAATTACACCATACTAGGTGGAGAGTTCGAATTATACCGAGGTGGAGTCTTGTTTGCTACTTGCGATGCACTGGGCCAGTTCGCCGATGGGACTCGCTATGTCACTGACATTTCTGCCCCCTCGCTCAGTGGTTTTGGATGTGCCGACTTTGCTGGCTTTGTGTATGAGGCCGGCGATAGCCTTTCTCTATGTGTGTCATTTACCAGTAAAGACTCTCATGTTGGTGCACAACCGGTTCAGATTCAGTATGACACCGATTTTTACTTGAGCGATGATGTGTATGACATTGGAAATCGATTTAGCTGCTTCCCACTGTACGAAATTCTAAATCGCGTAGGCATTTTCCAGGATCGAGCTGTCCGCTTTGATCGTGACTTTGGAGGCTGTGATGACTCTCCTTTTTTCGTGCGCGAGGATTTATTTTATGGAAGCAGTGATTTTGATGATTTCTGCAATGAGATTCGATCTCCTGGATTTCCATCCAAGTTTACCTTCGAGAAACCCAGCATGTTTCAATATGATCTGACCACATTCCGCTTTGTCATTGAGGATCTAACTGGGCCCAATGAAACTCTTGTAGACGAGGACACTATACCATTGCAATACTTCATTGAAAATGGAGATGAATTATGTTTTCTTGCAGGAGACTACCTGCAAGCACTTGCGGATGACGGCGACTTAGATAAATTTCCTTTTGATGAGGGATTTCGGGTGTATTTCTATCCCAGAATTCAAGGCAACTGTGAAAGCGTTCCGGGCACTTTCGAGGCGTGCTATAATGTGGTCAATGAAGTCGATCAGTTCGTATTCTGCGCCCCTACACTAGAGTATGGAGAGTTTTGCGATACCGATCAGTTTATGTACACGGGGGGAGCAAGCGTGATTGTTTCGGCAACCCCTTCCACTCAGCAGATAGCCTCAGAAACCAGTCAAGTCACATTGACCGTTGATAATCCGTCGAATGCCACAGCCTTTAATGCTTGGGTGAGCCCAAGTAGTCCGACGGGTGGAATTACAGTCGTAAGTCTTTTTCATGTTGGACCAGACACATTTATCGTTCCATCACCAACTGGTATCTACCCCATCGGAGACATACCTAGGTCGGGAGATCCTGGGGCCACCGTCACGTTACTAGCTGAAGTAACCATCGCCGATTGCAACGATCAGACCTTGCTCTTCGACGGCGGTTGGGACTGTGATATCTATCCTGCTACAGTGGAAGAGGCCCTTTGCACAGAACAGTCCGAAGTATTTTTCGAAGCATTGCCTTCCAACCTGGATGCGCGATTGCTTATCCCACCGGCCGACATTACCCAGCCACTATGTGATACTGTTCTCTATGAATACGAGATAAAGAGTACGGCCATTGGAAGCGTGTATGATATTCTCTATCAGTTCAGGTTGCCAGCCGGTCAAATCTACATCCCAGGGAGTTTCGAAATCTTGTACCCTTCCATGGAAGCCTACACCTTTGTGGCGGACCCCACAAACACCACCGACAATGTATTCCAGATTATACTCGACACCATAAATGAACGAATAGATACTGCAGGGTTGGATGGTGTTTTCGGAGAAGAGCCCACCATCCTGCTACGATTTAGAGCCGAAACTACCTGCGACTATACCTCGGGGGGACGCCCAAGGTTTGTTGTGAGGGGAGCGGATGCATGTGGAGATCGAATTAG
>JAHQVP010000016.1 GCA_019634275.1 Saprospiraceae bacterium
CCTCTGGACCATTGCGCTGCATGACCTTATCCTTTAAAAACGTACGCAATTCTTCGTATCTCGTTGCTTTTGCTGCTTCAAATGCACTCGGAGTTTTGGCCCATGGCGGAAAAACGATCCCGATTCCTGTATAACTGGCCATATAGGGATATACCTCTGCGGTCATCGGAAAGCCAGCTAAGGAGGCAAACTGATTGATCTTAGTCAGGACTTCTGCTCCTTGCCCAACATTCTTTCCGTACGTCACTTTTAGATGCGACACATGTGTTCTACAAAATGGGGCATTCCAGCCTAGTTCAGTGATGGAGGCATCGATTTGATCCTCATCTTCACTCCTAATATGGCTCATCAAGACCCCTTCGTGCTCTCCGATCACCTGAGCTAATGATACCATTTCCGTACTGTCTGCCCACATGCCTGGCACATATTCCAGTCCGGAGCTCATCCCATAGCATCCCGCAACCATCATCTTGCTCAGCATTTGCTGCATTTGGTTCAAATCCTCGCTGTTGGCCGGTGCGTTTATCGCTGCATCGGCTAGCTTTCGAAGTGTACCATGACCGGCCATCATCGCTATATTGGTCAGTAGGGGAAGGCCCTCGAGTTGGCCAAAGTAGTCTTCAGGATTTTTTGACAAGGGACTCGAACCATCCTGTCCGAGCACGACAGTCGTGACCCCCATATTCAAAAAATTTATGAATGAGGAGGACTGCATGGGATCTCCGTGCGCATGCAGATCTATGAAGCCCGGAGTGACAACGTTTTGGCGAGCATCAAGGTGTCGGCGATAGTCGATCTTGGCAGTGTCCAGAGGTCCCACATATGCAATAGAATCCCCACTGACCAGTATCGCATCATATCGACCGGTCATCCCCGAGCCGTCAATCAGGAGGCCGTCCATAATCAGTAGGTCGTACACCAGCGTGGTGTCAGGAACTCGTGCTTCAGCAGGAGTCGTAGAGGGCTCCTGGCAACTCCCTAGACTAGTGAAAGCTAGTAAGAGCATAAAAAAGGGCAATAGTGTCGGCCAGGTGATCATATGTGTGAGGTTATGACAAGGACAAAAACAAACGTACGAAGTTGAAGGTTAAGGTGATTGTACATATCTTGCTGCATATGGATATTGAAGCAGGCACCATGCTAAATGAGCAGGAAGCCGAAAAGCTAGAACGAATTGCATACATTTTGAAGACGGTGGCACATCCCCTTCGCTTGGGCATAGTGCATCTGTTGGAGCAACATCCGCGGTTGTCCGTCAGTCAAATATGTCAGATGTTAGGATCTGAACAATCGCTTACCTCGCACCACCTTCAAAACATGAAGCTTAAGGGGCTACTGAGTGTTAAGCGAGACGGCCGATCTATGATGTATTCGCTCAAAGAGCGTGATGTTTCTCTTATCATTGAATGTCTGGAAAATTGTCAATGCAACATGTAAATCCTGAAGTACAGCGATGCGAGGTGCCCCGATGGCATCTCTTAAAATCGCAACTTCAAAACTATTCGCCACGCGAGTTTGCAGCCAAGTTGAGCAGCATGGAGGATGCGGTACTGATTGACGTTCGTACTGTTGCTGAGCATCAGGAGTTTTCCTTACCAGGTTCCATATTGATGGACTATCTCGGTGATGCCTTCCTGGAGGACTTGGAACAATTGGATGAGGACAAACACTATTTCGTCTATTGTCGATCCGGAAGACGTTCCGTGCGGGCCTGCACTTTGATGAGAAATGCAGGATTCAATCATGTTCACCACCTTGATGGAGGACTGGTGGCATGGGAACAGTCGAATCCCGATTAGGAATGCTCCCATGAAGGACACGATCTACCGGAGTGTAGCTGAGGAGGACCTCGTGGCAGTGGCAGAAATTTTCAACGAATCCATTCAACTCGGAGATGCCACCTTGTGGGAACGCACGTTTTCACCAGAAGACCTTTCCCAAGAAATTGCAGATTACGATAGCCGTGAGGGCATGTACGTTCTCCAATATAAAGGGGAGGTGATCGGGTTTGGTGTGATTCGTTTGTATCATCCCAAAAAGGGATATCGTCATACTTGTGTCACCTCCGTATTTCTCAATCGGAAGTATACCGGACAAGGCCTGGGGACGCCCTTCAAGCGATTTATTTTAGACGAATGCAAGCGCCTGGATTACCACCATGTGGTGGCGAAGATCCTGGCCAGCAATGAGGTCAGCATCAAATACAATCTCAGATTGGGATACCGTATGGTGGGCATACAACACGAAGCGGGCAGACAAGGAGATAGATGGGTTGACGTAGCCATACTCCAATATATTATTCGCTAAATTCCAGCATGAAAAGAAGATTTTCTAGAACAGAAGATTTTTTGGCGATTGTTGTCGGGGCTTTATTGCTTTTGGTTGTAGCGGGACTGTACTTAACGCAATACAGTTCGGATTTCACTCAGCGTCAAGACGAGCTAAATGCTATTTTGGCAAAGGAAGCCTCACTGCCTTTTAAGTCGGTCGAATGGCATCAGGCAATGGAGGATCTGAAGTCCATTACGGGAGAAAAGACCAAACTCGGAAGTGCGCTCAAAAAACTCACTGGCAAACCGTCTGGTTGGACACAGAATCCCTTCTCAAGCATGGTATATGCTTCAGCTCCGAACGCGAGCGACGGATCTGCTCTGAATGAGTTTGAAACGCAAGATCGAGCTTTGCAAAATGCAGCAAGGACGGCGCGAGAGCAAGCAGAAGCGGAAGGCTTCAAGAACGCGTCACTTAACGAGGAAGCGGAAACAAGTGCGGAGGCGTGGAAACTTCATCAGGGTAGCGCGCCTCAGGTCAAGAAATCCTTTAATAAGTGGGGCTGGCTGGCGCTCTTCTTCCTCCTGCTCGGAATGTTGTTTGCGGTGGCCAAATCATGGATGGGCGAGAACGGTTTGTCTTTTCTTAAAGGATTTGTCTTTGTGTTTGGACTTGCGTTCATCTGTCAGATGTTGGGTGCTCAGACCAATGCCAAGGAATTGGGTCTGGGATATGCAGCCTGGGCCATTGTATTGGGCCTTATGATAAGCAATACCATAGGAACCCCCCAATGGGTTAAACCTGCTCTCTCTACCGAATTTTTCATAAAGACTGGCTTGGTCATACTGGGAGCGGAGATCTTATTTGGGAAAGTACTGGCCATCGGCTTGCCTGGCATTTTTGTGGCCTGGATTGTCACCCCGATTGTCCTTATTAGCACGTACTGGTTTGGTCAGCGGATTCTGAAAATTGAGTCAAAAACGCTGAATATGACCGTGTCTGCGGACATGAGTGTGTGCGGAGTTTCAGCAGCGGTGGCTACCGCTGCTGCTTGCAATGCAAAGAAGGAAGAGCTCACTCTTGCCATCGGACTTTCGATGATCTTTACTTCCATCATGATGGTCGTTCTTCCCCTGGTCATCGGCGCATTGGGTTTGCCTGAGGTACTGGGTGGAGCCTGGATAGGAGGTACCATTGATGCAACGGGAGCAGTGGTGGCAGCAGGCGCATTCCTGGGTGACACAGCCCTCAATGTGGCCGCAACGATCAAGATGATCCAAAACATCTTGATCGGAATCATAGCTTTCGGCGTTGCGGTGTATTTTACCCGGAAACAAGGCAGCAATAATACAGAAGTCGGATGGGGCGAGGTTTGGCGAAGGTTTCCAAAATTCATCTTAGGATTTATTGGTGCCTCGCTGATTTTTTCTGCGATCTATATTGGGATTGGTGATGACTTAGGGTATGCATTGATCGATAAAGGGGTAATTGGATCCTGGTCGAAGAACATTCGAGGCTGGCTATTTTGCCTTGCATTTGTGAGCATCGGCCTATCCACCAATTTTAAAGAACTAAAAAAACACTTCAGTGGGGGTAAGCCCTTGGTTTTGTATGTCTGTGGCCAGGCGTTCAACTTGTGCCTCACACTGTTGATGGCTTACATCATGTTCTATTTGGTATTTCCTCACATTACCGAAACTATATGATCGCGAAACTAGGAGGGAGGCACGCCAATAATGTCCTGGCATGGGTCATCTGTATGGTCTTTATGGGCTTGATCGTCTCTGGTCGGCTACGACCACAGAAGATCGATCAGATTTCAGCAGCGCAACCACATATTGAAATCGAAAAAACAGCCTTATTTTATACCGAAAGTCCGCTGGCCCTAGAGGCTTATTATGAGCGCGTCAAAGAGAGCGCTTATCGACCCTAGAGTTCTAATGCTATCTCTGATTTGACCTCAGAACCCGTACCGCATTTGGAACTTAAAGCGTGATCGAACACGACCCAAAATGGCTTCATGGCCGGTACTGATCTGGTCCAAATGGTGGAATCGGGACTCTTCCCAACGAAACTCCAAAACCAAATTTCGACTAGCCTTCCATCGCAGGTTACCATAGTAGCGAAAACCTTGGTGGTAATAAGCGGGGATAGAAAAGCTGTGCAGCACGTCATTTTCGTAGGCATAGATGCGGGATGCAAAATCGTCGGTGTCGAAGTATGCTACCCGTGCGGTAAAGCTAATGGGGGAGTTCATCGAGCGGAAGATTACATCTTGATACAAAAGCAATCCTTTCGAGGTTGCATTCGGAGATGTGTTGTTGTACGAAAACTCTATCCGGTTTCGTAATTCCAGGGATGGACTGACCTTGTGGCTGATGTGGAGGCGCAACTGTTTCCGTGATCCCACCCTGATTCGATTGACCTGGTCGTGACTGCTCCGATAATTTCGAGGCTTGGATTCATTTCTAAACTGAGCATATGCCTCAACTTTTCGCTTGATAAAGTAGGTCAATCTGGCAAAATACTCCCGTCCTTCTGATGGTGCGTCAGCAGCAAAACTCAACCACGGATTTTTCCAAACGTCGGCATACAAGTTCAACCAACAGTGTGGGCTGAAGGTGATTTTAGTCCCTAGGTACAAACCTTCTTCGTTGACGGCTCGGGTAGACTCCAGAAAGGCATTCGATTGAAGACCTTGGTAGGATCGATCGACTCTACGGTAAAGAATGGCCAGGTCAGCGTACCGATTGAGACCGATCAATAAGCCATTGAGCAGTGCCAGACCACCATTACTGCTGACTGCTCCTTCACCAAATAAGTGAAAGTTTTGAAACATGTAGGTGTAGTCCAGACTCACGTTGGTCAGTGCACTATTCGGTCTGTAAAACTGACTGTAGGCATTTTGCTGGGGAGCAAAGGTTCCGTTAAGTCTGGCATGCACCAGATTGGCATTCATAGTAAAGTTGTCACGCTTAAATCCGAGCTTGCCTCCAACGATGTTTCGAGTGATGCTTTCCTTATCTTCAATTTCATTTTTGGTCCGATGCAAACCCGTGGATTGCAGAGAAGAAAACGGCAAGTCCTGATCTGGCCCATCCAGGGAATCTCGAATGATGTTGGCATCTTCATGCTTAGAAGACGCGAAGATCACCAAACTAAAGTTTCCTAACCGAAGTCCCAGTGCTGCTCCTCGCAAGAATGAAAATTCATTGACAGAGGTGTACGGTTTAATGGTGTGTCCACCCTTCTTGATCGAGGTGACCAGGGCGCTCTTTCCCCGGCCATATCCGGAATGCATGATTAACCCTTGGCCGAGACTAACGGTAAAGTCGCCCAATGCAAGATACTGCAGTCGTTTGCTGTAGTCTCGAAGGTAGAGGTGGGCCCTCATAAAGGCTGGGCCTTGGCGACCTGTCCTGGACCAAAGTACTTCGCCAGGATCCTTTTCCATGGTGATCCCATACGAGAACTTGTAGGCATAGTGATGGCGAAAGCGAATGTAGTACTGATTGGCGTCGCCCAGGTAGGCCGGGTCCGATCCATTTTGAGACTTAAATCCCATTTTTTGTTGAGCGAATCGAGTCCATCGGAGGTACAGTTCGTTGGTACCTTGCGTGGCCATTTGCATCGGAGACAGCTGCATGTCCGCTATGGTGCTCTGTACATCGGTGAAGTGTCGAAGTAGGGCGATTGTCCTTAGGTCGAATGAGGGGATGGCCTGCAATTCATAGATGGAGATAAAGTTACCGTGGTCTTCTCGGTATCGTAGCAGATTGGATATTTGAATGTCATCGAGTATCCCAAGCGCATATAGATCACTTGAAGAAGCACGGTTTAGATCGAGAGGACGCTTTAGGTACGTGAGTATCTCTTCTCCGAGTGTATTAAACTCAAAGCTGCCCTCTGCAGAGAGGTTATCTAATAATGGCTCAAGCTGATTGGCGAGGAGGGTGGATAAAATTTCTGACGAATCTGCTTGAGCCATGCTGCCCTGCCAAGAAAGTAGTAGCAGGAGCATGCTCAAGAGACGGCGCATCAGGGATAGTGTGCTTCTGCAATGATGCCTATTCCTCCTCGAGGTGCCTGGTCGATGACGACCCGTATGGATTCTGGGTCAATGGCTTTCACAACGTCCTGAAGTATCTTCGACGCCAGTTTTTCGCAGTGCGATCCATATTCGCGGAAAGACCACAGGTAAAACTTAATTGTTTTTGACTCCAGGTAAAACTTATTTGGTACGTATTCGATCAATACAGACGAAAAATCCGGTTGTCCGGTAGTGGGGCAGATGGAGGTAAACTCGTCGGTGGTGACGGTGATTTTGAGCTTGCCTTCTGACCAACTGAGACGTCCGTCGATCATGGCCTTTAGGCCTTCAGATGGGTCTCCCGGTCGAGACATGCTACCATAGATGGGGATCATAATATTTGAATTAGATTATGACAAAAATAAAAAAGCCGTGTCGACTAATCGACACGGCTTCTAATCAAAACGTTTTCGATTTCTATCATGCAGGTGTTGCCACCTCAGCACTTTTAACCGTCTTGATAATTCGTGCGGCGATCTTATATGGATCTCCATTAGATGCAGGGCGACGATCTTCCAACCAGCCTTTCCACCCATTTTCTACCGTGGCGATGGGAATACGTATGGATGCTCCTCGATCTGAGATCCCATAGCTAAATTTATCAATGGACTGTGTCTCATGAGCACCAGTCAGTCGCTCATCATTATAAGCTCCATACACATCGATGTGCTCTTTTACGAAAGGTTCAAATCCTTCACATATCTGTTTGTATACTTCCTCGCTACCACATGTTCTTAGGGTCGAGTTAGAAAAGTTGGCATGCATCCCGGATCCATTCCAATCGCCCTTGATAGGTTTTGGATGCCAGTTGATGCCCACGCCGTATTGTTCTGCGGTTCTTTCCAGCAGGTAACGCGCCATCCAAGTAATGTCGCCAGCAGCCCTGGCTCCCTTGGCAAAAGTTTGGAACTCCCATTGTCCGGCAGCCACCTCAGCGTTAATGCCCTCCACATTAAGACCTGCATCGAGGCAAATGTCAAGGTGCTCTTCAATGATATCTCGTCCAAATGCGTTCTTGGCACCAACGGAACAATAGTACGGTCCCTGTGGTGCGGGAAAACCAGAAGATGGGAATCCAAGGGGCAAATCTGTCTCTGTGTCCCAGAGAAAGTACTCCTGTTCGAACCCAAACCAGAAATCTCCATCGTCGTCATCAATGGTTGCTCGGCCATTCGTGCTATGTGCTGTACCATCCGCGTTGAGAACCTCAGTCATCACGATCCAACCATTTTTCCGTGCTGGGTCTGGTATGCATGCCACTGGCTTCAGAAGGCAATCGGAAGAACCTCCTTCTGCCTGATTCGTCGAACTCCCGTCGAACGACCACATAGGGGCATCTTCATAATTTCCGCTGAAATCCTCAATGATTTTTGTCTTCGCTCTCAGTCCCTGCGTCGGTTCTGATCCATCCAACCAGATGTATTCGAGTTTGTGCTTTGCCATAATAGAAATCTTTTTTAGTGCTTTAGAATTATAGAAATCGAGTATAAGATATCTGACAATGTCCAATCGATCGTAAGGAAGCTTTGAGGGATTGCCAATTTCAAAGCCCTTTAAAATGAACCAACTAGCAGAATATCAATACCTTATGTATTTGTATTTTGTGATGTTTAGCTGTATGTGGGGTAGTAGACTCTCCCCCACATACAGATCTTGTCAAGATCAAAATGAGTAGACTGCTGCAAGCAAAATTTGCGACGCAGAGCCTGCTGCCATTCC
>JAHQVP010000187.1 GCA_019634275.1 Saprospiraceae bacterium
GCGTGACGTTTGATAAATGCTGTGCACTCATCGCCTTTGTCGTCCGTGAGATATGATATGGGCTGAGGCGTCTTAAAATTGCTTTCTATTGGTGCGAGATATCCCTTACCATTAACCTCTGATCGAAAATAGTCGTGGCCCCCAGCCGTATACCCCCAAAACTCATCGAATCCTCTTTTCAAGGGATGAAAATGTGCCTCAGCACCCAAATGCCATTTCCCAATCAGGCCGGAGATATAACCTAGATCGCCCAATCGATCGGCAATCGTTTCTTGTTCTACAGGCAGGCCAAGAAAACGAGGATTAAATCCGGGTTGAGTACCTCCGATGTTATTATCATGGCCAAATTCTACCTGGTGTATGCCGGTGAGAAGACCTGCACGTGAGGGGCTACAGACGGGGGACGATACGTATCCTTGGCTGCAAATGATTCCTGATTGAGCCAATGCGTCAAGGTGGGGCGTGTTGATTTGGTGGCTCCCCGTGAAACCCACATCTCCATATCCCAAGTCATCGGCCAGGATGAGGATAATATTGGGAGAAGAGGGAAGGGAAACAAGACTTTGTGCCGAAAGACATGAGGATCGTAACCACAAACAGAGTGTGAAAAGCGCAGGCATAAGTATTGCCAGACGCAAAGCTTTGAAGTTCAGCGAGCTCGTCACATTCTTGTACTAGCCTTCGGTAATGCCAAGGTTTACATCAATCTCAGGAATGGCTGCCTCCATTTCTTCCTTACCCGCGACAGTGACTTGAGACAACCACAGGTACAAACGCTTTAATCCGCTCAGCTTCTTAAGCTCAGAGATGGCTGCATCGGTGACTTGCGTATTGTAGAGATTCAGCGATTCCAGATGCTGAAGTCCATTTAGGTCTGCTATATTTTGATCAGTAATCTCGTTGTTGTCAAGTTTAAGCCGCACCATGTTTTTCAACTTACCGATGGAAGACAAGGAGCCATCTTGGACCCCTGCTTTACTCAGGTCCAGCCAGGCGACATTAGGAGCTACTTCCTCTAGCGCGGGTATGGCATCGTTTACATTAAGCGTATCCACATCTCTCCATCGTACATCCAGAAAGTAATTGTCTTGAGCCAGCTGATTGACGCCAAAACCCAATGCAGTCAACCGGTCCATAATTTCTTGACTTACAGGATCTACTTTGGTTTTTTCTAAAAATGTCTTGGGTTTCGTATCCAACCCGTAACGATCCATAAGGATGGCTTGTATTTCTTTTGGATGCTCTGCCTCAGCTACCGTCTTGTCGAAGTCAGAACCGTTGTCCAACCACCAACCCAGCAGTTTAATTTCCTGATAGCTTAAAGGATCTCCTTTTGGAGGCATAAACTTCCTGGAATAATCGTCCATGGTGACCCGCCGGTAAAATTCGCTTTCGGCAGCAGGACCCAGGACATCACCATTCCGACCTCCTTCGCGAAACAAGCTATCAGAACTAACATCAAGTCCTCCCTTTGTCAGATATTGATTGTGGCACGTTGTGCATTTCTTGTCGACAAATGGTTTAACGAGATCATGGTAGATGCGCACAGAATCTGGATCCGAATAAGCAGTATGCGTTGGTCGACCATCATAGCCGGCCATTTTCTGCAGTAGACCTGGAGCATCTTCTACCGTATAGCCGATGCCATGGGTCATGTTTCCTCCCAAATGGCCAGTATAGGCCAGTCCTCCCACCATCGCCAGATGGGCCAAGGTGCGATAACGTGCCGTTTCCTTTTTGGTGTGCCATCTCCACATGAGGAAGGCCACGATGGCCACCCCAATTCCTGCCCAACGATGAATAAACAGTGAACGATCATGATAACCGCCTTCATTGGCAAGCACCCATCCGCAGATGCAGGCGATGATGGCTGCAAAGAAGCCAATCATCAAGGTGGTTTTAATGAATTTCTGCCACTCTGCCCGTTTGCCCCAGAAGAGCTGTAATAGAGCCGCCAAAATGAGCATGCCAATCGGCAAATGCACAATTACAGGATGAAACCTACCTATCCAATCCACAGTTGCTTATTTATTTTCGTCACCTCAAACTACTATTTTATCTACAACCCTTCCAGCCACATCTGTGAGACGAAAGTCTCGGCCTTGAAAGCGGTAGGTGAATGCTTCATGATTTATGCCCAATTGATGTAAAATGGTGGCTTGTAAGTCATGAAGATGCACTCGATCCCGAATTCCATAATACCCAATTTCGTCCGTTTCTCCATGACTTATTCCTCCTCTTATTCCTCCTCCTGCCATCCACATCGTGAAGGCTTCGGTGTGGTGATCTCGACCGATGAAAGGGTTGTCGGTTCCAGAACGATTTTCCATCATCGGGGTACGTCCAAACTCACCACCCCACACAATCAAGGTATCATCAAATAGTCCACGCTGCTTCAGGTCTTTGATTAAGGCCGCTATCGGCCTATCGGTCTCTTGACAACGCCTCACAAAACCGCCATTTAGAGCCTCTGCCTCTCCAGCTCCGTGGCTGTCCCAGCCCCAATGGAAAAGTTGAATGTAGCGAACACCCTGTTCGGCCAATCGCCTTGCCAGCAGACAATTGTTGGCAAAGGACGAAGCACCAGGCTGGGTTCCATATAGTGCATGGATATAATCAGGCTCTGCTCCAATGTCCATAACTTCCGGAACACTGATCTGCATCTTGTACGCCATTTCATACTGGGCGATTCGAGTAAGGATCTCCGGGTCCTGCACTTCTTGATAGGTCTTTTCATTGAGTGCATTGATGGCGTCAATGGTTTTCCGCCGGGTCATTCTCGTCATACCATCGGGATCGTTAAGATAGAGAACAGGATCACCCTCAGACCGGCATTGTACACCTTGATATACAGTAGGCAAGAAACCACTACCCCAAATGCTCTTGCCAGCACTGGGCTGAAAACCTCCGGACACTAAAACCACAAATCCGGGTAAGTTGTCATTCTCCGATCCTAGCCCGTAGGTGACCCATGATCCCATCGATGGCCTGCCCAATCTTGGGCTGCCGCAATGTACCATGAGCTGTGCTGGTGCATGATTAAACTCATCCGTATGCATGGCTTTGAGGAAGCAAATGTCGTCAGCCACTTTGGCCGTATGGGGTAAAAAGTCACTGACCCAGGCCCCACTTTGACCATGTTGGGCAAATTTGGCTTGTGGCCCTAGCATCTTGGGCACTCCATTGATAAAAGCAAAAGTCTTGCCCTCCAGAAGGGACTGGGGACAGAGTTGACCGTCTAACTTTTCAAGGGCGGGCTTATAGTCAAAAAGCTCCAACTGGCTGGGTGAACCGGCCATGTGAAGGTAGATCACCCGCTTTGCTCGTGGGGCGATCTCCCTTACCACTGAGGGAAACTCATCTCCGTTGGCAAGGATGTTCTGACCAGCACTTTTTGTAAAGCCACTCAATCCAGCCAATGCGATGGCTCCCAGGCCTCCAGTCCCAACTCTGAGAAAGTGTCGACGCGTATTTTGATGAACACTTCGCGCTACATACTCTTTGTGCAGTTTGTCCATATTAGCCCTTGGTTAGCAGTTCATCAAGATTAAGAATTGTATTTGCCACTAGGCCAAAAGCATCCAAAGAGCGTGTGCCCTGCACGGTATGGTTCGAGGAATGAAGATCAACTAAGATCGCAAGTTCTTCTTCGCTCGGAGCACGATAGAATGCTCTTTCAAAGCCAGCAGTGATTTTTTCCTGGATGGAGCCGGGCTGCGTCTGCATCCAAGCACCCAGGCTTTGTGCAGCTTCTGTAAACACCGGATCATTCAAGGTGACTAAAGCTTGTAACGGGGTATTGGTATTGATGCGTTTGCTGACACAGACCTCCCTGCTGGGGCTGTCGAAGGCGATCATGGATGGGTAGGGCGTCGTACGACGCCAATACGTATAGAGACCCCTTCGAAACCGTTGATCATCTTGTGCAGATTGCCACTTCTCGCCACTATAGGGCATCTTCCAAATGCCATCAGGTTGCGGTGGCATCACACTAGGTCCATGCAGCAACGGTGTGATCAATCCACTGATCGAGAGTGCTTGGTCTCGTATTTCCTCAGCAGAAAGCCGTGGACGGGGAGCTCTCGTATAGAACTGATTTTCAGGATCGCTCACGGAGTTCTCTTCTTCCCAGTGCGCAGCTTGCTGATAGGTAGAAGAAAGCAAAATTTCTTTGATGAGCCTCTTCGTACTCCAGGCCCATTCTCCCATAAACTGTACTGCAAGGTAGTCCAACAGATCTCGATGGGGAGAGGCGATCGTTTGTGATCCAAAGTCATCTAGAGTGAGGACAAGGCCTCTGCCAAAAAGTTGGTTCCAGATGCGATTGACATATACACGGGCAGTCAATGGATTTTCAGAATCGACAAGCCAATGGGCCAGATCCAAACGGTTTCTTATTGGTTTGTCATAGTGATACAATGCTGGAATTCCCCCTACCACAGTGTCGGTTTTGTCGAGGTAACTGCCTCGATCAAAGACTTGGGTAGTTCTGCTGAGTTGAGCTGATTTTTTGCGCATCACAGGTGTCTGAATGCCCGCGAGGTAGCTGGCCAGAAGCGTCGAGCGGCGTTTTTGCTGCTCATCGTTCAAAGGTTCTTCCTTAACGATTTCGACAGAGGCCAAATCCATCAATCCGTCCGGTAGTTTGTCGGTGGTATTGATGAGTTTAATCAAGAGGTCTCGACTTCCCTGCACTTTTTTCGAAAGAGGAAATGATATTTCGTTATATCCTTTCTTGATTTTTCTGGTGTGGGGCAACGGTGCCTCACAAACCACTTCACCCCCAATGTGGTCGAGTATGACCTGTATCATACCATCGGTGCCTCTCGTCGCTACCCGAAACTTGACGGCAGATGCTCCAGTTAGGTCGATGTCTTTAAACAGGAGATAGTACCTTTTATTCTTTTGATTGTTGGCATTATAACTGGAGTTGCTGCAACTTCCACTTCGGCTTATCAAGACATCTTGAATGTCGTCTGCCAGTGCGGGAACAAGCCAAGGCATCATGACCTCAGCCATACGTGATGCAGGCATGAGGCCAGCATCATTAACTACTTGTGCCTGGGGTTCTAACCATTCTGCGATCTCGGCTACGTCAGCTGCATGGATGGAATCGCGTACTTCCGATATAAAAGGAAACTCATGGTCTAAGTCTGCATCCATGGTATTGTTAAACAAGGCAAAGGCACGATAGTAGTCTTCATGTCGGATGGGATCATAGGGATGCGAATGGCATTGAACACAGGCCATGGTCATTCCTTGCCAGACTTCAAAAGTGGTATTGACTCGATCAATGACAGCGGCCGTGCGGTACTCTTCATCCTCTGTACCTCCTTCGCTGTTGGTCATGGTGTTGCGATGAAAGGCGGTAGCAATGAGTTGATCAGTAGTGGGCTCATCAAGAAGATCTCCTGCCAATTGCTCGATGGTAAATTGATCAAAAGGCAGGTCTTTGTTGAAGGCATTGATTACCCAATCTCGATATCTCCAGATGTTTCTACCTCCATCTTTTTCGTAGCCTTTGGTATCGGCGTACCGTGCCAGATCCAACCACATGGCTGTCCATTTTTCGCCATAATGGGGAGAATCCAGGAGCCGGTCGAGGAGCGATGCATAGTTGATTTCGCCGTTCATAAATTGGCGCACTAAGGCAGGTTGAGGTGGCAAACCTGTGATGTCCAATGCCGCTCGTCTAGCCAGTTGATGAGATGCTACCGGAGGAGAGGGTTGCAAATCATGTTTGTGCATCTCGCTCAGGATAAACTGATCGATCTCCGTCTGTGCCCAGGAATCATCGGTCTGGGGTATTGCTGATTTAGGGGATGTATAACTCCAATGCTCGTCCCATTTAGCTCCTTGACGAATCCACTCTTCTAACAATTGGATTTCCGCATCCTCCAGTGGGTCTTCATTGAGCGGCATGCGCAATTCGGGATCTGATTCTGTGATGCGACGCATCATCTCGCTCGCTTGTGGATTTCCGGGAACGATTGCTTGGTTCCCC
>JAHQVP010000188.1 GCA_019634275.1 Saprospiraceae bacterium
AACAGCACCTCAAAAGTACTTTGAGAGAAGATGGAAAGTATTCCAATGGAAAGTGGAATATCCATATTGAGTGCCCGAGAACGCACTCCCCTCCAGGCCGACATCAAAATATCCCGAGCGCTGTACAGTAAGACAGGCAAGGCAAGTACCAAGTTGAGATACCCAAAGAGCTTGCTGAAATCTTGATCGCCATCGCTCGCAGATAGACCCAGGTACTCTGGAAAACTAAAGAGCATAATGTTCCCAAAGGAGAATGCTGCCACTGCCATCTTGAGGGGCAGTGATCGATCAACCCGTTTGGGAGATTCTCGATCTAAGTCATACAACGAAATGGCAGGTGCATATCCCAGGTTGGAAAGAAGCAAAGCCACACTGCTTAATGAAATCGTCTGGGGATCATAGGTAATGAACGCCTCCTTCTTAACATAGTGAACCCGTACGTTAAGGATTCCAGGATTAAATCGATGCAGATTTTCGAGCAACCACAAACAGGACGAGCAATGTATCTGTGGCAGGAGTAGACTTACTTTTTCTCGCCTATCGTCCGCATAGTCTAGGAGCCGATCTTTAATGTCTGGTGCATCCAAATAATGATAGTCATCAACTCGCTGTCCACGGAGGGAGATCCCTGGCGCATCATTAAGCGCGTAGTAGTTGAGCAGATCGTTTTCAGACAGAATCAAATACACCGAACGACAGCCTCTGCAACAAAACACCTTGTCCTGATGCCGTACAAGATCTCCCACAAAGAAATCCTTGCAGTGGTCACAGACATACTCCGTATCTGCGCTATGCGAGATGGCATCGGCCGAAAATGACATGACGTAAATGTACTTGGAGCATATCAGCACCCAGCTGATGAGGGCTTCTCTGGAAACTGACAGATATCATGTGGTCGAATGACTTTGCTCAGTCCCCCCTGGTTTTTCATCCCATACTTTAGCCCAAAAGGCATATGCAAAAGAACATCGATCCCATTAGTCGACTTATTCGGCTGGTGTTTTTTGACATCTTACTAGGAGGTCCTTTGACTGGTGTATCCATGCCGGCTCAACTGTCCCTCGTGTCAGGAATCGCAGCTGTCTTCCTACTGGCTACCATCATTACCGGGTTTTGCCCCCTTGTTGCCCTTTTTCGTCTCAAATTCAATCCTGCAAAGAAGCAAGCATGAAAGATCGAAAGACCAATCATGAGCGCATCAGTGCCCATGGAAAACAAGGCAGCTGCAATAATTGTGGTGGTTGCAGCTGTGGATCACTAGGACAATCTGGCGCAATCGACCTCTCATTCGATAGAGTCCAGCAGGATGAAAAGTCGAAAAATGCTTACCGGTTAGTGGACAAATACAATGTACCGGGACCTCGTTACACCAGCTATCCCACTGTCCCCTATTGGGAGAGTCAAAGTCTAACCCGCAAGGACTGGCATGATTCGGTCCTGCAATCGTATGCGCAACATGGCCTCGAAGAGGGAATTAGCATTTATATCCATCTGCCATTTTGCGAATCCCTCTGTACTTTTTGTGCCTGCCATAAGCGTATTACGAAACAACACGCTGTAGAAGTACCCTATATCAATACCCTGCTGCAGGAATGGAATCTGTACGCAGCGCTTCTGGGTGTGCAACCCCGCATCAAAGAAATTCATCTGGGTGGTGGGACGCCCACTTTCTTTAGCCCCCAGAATCTAGACTTCCTCATCAATGGCATCGCTAAGTCAGCCCATTTTGATCAGGAGATCGCCATGAGCTTCGAAGGACACCCAAACAATACATCTAAGGAGCACTTACAGGTGCTGTATGATCTGGGTTTTCGCAGAACCAGTTTTGGCATTCAAGATTACGATCCACTGGTACAAAAGACGATCAATCGGATGCAGACCTTTGACCAGGTAAAAAAAGTCATGGGGTGGGCTCGAGACATTGGCTATGACTCCATTGGTCATGATTTGGTTTTTGGTTTGCCACATCAGACGGAAGAGACCATGACCAGAACCATGAAACTCACAAGAGCGCTTAACCCTGATCGCATTGCATTCTATAGCTATGCCCATGTACCCTGGATCAAAAACGTAGGCCAAAGAGGATACAGTGAGTCCGATCTACCCAGCGCTCGGGAGAAACGACGACTTTACGAACTGGGAAAATTTATGCTGCATCAGCTGGAATATGTTGAAATCGGAATGGATCATTTTGCCAAGAGATCAGATAGCCTGCATCAATCCATGATAACGGGTAGGTTACATCGAAACTTCATGGGATACGCAGCCGATAAAACGTCACTAATGATAGGCCTTGGCATGAGTGCCATCAGTGATTCCTGGTACGGATTTGCCCAGAATTTAAAGTCCCTCGAGAGTTACACCCAAATGGTGCAACAGGGCAAGATGCCCATATTCAGAGGCCATAGATTGAGTCCAGTGGACTTGATCGTACGAAGACACATTCTCAATATCATGTGTGACATGCAAACAACTTGGGAAGAAGATTCCACACAATTCCCCCAACTCCATCAATGTCTCGATCGCCTATCTGAGTTGCAGGCAGATCAACTGATTGAGATTTCAAAAACAGGTCTGAAGGTCACGGAACAGGGACGACCATTTGTCAGAAACGTCTGTATGGCATTTGATCTGCACTTGCACGAGGCAAAACCCGAAGCCCAGGTATTCTCCATGACCGTCTAGCTTCCAAAGAACCATATCTCGTAATCGTTGCTTTCGATGGTGAGTTGCAGGGCTCTCTAAGTCGCAAAGTTTCGAGTCCATACTTCGTCTACCATACTTAATCTAATGATCATTATGTGTTTACAGTCAGTACATACGCATGATATACTTTTGATCATATATAGACGAATACAATATGATTATAGCAAATTACCATTGTCACAGTCACTTTAGTGATGGTCAAGGAACCCCCCTAGACTATGTCATGATGGCGCTGCCCATGAAGCTCGCCTCCTGTGGATTCAGTGATCATGCCCCAATACCTGATCGAAATGAATCCTCAATGCCAGTAAAAGCACTGGAGAGATATGGCAATGTCATTGACTTCCTGAAATCCTCATATGGGAACCGACTTGACATCTATAAAGGTCTTGAGGTAGATTATATTCCGAACGTAATTTCTACACAAAGTGAACACATCTTAGAAGCCGAACTGGACTATACAATAGGTGCTGTGCACTACGTAGAACGTTTTAATGACAATAAACTCTTTGGATTCGAGAGCAGTCAGTCCATCGTCGAAAGAGGAATCAATGACATCTTTGGTTCCAATGTGAAAGACTTTGTAGTTCGGTATTTTGAACTGATACGAGAGATGTTGGACAAATCAGATCCCACGATTGTCGCTCATTTGGATAGAATAAAGAAAATAAACACGTGGAGACCCTTTTTTGATGAATCCGACCTCTGGTATCGAGACCAAATCGACCTTACACTTAGGAAGATTGCCGATCATGGTGTGATCATGGAGGTTAATACCAAAGGATATTACAAGAATCAAATTAGCGAGACGTACCCTAGTCGATGGATCCTAGAGCGATCAAACGAGCTCAATATTCCTGTGCACCTTGCTTCAGATGCCCACCAACCTCAAGACGTGATCAGTGGATTCAGACATGGAATCCACACACTAAGGGCAGCTGGCTATCGAGAAATGACCATTATGCTGGACGGGATCTGGCAACCAGTGGCATTGTTAAGACCTCGCATGCATGTTACCTAATCGAATTTCGTGTAACAACTATTCATTGTAAATGTACAATGAAGGTGTTTCCACTCTTTAGTCTTTAGATAAAATAGCCCTCGTCGGGCTATTTTTTTGTTGTGTTCTCCAAAATCACGAAAGGAATTCCGTTCCTGGACCAACCATTCACTCTTGTGGAATCACCAGGAACTTCAAAGGTGAGCGAACCTAAGACCAAGTCGATGTCATTGTCCCCATCCATATCGCCAGCATCCATGACCATCCATCTACCCAGACGCTCCAAAGGTAGGCTACGAGCGACATAACTCATGTCGCGATTTTCAAAGTATACAAAACCTGCTTGTGGTTGCTGGGCGAAATCGGGAAAAAAAGAAATGGCCGCAATGTCGAGGTCACCATCCAAATCAAAATCTTCAACTTCTACTCCGTATGCACCTGGCAATGGCAAAAAAGCCGCTTGACTATAGATCGAGCCCGTTTCCTTACACTCAAAGACGTAAACTCCATGGTAAGGCTTGACCACTGGGTGATAATCAGCATTGTCACCAGCGGTATAGATGATGTCTTCATCACCATCACCATCGAAATCCAGTAACCTGAATGAACTAGAACCATATGAAGGGGGAAATCTCAATATTTCCTTCCGCTCAAAAACCATATTCTCATGTCCAAAAAATAGATCGATCCCCTCATCACCTTGGCCAAACAGAACCATCAAATCGAGATATCCATTGTCATCAAAGTCCCTTACCTCCATTGATATCGGTCCCATTCTCGCGGAAAGTATATGCTTCAAGAAACCTCCACTTTCCGTCTGCTCATAAGCAGTCAATTGCCCTTGCCATTTTCCATACTCGCAGACTACAATGTCAAACAATCCATCATGCGAAAGATCCACGTACTGTGCATCAACGGGTCGGTTAAGACCATCGATCACGACGGAGGCCTTGGCTCTTTTCTCCAATGGCAGTTTCATAATAAAGCCACTTGATGCATCATTTGGTGAAAATTCCCCCATCACCGTTATCCAAAGGAAGTCGTTAATTTTCTCCACATGAATTGCTCCTTCTTGCACGTTCGCCATTTTTCTAGCAGTGAGACTTCTATCCCAAATAACAAGAGAACGTTTGTTAGCGTCTGCAGAAATCAACATGGTAGAGTCTATCTGCACCATCGTTGTAGCAGGTGGCGAAAACCGATGGTTTGGTGCCTTCACAACAAATGGAGCCGGAATCGGATCAAAATCAAGATGATCAGATGGCAACTTGCTTGGAGCGTGATCGATGATGTACGCACAGACTGCCTGAAAATCCTCGGCAGACAGCAGTGGTTCAGCCGGTCTAAGATAGTCAGAGACCACGGGATCAAGCGTCTCCATCCCCATCATGGAACCCATCCGGGGTAACACAATGTCCCGCCAGACATCCTTGGGAAGCATGGATGGATCTGGTGCAGCATGACATGAGATGCAATGGGTTTGCAAATGTTCCTCACCATTCTCCTTCTTAGCTTCACAGGAGTTACTCAATAAGACGACAATGGCTATAAAAAATGACCACGCTAATTTTGATAGGTTAAAGTACCTATCTGCAGGACAATCTGTTTTGAGCTGTTCCTGAATGGAGATTCTGTCCCTGGTGATCAGTGGGTTTTAAATAATTTCTGGCTACTGATCCTGTTATCCAACCGAACCACTAGTTGATACATACCCTGGGGCAGGTGTGCCAGATCAAACTGCTTCCGATAGCGCCCCACAGAGTCCATGTCCCTTGTGAGGGTTTGCACGGATCGGCCCAACATATCAAAGACCTCCATGCTGACATGATGAGGCTCTATCAATTCATAACCGATGGTCAACGAAGAATGAAAAGGATTAGGCATAAACTCAAAGTTGATCTCTCTGGGCGAAAACTCTGCGGTATTGACTACATTCTCTCCCACGCTCCAGATCGAGATTGTTCCTGACACTTCATTCGCAGTTACCACCAAGGGACTGCCGTTTGGACTGTCCTCAGCACTTATCCATTCGATATCTTCCACTCCCAGATCACCCGCTTCTTCCGAATCTGCATCTACGTCATAGTTTCTATTTGCCACATATTCAACAAAAACAGGTACTGCAGGATCCGAAATATCGTATACCATGATGCCACCGACCCGTTCCAACCCGATCAGTGCATACACTCTTCCATCATAGTTTGCTACTGTAATGGCTTCAGGCTCAGGTCCTTTGTCATCACTTCGCGAATCAAATGAATCGTTGTCATCGTTATTGCTATTGAATTGTTCAGGGATGCGTTCTGCCAATTTTTGTTCAAAATCATCGCCACTATCCCAAACCAAACTCCCATCTGAGGCATCCCATATCGAAAACGAACGAGCACCATAAGAATAAATGACATCATGGTCACCATCACCATCGGTGTCGCCGTTCGCAATAGTGGTCTTTAACCTTCCCAGCTTGGCATCTTCCTGCAGATTGGTGGCATTGGGAAATGCAACGGGGTCTAACACAAGATCGGCTACCCGAGTTTCTTCCGAATAACCATCGTAATCTCGAGAATCTCCTTCATTGGCCGATAAGATATAGTCCTTGCCACCGATGCTCACACTAGTGATCGCATCGGGAAGAAAATAACCCAAGACTGGATAAGTGGCGATGTTAATCGTGTCATCACGGTTACTAGCATCAAGACCATTTCCGTCCAAACTGTGATCCTTTACCCCTAGGGCTATGATCGAGTTAGCTGTCCCTGTTGCAATGTCTACCAGCACTAAGGCATTGTTTTCTTGACATGATACATAAGCAGTACTGCCATCTGACGATAACGCAATCGTACTCGGGTTCCAAATCCTGAGCCGCATTGGCTCCTGGTCCAAAAATTCGTATGCCAGCTGCCCGAAGAGCATCTTCTTGCCCTATGAAGCCAGAAAAGGAGACCTGCGTCGCAACAGCGGCTTCAGCACCAGCAGCTAAATCCACAATCGTAACACTGCCTTCAGGATCCATCGCATAGTCATCCGAGGGTTGCCCTTCGTTTGCAACCAAAACTTTCAGACCATCTTCGGTGAACAATAACATATCAGGAAGTACGCCTGCCTGAACCTCACTTACGAACCCACCGTCAGTATCCATAAACACGACGCTTCCTGCAGCATCAACCTCTTGAGCCACTACGGCCACGGCCACAAGACCGTCATGGACATCCAGACTATTGACTCCATCGCCATAGGGTGACATATCGATGTCCGCAACAAGGGTCAGACTATTCGGATCTGCAATAGATAGGATGGTTACACTGTTGTCGTTAGCATTGGTGAAAAACAATCGCTGTGAAGCGACATCGAAAGCCACGATTTCGGCTGCCCCTTCATCAAAGACACCAGTATGGTAGGAGGCCAAAGGACTCAAGCTTATCTGCTGAGCAGGAAGGCAAAGTGAAACCAAGACGAAACTGCAAATAAAATAGATCTTCTTCATACACGCGCAAATTCAATTCAACATCAAAGAACTACGAAGAAAACAGAATGGAAGTCTTGAAGTGCTCCATTGACTTTAAGTTTATGTAAAGAAAAGATTAAGAATGTCTCACCAAACAGGGGTAAGGGTATTATCCTACTCCTCTCCCGATCCTGGCTGTGTATTGCGGTTGCCCAATAAAGCCCTTCCCCTCAACTCACCAAGACTCTTGACACCGAGTTGAATCATGTTGTTTTGCAATTCGTCCTTTAAGATGTGATATGCATGATCTCCTCCGAATCGTCCCAGTGCCGCAACGGCGTAGATAAATGCACGTCCTAAGAGGACAAAATCAGCTCCCAGTGCTAAGGCTCGCATGACATCTAATCCGGTTCGGACACCACTGTCAAAAACAATCTTGGTCTTGTCACCCACTGCCTCCACTATAGCGGGGAGCGCATCAATCGATGTAATGGCACCATCAAACTGTCGTGCTCCATGGTTGGAAACAACGATACCATCCATTCCGATCGATACCGCACGTTTGGCATCTTCCGGATGCAGTAATCCCTTGATCAAGACGGGCCCCTCCCATTGCTCGGCGACTTCCTGGCAAAAGTCCCAGGTCAAATTGGCCCCTCGCTGCCCCTTGACAAAAGCACCTACCGACATGTCTTCCATAAAATCAGGATAGGACTCGGCTGTCCTTAGGCGGGGTAGCCCGTGCTGAAGGGTGGCGATGGTCCAACTGGGATGGGTTAGCGCTTGCCACATAAATCGGGGGGTAATTTTTGCCTTGGTGCTGAGCCCCGCTCTTTTAGTCTTTTCTCTGCGGCTTGGTGTCGGTATGTCCACCGTAATGACGAGGGTATGGAAGCCACTGTCTGCAGCCCTCTTCAAGATCTCGCTGTTGTCCTTTGGACTTCGTGGAGCATAGAGTTGAAACCATCCGCGATCACCAACGTGCTTTCCCACAGTCTCGGGTGTCTCCGTGGCAAGCGTGCTCAAGGTATAGGGTATCCCACAGCGCTCTGCAGCCGACGCCAACAGCATTTCACAGCGTGGCCACATCAATCCAGTCAAGCCTACCGGTGCAATGCCAAATGGAGCGGAGAACTGTTGACCAAAAATTTCCGTTTCGATCTTGGGTAGAATAGACCCATTGCAGAATCGGGGATTAAAGGTAACCCGCTTAAAGGCTTCCGTATTCTCATCTAGGAGATGCTCGGATCCCGTTCCTGTAGACAAATATGCCCAGGATACTTGGGGTATTCTCTTTTGCGCCTTTAAAGCCAGATCACTTATCGCAGGATATTTCATCATCCAGGCGCCTTGCTTTTCTGCGTATGTACTCATGTCTGTAAGGTAGGAAGTTGTTTTTGAGTAAAAAGTATCGAGTTGAAAGTATCAAGCCTTTGTAGTGAAGAGAATTGTATTTCGATCGTTGATAAGGTTAATTTCATTCCATGGGGACTGATTTAGTAACGGAACTGAAATCCATACTTCCTGCATCTCAATTGATCACAGGCAAGGATCTCCAAGATCGCTATGCTCACATCTGGGAAATGGATCGACCGATAGAGGCCATGGCTATTGCCATGCCTAAGTCTACCGCCGAAGTTGCAGGGATTCTTAAGTGCTGTTACCGCAATGAAGTCACTGTGGTCGTGCATGGAGGACTCACCAATCTGGTAGGCAGTACACGATCCACACCCAGCGACCTCATTGTCTCTATGGAGAAAATGAATGCCATCCTGGAACTGGACCAAAATGCCCGAAACATCACGGTGCAGGCGGGAGTCATCCTTGAAAGTGTCCAGGATGCTGCTGCCGAAGCCGACCTCCTCTTTCCCCTCAATTTTGGAGCCAAAGGAAGTGCTCAAATTGGTGGCATCATTGCCTCCAATGCTGGAGGGCTAAGGGTAATCAAGTATGGTATGACGAGAGACTTAGTGATGGGGCTCGAGGTCGTACTCGCTGATGGAACGGTGATCAACTCCCTGAAAAAGCTAGTCAAGAACAACACCGGATACGACTTAAAACAACTGTTCATCGGTTCTGAAGGAACACTTGGTATCGTCACAGCAGCAGTGCTCAAACTTGTCGAAAAACCCTCTTTCCGCGGAAGTGCTTTGGTGGGGCTTGATTCTTACGACCAGGTCATCCAGTTTTTCCGTCGGGTCGACATCAATATGGCAGGGGCTCTTAGTGCCTTCGAAATCATGTGGCTGGAGACCTATCGTGCGCTTTCTTCCCCTCCTTCTACGCCCAAAGCACCCTTGCCGTACACCTACAATTTCTATGTGCTATTCGAGTGTATGGGCGGGAGTTGGATCAAAGACACACTCGAAGAATTTCTCATCGAGGAAGTCGAGAAGGATCGAATCAGAGATGCAATGCCTGCCTTTACGCAAGCTGAGTTGGATTGGTTCTGGATGATTCGCGAAGACGTAGGTCCCATGACCGGATTATGTAAGAATGCCCAACAATTTGATATCAGTATGTCTCCGCCATTAATTGGAGAATACGTACAGAAGGTATTATCAGACCTATCAGACATCGACGAAATCGGGCCCGTATTTCCGTTTGGACATGTTGGAGATGGTAACATTCACCTTATCGTGGGCAAACAGACCGACGACAACAGCCTGACTCAGCGTGTCAACGAGGTGGTCTACGGACACCTGCAGGGCATTGAAGGATCTGTCTCTGCTGAGCACGGCATCGGACTGGACAAGCGGGCCTATCTTTCGTACAGCAGATCACCACAAGAAATCGCCTTAATGCGTTCAATCAAGAAAGCCCTTGATCCCAGAGGCATACTGAATCCGGGACGAATTTTCGCGTTGGATTAGGAGTCCCTGCCACATCACTGCTTGATGATCAATTGAGTGCACAGGAAAGGACTCGCACGCTGTTCGACCAATAGAAAGTAGGTGCCGGCTGGCAGGGTCGTCAAATCGATGCTCGCATAGTCTGCCCCCGTAATAGTTCGTATTAACTGGCCATTTTCGTCTTGCACATTGATGGTGTATGCCCCCAACATCCCCGCTATCTGAAACTCACCCGATGTTGGGTTGGGGAATATTTCAATGCATTGTGGATCCACACGAAGATCAACTGCTGTGGATAGATCCTGACTGCGTGGTCCCAGATGCACCATCTCCTGACCATGTTCCAGGGCACCGAGGTCGGGCAGACCATCCTCGACAAATGGCAGATTGAGATGTGCTAAGGCAAGCCCATTGTCTATCACTGTGGCATCGCTGTCCAGTTGAAAAGACAGAGTCTCAGGATTGCTGGCTGCTTCATAGTCAGATGGAAGAGGGGCGCCCTGCAGATCGGTCACATGATCAAATGCCATGCTGTTCGGTTGCAAGCCCGCAGCCTGCAAATCTACTATCTGTGCATAGCGCACATTGTCCCATTTAAACCAAGGTGCCGATGCATCTCCAGCCCTCTCTGATGAATATCCATTCCCATCCCAATCATTAAACATCGCCGTCGGAGCCAGATCATATTCCTCAAATACATATTCACCTGCAAAGATCAGATTGTTCAGCAGTCTTGTGTTCTGAAATCCCGATGGCGAGGTAGTCCCGCGATTGCTCGAGCCAATGGTATTGTGGGATATCAGCAGTCCTGCCGGTCCCCTATTCATTTTTAAGGCACTGTTTTCAAAATTGAACAAGAAATTGCGCACTACGTAGGCGGGTCCTCCATAGATCGGTGCCAAGCTAATTCCGGCTCGTGCATTGACGCATCGATTGCTCCAAATGCGTGAATTGGCCACTGCTCCATCCACTTCGATCGCGTCATCGACGATATAGGCGATGTCGTTGTTGTGGATATCCACTGAAAAGTTCCTTTGGTATGGCGGTCCATCTGTGCTGATGCCATCGCCAAAATTTCGAATGCGATTGTAGCGCACCACGTTGTTGTTTCCACGCAAATCGATGGCTCGATCACTGGGTATTCCACTTCCTGGCCAGGAGGTTCTACCAATGAATACATTGTCAGAAAGAGTCTGATCCGAATCCAAGCCGGCGTCTCTTCGATTGACGTAGCCACTGTTCACGTTTCTGATGGCACAGTGTCGTACTGTGATGTGCGAGGCGTGGATGGCATCAATCCCCCAACTTCCGTTTTCGATCGTAAGGTACTCCAGCACTATGTGTTTGATCTCCGGCAGGCTCTCTCCTAAGGTAACCACACCACGAGCGGTATTGTCGCCATCAATGAGCACTGAGTCTCCTTGGGTTGAACCTCTAAACACGATGGGTTGGTCGGGGGTACCGCTTACATCTATGCTGAAGGCATCATATTCTCCTTCTGCGATCTCAAAAATGTCTCCAGGCTGCGCTTGATCTGCCGCACTTTGCAGGCCAAGAAACGGGTCTCCAATGCTTCCACTGCCGCCACCAGAACCAGGCACAACATAGCGAAGGTTTCCCGATATCTGGGCAGGAAGCTCTTTTTTGGTTCTGACTGAGCGTACTTCCGTAGCAGATCCACCGTCCGGATCTACCAGTGACAATCTGACCTCGTATTCTGTATCCGGGATTAGCCACCAGATGCTGCCACCGTGGTAGTTGTACGAGGCCGAAGCTCCATCGATCACCGAATTCGGATTGGCACGCATGGTGTGGGCTCCTTCCTGATAATCCACACCACCTGTCTCCCGAAACTCTATGCTTAGAGTACTGGTCAAGTTTGCGTCGCCTTCTATGTCCCATAGAACACTTATGCTCTCGAATGTGGCATCGAGCCGGATAGCACCTGGACTGACACTATTCTGGGCATTGAGTTGCCCTATCGCGAAAATCAAAATTACAGCACTGAAAAATTTCATCTTTTGACGTTTGAATGGCAGCGTGTCCGTCAAAAAATAAGTTCGGTCATACGTCCCTGGTTTATTGATCGCATCGGCGAGGCAATTGTTGCCTACCCTTTGAGATTCCTTGGATGGGCAATGCGTCTGGTATCGATTACCTGACTAGATTTATCGTATCCACAATTTTCCATCCCTTTGTATTGCGCAATTCGATTACGTAGAGTCCTGGTGCTAAACTCTGTACATTGATGGGCACGTCCAGCTTACCATCCAACATGGGCGTTCCGCTTAGACTGTAGATCACATACGTGTAGTCTTGAGAGTTGTTGATTCGTATGGCTACATAGTCATGGGCAGGGTTTGGTCCAATGCTGTAGGCAATTTCATGTTGGCCTAATGTAGAGGTCGTTGCATCGCCATCCGAGCAGTTCTCGTCAACCCCATTGTTAGGAAGGTCGATTGCTTCTGGATGGATGGATGCATTGCGATCATTGCAATCTCCCGCTACAACTGCCGTATGAGCCAGTCGGCGGCAAGATCGTATAGGGAAGCTCTCGTCGCCAAATCCATCATTGTCTAGATCAATAAAATAAGTCTTCTCAGGCGTGCGACTCCTTTCGATGGCAATGCTCTGAGATCCTTGGCAACCATGGCGGTCAGTTACCGTCACCTCGTAATTTCCGGCAGACACTTCGCCGAGCATTTCCCCTTGGTCTCCCGTGTTCCATACATAATTGTATGGAGATCTGCCGCCAACTGCCAAAGCCATGAGCACCTCAGAGGAGCCGCAGATCGAGTCCGGTCCAAGGAACTGAACGTTGATTGCGGGACAGGGGATATCCGGATCATAAAATCCAAAGTCGATCGTCATATTGCCTGAAGGATCATAATCAAAATCCTCGCTCTGTGGATCTCCATCTTGTAGTGGCTCCTCTCCGCTCGAAAGGAATATGGGTTTGCTGATGATGTTGCGATCACTAAGCGCTTGAAGCGTGGAACCAGGCTGACCATTGTCATCTCCATCGCGATCGTTGTTTGGATCGGCTTCACCAGGGCTGTTCACCATGCCCTCCAGAGCCTTCCCTGGCTCCCAGTTATCTATTTCCCATACAAAGACCTGATATATGCCTGGAGCCAAATCCGTAAATCTGTAGTATCCTTGCTCATCAGTGGTCTTGAAGCCCATCCATCTTTCGGGCTCCCCATCGCCATCGGCATCGAACCACAATGCTACGTTCACTCCCGGAATTCCAGGCTCATCAAAATCGTCAAAGCCATTTCTGTTGAGGTCATTCCATACGCGATTCCCTAAGCTGCCGGATCCGACAGGTAGGCCAACCTGCACACTGCCAGTTGCTTGACACCCTCTTGAATCGGTTGCTGTCACCTGATATGAGTCTGATTTCAGTTCTAACGCTAGAGTACCAAATGTTCCATTGCTCCAGCGCAACTCATAGGGGCCGATGCCTCCTCGAACCTCCGCGCTTGCGCTTCCATCCGATGCACCACTCTTTGAAACCGATTGGAAATCGAGCACAAGATCCAAATCACAATAAGATCCGCTGGGATCCACTCTGATCACATTGGAATGATCAGAAACTTCACTATGGAACCCCTGGGCTCTCACTCTATAGTATAATATGGTGCCGGGGTCTGAAATCTGAACGATCGTCCGATTGTCGGCTGCCACCTCAACATTATCATAGTTAGGCAACAGATTTACGAAAAGTGAGTCTGTTGCCACGTCAAGTGCATATCCTCGAGCACCCGGCACTTCCGTCCATTGGGCAACAAAAGAGTCGCTGTTACGGGCGAGCGCAGCGAGAGCAATGGGCGCTGAGTAGTGATACATAAAACCACAGTTGGCCATATTGATTGCAGCTGAGTAGGTCTCACCAACATCCAGGGATGTGAACATCCCAGATTGGCCATTGTGCCAGGTAATGTCAGGACGGATAGGCAGTCCTTCTAGTTCAAGCACCGCAAACGGTTTACCACTTGCCTCCTCATAGAGCAATTCAGAACGAACACTTGCAGTCAGCGAATTGCAGTCGAGTTCTCCTTGACGCGATTGCCATGTTACGACGGGAACGTATCCAAACTCATATCCGACCGGAGGTGCTACGATGATGTTGGTGTCAAAAGACACCAACTCACCACCCGCTAGGTCATTCATGTATGCCTTATCAATGGTCCACTCCCGATGCATCTCTTCTACCATCCGCTGCAAGTTGTCTCGCTCCGATTCTGGCCAATCGTACTGCTGAAAAACAGGTTGATCAATGAACCTGTACCAGTAATAGGTGACGAACGATCCATCAGCCAGGTCAACTTGATGCGGCCCTGATGCTGGATTGTCCCATGCTCCCACCAGTGGGGCAGAGTAGTGCGAAGGAGACACTCGTTCACCAGCAAATTCAGCATCTTTAAGGGCCAAACCAGCTGGCAGGTCCTCCTCCTCAATCACTTTCTTCTCACCTCCCTCCTCTTTGAAATACTGAGGTAGACTGATCAGTCCCTCACCATCGTGTGACTCCCAAGTAAGGCCAAATGAATTGTCGGAGAAAATGGTACTGGACACTATGTCATCGAGCTCACGGATCGGAAGGTCCTCCTGGCGATATCCTACTTGTCCCGTTCTCATCTCAGGATATTCAATTCCAGTCACTGCAAATTGGCCTTCGGGAATCGTACCTCCATCCCGCCATTTTAAGACCTCCCCATAGAGCACATCCTTGGAATAGTAGGTCCAATCTTTGGTAAGGACCGACCGGCCTTCTGCATCAATTGGGAATTGAATTTCAGGGATTTTGGTGTACTTAACGCCATTGGCGTCCACCTCAGAAAAATAAGGCACGGTGCCAATCTCCATGGTGCCACCTCCACCATAACGCGTATCTCTGGCATCCAGCCCTCTTCCATGTATAAAAGGATAGTCTGCCGAGATTTTGCTGTAGGTCTCCGGCACATAGTACGCAAGGGGTCCCTTGAAGTTTTCCGCATTGAAAAACAGGGTCCAATTATGAATGCCCGTAGGATACGGCTCATCGTGAGAAAAAGACAAGGGCAGGGCCAAATACGCTGAACCTAGAAAGTCTCCCCCAGCACTTTCATCGAAAGGCATTCCATCAGGAGGAATCAAGATGCGATTGCTGAGCTGCGCGATGCTTAATTCATTATCTGGTAATGGTTGAGACTGCCCAAAAAATGGCCAACCAGGAGTGGCAATCTGCCCATTGTAGCAGTTGGGTGTACTGTTCATCATGTACTTGGGTGGACCATAGTGATATTGATTTCCAATCCAATATCCGAGACCTCCCTCTATGGTTTGAAACACATCTGAATATGTCGGTGCGCGCTCAGGCCAGTTGTCACGTGCTACCGTCCCGGGAGGACATAGCGGTTCCGTAAGATTGTCGGTGTTGTTTGGCAATATCCAGGTAGAAGGAAGGCCAATCTGCAAGTCCCGTACAGGTTGTGGAGTCAGTTGCCAGACAGCCGCATAAAAGCCAAGCCCATACGTGTATTCAGCCGGTATGCTTGTGGGATCGGACGCACTCCAAATGTATCCCTGAATTCCATCGCTGTAGTGGTAAGATGTCTGTGCTGGCATCTGCTTGGAGCCAATGACAAGTAACAGCGGGTAGAAAAAAAGCAAGGTGGGAGAACTTTTTGGCATAGTAGAGCGCGATAATGGATTAAGATATGAAAGTAAGGAAGTACTGCGCCAACAACCTTATAAGCCCTCACCAACCCTATCCTCTTCGCAAGCCTTTATTCCAGCCGCAGTGCTCAAATCTTTAGAAACGCTTTTCCTATGACCCCGTGACGTAAGTTGCACCGCACTTGGTACCTACCTGGTGGCAAGTTCTGGAGATCAAAAGCTAGTGGTTCGTTCTGGGTTCGCACTTTTTGGTCATAGATCCTTCCATCCATCCCTATGATCTGCACGGGGATCTGTTCGGCACCGTAGTCAAACTCTACGGTCAGAGGTCCGTTTGTGGGGGAAGGATAGACAAGTAATTTATCCGCTGCATCTGAAACATGCGTGCGCGTCGTGTTTGCACAGCTTAGCCCCTCTTGTACCACTGGCAATGTTTCAAAATCGCCCAGTATCTGCTCTACTTGGCCCTGCCCAAGGCAAAACCACTGTTGAAACACAGAAGAGTAAATCTGTCGAAATTCAAATTCGTGCTCCAAATTGGTGCGGACATTAACCACGTCCGGCACCTTAGGATTTGTCCCAAGAACACCTCCCTGAATATTGGAACCAAAGAAGAACAGAGGAGCCGCTGTTCCATGATCCGTGCCGTAAGATCCGTTAGAACGTATTCTGCGACCAAACTCTGAAAAGGTCATTCCCAGCACACGGTCGGAAACCCCAAGGTACTCGCAGTCGTCTGTAAATGCCTTGATGGATCGCGAGACCTCTCTAAGCAGATTGCTATGTTCTCCTTCCACTGTCGAAGTTCTGGACACTTGATTGTCGTGTGTGTCAAATCCGCGCAGCTGAACCATGTACAATTTTGTCTGGAGTCCTCCCGCAATCAATCGGGCCACAATCTTTAACTGGTCCGCTAATCCCAGGTCAGGATAGTTTCGCTGCTGAGTCACCCTTTCGGCGGCTGCCTTTACCCTGGTGCTATATTTTTCCGACTGCTTGGCCAGAATTCGGATAAGCTCAATACGTTCTCCGACCGGTCCATCTGGGACACTATCATCTACGTTTTCGATCAGATCATAGAAAAAAGAAGGATCGTGAATGGCCATTCCCATTGAAGCGCTAGGTCCCTGAAAAATAAGGGAGGTGCTGCGACCAATTTCAATCGCCAAGGGGTCCGGGGCATCTTGATTGGGGTAGTCAAATGGAAAATTTGGATACTCCTCGTCGAGATACCTGCCCATCCACCCATTGGTGATGAGCTCGTCAGATGCAGAAGCGCTCATCCATATGTCAGTAGACCGGAAATGAGAAAAATTGGGATTTTCGTATCCCACATTTTGAATGATCTGTAGCTTTCCTTCCTCAAAGAGCTCTTTGAAGCCTGTCATCGTCGGGTGCAATGCAAGGTCAGTACCGGGCAGACGCAGCAGTGACTGCTCCGGCAACAGAACATGGGGTCTCGAATTCGACAGCCTAGAAAGCTCTGCCAGCGGAACCACAGTATTGAGGCCATCATTCCCTCCATTTAGAAAGACCATGACCAGTATTCGGTCACTCTGATCGGCGTACTGCAACAAGTTTGCTAAAGAGCTATTCACTCGATTATAGGCACGAGCACCGTAAGCGCCTGCCACTGAAGAGACGACCACAGAACTGGATTTTCGTATGAATTCTCTTCTCTTCATGATGTTAGTGGAGCTGATATTCGGCCATTTGCAAAATTACTTGAAGCAATCGACGAAGACGCGTCTCCACAGTGGCAGCAGCAGTGGCATTGGTCGGAGCTGCCACATAATCAGCCCAGGCACCGATCCAGTAGGCATCGGTCGGATGCCCCGAAAGAAGAATGGTCTTAAGTCTATCCTTTGTGGATTGTTCAATCTGATCGTATCCTAACAACAGTTCCACCAAGTCGTCAATTAAAACATTAGGATCTCCGGGATCGTCCAATGCTGATACGAATTTTAGAATGGGGATGTGTAGATTTCGGATAGGAGTCCAAAATCCCCAATATAGCAAGGAGTCGGTGCGTAAACCACGCAGTGCTACAATGTTGGTCGTCATCCAATTCTTGTCGAATGTGGGCACCTGATAGTATGCCGGCCATCCGGCCACTGAAGGTGGATCTCCAAACTTGAAACCTTGTTCTGACATTAACCACCATACAGCCCGTTCCATCTGAAACTTCTCATGAGGTTGCACATCCTTCGGAAACTCTACCCCAAAAGTGCGGAAGGTTCCGAGAATGAAGTCCACTGGTGACTTGATGATGACGCCACGAAAACGCTCCTCAAAGAAGTGTGCACTCGAGAGCAACGCTTGTAGGGCCGGAACAATGTCAAAGTTCCGTTCTCTCAGTAAGGAGGCGAGCGGAAGGATGACACTGCTTTCGGCATCTTCTGATATTTCTGGGGTTACGAAGAAAGTGTAGAGTCGTCTTGCCAGATACTTCGGACACTCATCATGCGAAGTCAACATGTCAAGGAGTTCGTCTGTTTCCTCGGCACCCGCCATTCCTGTCCTCCCCTTGATCACTTTGTGGCCATAAAATGCAGAGAACTGTTTGTCGTCTGTATCGTGGTCGCGAGGAACGAAGTGCGAGTTATGCTTGGGCCAATTGTAACGCCAGCCAGTCAATACCCTGGCTGCGGCCACAACATCGTCCTCTGTATACGCAGAATCTGGTCCTTTGCCAATGGCAAAAAGTTCTTGCAATTCTCGACCATAGTTCTCATCAGGCGAACCTTTCCGATTGGTTGTCCCATTAAGGTACTTCAAGGTGAGCGGTTCGACTGTGAAGGCCTTAAGAAAGGTTCGATAATTGCCTAAAGCATGGTCCAGCAACAAGCGAGCGTAGTGGTACGCAAGCTTCCCGGTACCTGCTCCTGTTTGGCTACTGGTAAATAAACTGCTCCAGAAGATTGCCATCTTTAGGTGGATGCTCATGCCCTGACCATGGATAAGTTGCACGTACCAATTGTGCACGGAATTGGATCTAAGTGATGCGACTTTTATATCCCAATCTGCATGAATCCAGGTCTGTCCCTCGGGAACTTGAGGATCATGTTGCAATCCTGCATACTCGTTGATGGGTGCAGCAGGAGAAGGTTCCGGTGTGAGCAATTCTGAAACGGCCTCTGACAAGCTCATCGTCGCAATGCGATCAATATCTCTTCGGCTGGTGCCAAACAAACAGCGACGCAACAGGTGCAGCTGCTGTCTTCGTCCCCAGGTCCCGGTGTATGGTTCTAATCCTGCCAAAGTAAGTCTAAGTGCTGTTTTTGATCAGGTGAAAGATACAGTATGTCTTCTCAAAATGTCAACTGGTGAAACAGTAACACCTTAATTCCGTGTGTTAAGATGTGGAACCGCAGTTTCAAGTAAATAAAAAGGTAGTTTCGAACGATGCTTAGGGCGATCCTTTTTATGATTGCAGGTGCACTCTGTTTCACCCTGCTTAACACCCTGGTTCGCTCGGTGAGCTATCTTTCGACGTTTCAATTGGTCTTCTTCCGATCCATCGGATCGGTACTTTGCTGCACGGTCTTTCTGCTTTCACAGAAAATATCGTTTCTGGGCAATCAGCCGAAGTGGCTTTTTCTTCGCGGTGTAGTGGGTCTCATTTCCATGGCACTATTTTTCAAAGCCATCCAGATGATGCCTCTGGGTTCTGCTGTCGCTCTGCGCTATCTTTCGCCGTTCTTTGCTGCCTTTATGGCGGTCATCTTTCTAGGAGAAAAGATGCGTGGGGGACAATGGATTTTCTTCTGCACGGCATTTATCGGTGTTTTGCTGGTAAAGGGTTTCGATCCCAGAATATCGACCATTG
>JAHQVP010000189.1 GCA_019634275.1 Saprospiraceae bacterium
CCTTGGCCTACATTTCCTCTGACGGTGGTATGCCCCGTATGTTGACCGGTCATTAATACTGAACGTGAAGGCGCACAAACCGGCGACCCCGCGTAGGCGTTGGTCAGTCGTAAACCCTCTCGGGCCAGACGATCGAGATGTGGTGTTTGAATCGTCTGTTGACCATATGAGCCCAGGTCCCCAAAGCCCAAATCGTCCGCCATGATGAAGAGGATATTAGGAGGACTACTTTGAGATTGGGCAGACGAAGGATGTAGCATAAGACCTAAAGCAATGGACAAGAACCAGTAGCGCATGAGTTATCAAAGCTGTTTGCGTAAATTTAATCGAATATGAATCAATCGAATTTTTCCCTATTGCTGGGGCTCTTGGCATTGACACTCGCCTGTGCAGCATCTCCAAAGGAAGCGCAAGAGCGACCCAACATTGTGCTGATCATGGCGGATGATATTGGGTATTCTGATATCGGATGCTATGGTTCGGAGATCCAAACACCCAACCTGGATCGACTAGCGGAAGGAGGACTACGGCTGCGCCAGTTTTATAACATGGCCAAATGTGAAACCACCCGCGCCAGCATGATCTCCGGGTTGTATAGAGGAGATGAACGAGCCGTCTCTTTTGTGCCCTTGCTTCGAGCGGCTGGCTATTCTGCGATGATGAGCGGCAAGGAGCATTTTGCAAAATGGATTCCTGAAGATTGCTACTTCGCAGAGACATTTGAGAATGCCTTTACCTTTTGGGCCACCACGGAATATTTTGTTCCTCCAAGGGATACATTTCAACGTCCATTTTTTGTCAATGGCGAACAAGTACACCACAGTCAGATCAAAGCAGATCTCCTTCCCAAATACAAGACTGATTTTATCACGGATTATGCGTTGGACTATTTGGACATCATGGCGGATCGCGAAGATCCATTCTTTCTCTGTGTGCCCTACCACGCTGCGCACTATCCTTTGCAGGCACGTCCAGCTGACATTGAAAAGTACCGTGGGAAGTATCTGACGGGATGGGATGAAATAAGAGCCTCTCGGTTTGCCCAGATGCAAAAGTTGGGCATAATTTCCACGGAGGTTGAGATGGCTCCTCCGAGCAGCAACACCAATGCCTTTCGGGGACATCCACAAGGCTGGGAAGACATTCGTGAGAAGTTCCCTAAGTACTACGCGTGGCATACGATGAGCGAAGAGGAGAAACAGGAGAAGGATCTTGAAATGGCGGTCTTTGCAGCAATGATCGATAGAATGGATCAGAATATCGGACGTATCATAGATCGATTGGAGGACAAAGATGCCCTGGAAAATACACTGATCATTTTTTTCACGGACAACGGTTCTTGCCCGTTCGACAGCAATCAGGATTTTGACACTCCTCCCGGTCCCGCTGAAGGATATCGATGCCTTTCCGCTGCATGGGCCACGGTAGGAAATACGCCGTTTCGCCTCTTTAAACAGAATGGACATGAAGGAGGGGCGAGGACGCATTTCATTGCGCACTGGCCTGATAGGATTCCGGCAGGAAAGATTGTCGAGGGACCTGGCCATGTGGTAGATTTGTATCCGACCTTTCTGGACCTCGCTCAGACTTCCTATCCTGAGCATAAGGGAAGTGTGCCTACCATACCATTGGATGGGACTTCACTATTGCCGATCTTTACGGGAGATAAGGATCACGCCTCGACGTCCATCGTTTCTGGATTTCGCGATCGATTTAGAAGCTATCGGGAGGATGAGTGGAAACTCGTTCGCGAGAATGGTGCCGCATGGGAGCTCTACAACATCGAGGAGGATCCTACTGAAATCAATGATTTGGCAGGCTCGCATCCCGAAAAAGTCGCAGAAATGGAAGCAGCTCTTGCGACCAAGATGGCGCTGGCAGAATAGCTTATTGATTGGCAAAGCATATTTGGGAATGATCACAGAAGGAGTCCGAACAGTAGAAGTCATTCGATACGTGAAGCCGCTTCGAGAGGGAGGTTCTTTGCCCGCAATCGTCCACGCTGACGATGACTTTCCCTATGTGTTGAAGTTTCGGGGGGCTGGACAGGGAAGCAAAGCGCTCACTGCGGAGTTGGTGGGAGGTCTCTTGGCCCAAAAGATGGGTCTGAAGGTCCCGGAGCTGGTGTTTATGGAATTAGATGATCGATTTAGCAAGACGGAACCCGATGAAGAGATTCAGGACCTTTTGCGCTTTAGCGTAGGACTCAATCTGGGACTCCACTTTCTAAGTGGTGCTCACATGTATGATCCACAGGTTCCGATTGGGGATGAAACGACAGTCTCCAAAATTGTGCTGCTGGATAGCATTTTGAGTAACATTGATCGTACGGCCAAGAACGCCAATCTACTTAATTGGAAAGGGCAGCTCTGGCTTATTGACCATGGTGCCGGACTCTATTTTCATCACAATTGGGATACATGGAGTCGCCATCTTGAACGAACCTTTCCAGAAGTTAAGCATCACATCCTCCTTGATCGAGCCACTGGCTTGACAGAAGCAGCGGAGCAAATTAGTCAGGATGTATCTGCACAGGATTTGGTGGGGATCGTCTCGAAGATCCCTGATCAATGGTTGGTGGATGAGTCGACAACGCTGACAGCTCAGGACATGCGCTCAGCTTATGTTTCTTTCCTGCAGAGTAGATTGGATAATCTTGATGGATTGGTAAAGGAAGCAGAAGATGCCCGGTAGAGAGACGTATGAGTATGCCATAATCAGACTGGTGCCCAAAGTGGAACTTGGTGAGTTTATCAATATTGGTGTTGTGTTGTTTTCCAAGTCTCAAGCGTTTCTGGCGATGAAGTATAAAATTGATGAACCGCGCATAGCATCTCTATCCAAAGAGGTTGATCTCGATGAGCTTAGTCGATACCTGTGCTCCTGGGAGCAAATCTGTGCAGGAGATAAGGATAGTGGATCTGTCGCCGCGCTGGATGTCGCACTTCGCTTCCGATGGTTGGCGGCTCCCAAGAGCACCATGTTGCAATGTTCTTCTGTGCATCCTGGTCTGGGAGAAGATCCTCATAAGTTACTCGAGGATCTCTTCCGCCGGTTTGTGGTCTGAGAATACAGAATCCGTGCTTCCACCTCCGGTGACTTCAACCTGCCTAGTTGTTTCAGCGGTGTTTATTCCTTGAAAAATCTTCTTGTATGCACTTGATCCCTGGCTCCCACAAGCTGTACAATGTACGTGCCACTGGGCAAGTTGGCAATGCCAATCTCTTTATGACCGCCACGTATAGGTCCCGTCTTAAGTTGTAACCCAGACATGCTTGAAATAATGTATTGGTACGTAGTGCTTGGATCAGCATCCACAAAGATCGAAGTTCGTGCGTGCGATGGATACAGTTGGGGTTGCTGAGGCAATGGTCTTTGTAGGTGAATGATGGCAGACAGTTCTTCTTCGCCATCGTGGTCAATGCTTCGGAGACGGTAACGAGCTTCTCTGGGGGCATCCCGGTCAAGGATCGCATATTGGTGTCCAAAGTCACTATCTCCCAATGAAGCAACTTCTGCGATGGAGATAAAGTGCTCTGCTGGACTGTCTGAGCGCTCTATGGAAAATGATGAGACATTCTGCTCAAAACTGGTTTCCCATCGCAGTGCATTGCCATCTAATTCGGCCGTTCCCTCGAATGTGCGAAGGGCAATGGGCAGCAAGGCGCTGCTCAGGTAAACATGATTGGCACATTCCTGGTCCAGAGAGCTGATGTCATGACAGCAGCGAGGGTTCATGTTTGCGTGACCCGCCTCGGTAGAAATATGGCCAAGGCCTAATGCATGAGAAAGTTCGTGTTCTAGAACATCTGCGAGGCGACTGCTGGCACCCCCACAAAGACACGCTGCTGCATCTTTGTTGAGGACCACATAGCCGTATCCTCCGGAACGCCAATCTTCATTTTTCCAGGTGTGATTTCCGATGTTGTAAAGGCCTCCAATGGCAATAACCCCGGAGCAGTTGCTCAATGGCGGAAACTCATTACAAGGGTCATCGTATTGTACGATGATGTTACGCTCATCGTTGGGCAGGTTCTTGTCAATCCAGCTTTGATAATTGTAGCCCACCGCTGAAAAATTGGTGCAATTGTCAAGATCGGGTACCAGCCCTCCATCCCTAAGCCGGATGCCGGGGTAGTTTTCGTTGAGTGATGATACACAGCCTCTTACCAGCTCATTTGTCTGGCTGCAGGACGTACTGTCATCTGACACGTATCGTACTGTGACCGGTGCATCGGCAAACCCTTCCCATCTCAGCGGCAGCCCTCCGGAAGTGAGGTAGGAGCAGTGAGACGGTTCAGCGCCGCGAGCATGCGATGTGCCGTAAAAATCGGATAGCGAAAATGCTTCTGTGTGGGAGTCAATTGACCATTCTTTGCGATCCAGAAGTACGCCTCTTAATGCGCTGAAGAGGGTAGACTTCTCATGAACTGCAGGAGCTTCAAATGCGTGTTCAGTTATGGTTTCGAATTCAGCAGCGTGCTCGGACGGAACAAGATAGGAGACACCCTCTCGGGTCATTTCCTCATGTACATAGTAGGAAAAACAAATCGGTCGGTAAGTACCATTCTCCATCCGATGCAGGAATAACAGATACGTGTGCCCCTCTCGAAGATCAATGTCGCCCCACATTGTTAATCGGTCATTGCCTACCATGCGTTCCCACTTGTCCACGTCAAATTGTAAGGACTCATCCAAACTGCCCTTGACTGACTCAAGGACTTCTAGTCTGGATCTGAAGTACTGTGTGTTTCCATCCTCGTATTTAAAATTGCGGACAACTTTGGCCAATACAACGTTGTCGCTATTCTTTGCCAACTCGCCAAGATTGGTATATGGTTGGATGGTAGTGGCTTTGGCTTGGTAACCTTGTGATAGGCATAGTAAAATTATCACAAGGCCCAGGGAGGAAAATGAATTACGGATCGAGTTAATCATGGTAGAGCTAATTTTTAGACAAAAGTCTTTTCGTAAGCCTCGGATTCTGGCGATCCTCGGTGAGTGGTAGAAATTTGTCGTTGAAGTGGAGAATGATTAAGACCATCTGAATCTGATCATCAAGCCTTAGACAGAAATAGCTGGGGTCCCGGGGCTTCTGTATATTGAGTACATTACTTAGGTATGTAATCCTGAATATGAAGTCATTGAACCTCCTCCTCCTGCTAGCCCTACTGACAGCGGCCAGTTGCTCGACTCCGACCCAAGAATCCACAAGACCCAACATTCTTTTGATCTTCACTGACGATCACTCGTATCAGACTTTTAGTGCATACGACGACCGTTTTATCGAGACGCCCAATCTGGATCGCATCGCTGATGAAGGAGTGCTTTTTGAGAACAGCTTTGTGACAAATTCGATATGCGCGCCAAGCCGGGCTGTGATCCTCACCGGAAAGCACAGTCACATCAATGGGCAGACTACCAATGGGGTCACTTTTGACAGCACGCAAAATTCGTTCATAAAGGAGTTGGGAGCAGCAGGCTACGAGACAGCTCTGATCGGAAAGTGGCACTTGCGATCGCGTCCCACCGGTTTTGATCACTATGAGGTACTGATCGGTCAAGGACACTACTACAATACCGACTTCATTGAGAATGGAGTTAAGGTACAACGACCTGGATACGTCACTGATGTGGTCACCGATAAGAGCCTGGATTGGTTGGAAGAGCGTACTTCAGACAAGCCATTTTGTTTGATGGTGCAGCACAAGGCTACCCATCGCATATGGCAACCCGATACATCGCTTTTCCACGAGTTCGAAGGGGTCGAATTTCCGCTACCCGCTAACTTTTTTGATGACTATGAAGGTCGACCGGCTGCAGCAATGCACCGGATGGGAATTGACGAACACATGGATCTGGTATGGGACAATAAGATGCTTGATGACGAAGGCGAGATCGAGACATTTCACCGAGACCGCTACGAACGCGTTATGTATAATCGCATGAATGATGGCGAGAAAGCTGCTTGGGATGCCTACTATGATCCCATCATTGCGGACTTTAAGGCGAGTAAACTAGAAGGCAAGGCATTGGCCGAATGGAAGTACCAACGGTATATGCATGACTACCTGAAGTGTGTACGCTCGGTAGACAATAACGTGGGACGAATACTTGCCTATCTGGATGAGAATGGCCTTGCCGAAAACACCCTCGTGGTATACACGTCAGACCAGGGCTTTTACATGGGTGAGCATGGTTGGTTTGACAAACGATACATGTACGAAGAGAGTCTTCGCACCCCTCTGGTCATGCGTTTCCCGGCAGCGTACAATGCCCGAGGGAAAGTGGAGGAGTTGGTGCAGAATCTTGATCTCGCACCCACTTTTCTGGACATTGCCGACGTAGCGATTCCTCAAGATATGCAGGGAAGGTCCTTGCTGCCCATTGTCGAAAGAGAAGAGCAGCACTGGAGAGATGCCATCTACTATCACTACTACGAGTACCCGAATGAACATGGCACACCGAAACATTATGGTATTAGAAGTGATCGTTACAAGCTGATTCATTTCTATGAAGGGATCGACAGCTGGGAATTTTACGACCTGCAGCAAGATCCTTCGGAGATGCATAACGCCTATGAAGATGACGCCTATCAAGACATTATAGAGGAGCATAAGGGGAGACTGGCACAGCTCAGAAAGCAATACATGGTTCCAGAGGATCCCTCGTCGTAAGGGAAAAGTGATGGTCGTCGATAAGGAGTGGGTCAGAGCAGGTAATCAAGCGGATTCCTTAATCATTGACAAAATCTGATCGCCGTACTTCTCCAGCTTGGCCTGCCCAATTCCTTCCACGCTTAGTAGTTGCTGCTTGGAATTTGGTTTCATGCTTGCAATCTGATCAATCGACTTATTGTACAAGATTACATAGGCAGGTACACCCTGCACCCTTGCCAAATTGGACCTCCACTTGCGCAGTTTTTCGAGCAGCAGGACATCAGCTGGATTGGAGGTGAGCTCTGGTTGGACTTGTCGGGCCTTTTTCTTTTTTCCCGAAGGGACAAATCGAGTCAGGTTTACCCGCGCCTCATTGGTCAGAATGGCCTTTGACAGGGGAGTGGTTTGCAGTCGAGATCCGCCTGCAAAGTCTATGCTCAAAAACCCTTGGTTAATTATTTCTGAGATGTAGTGCTTCCAGTCCAAATATGGAATGTCTCTTCCAACACCAAAAGTCTTCATGGTGTGGTATCCATGTCTCTGAAC
>JAHQVP010000190.1 GCA_019634275.1 Saprospiraceae bacterium
ACTGTACTTCAAGAACATCAATTGCATAAATTGAGCTCCTTCATTGGCAAACTCTCTGAAAGCAGGAGATACGATCAAGCCCCCGATAAACAAGATTTGACCCAGTGTCTGTTTTGTCTGTTGCTTGGCACTGTGGCGAGCGGTCACGTGACCGATTTCATGCCCAAGTACACCCGCAAATTCCGCCTCATTATTGAAGTGAGCCAAAATGCCCCTAGTGAAATAAACGTAACCTCCCGGTAGCGCAAAGGCGTTGATGACTGGCGAATCCAGAATCTTAAATTCATAGTTGAGATGTGGGCGGTGCGAAATCTTAGCCATTTCTTGACCACGTTGGTCAATGAAAGCTTGGAGATCATCATCTTGGAATAAACCGAAGGAGGCTACGATGGCAGGATCATTTGCTTTTCCAACTTCGATTTCGCGTTCTTCTGACATGAACACAACTTCTTTCTTGCCGGTGACGGGGTTTACAGAACATCCACTGAGGATGAGCAGAAAACCAGTGATGAGAACGGTAATTGTAGGTCTAAACATGAATTTTAATTGTGGTATACAATGGGATTAATTCCTCATTTTTAAAATAGTTCCCTTTCGGATGTCATGGAACGTCTTTCCCTCAACGATCACATGTCCATTAATTATGACGTAAGATATTCCTGATGGGTACTGATGTGGTTCTTGAAATGTGGCCTCGTCGCTGATTTCTTTAGGATCAAAGATGGTGATGTCTGCATGATAGCCTTCAGTCAAACGGCCCCGAGAATCGAGTTGAAGGGATTCCGCCGGCAACGAAGTCATCTTTCTTATCGCTTCGGGCAGTGTAATGACCTGTTCCTCTCGAACATATTTGCCCAGGACGCGTGGAAAGGTGCCGTAAGCTCGAGGATGCGGATGACCTTTGCCGTACTGGGTGAGCCGGCCATCAGAAGCGATCATGGTCATGGGATGTGCCATGATGTTCTTGACGTCATCAGGATCAATAACATGATAGATGCAATTTGCACCCCGATGCTCCTGAATCCGAATCACCATTTCTGCTCCATTCTCAATCGTTGGTTCACCCATTTCATCGATGACCAGGTCATGAAGGGTCTTGCCAGCATACTCCGGTTTCCAGTCAATCTTAGCGAACTGCACCCGTCGAAGGTCATTGCCACCACGATCATTGATCAAATTGTGGATGATGCCCTTCTTGATGCTGTCGCGCAATATGGGGTCCGCTGCCCGCTCGGAAAATCGAGTAAAGCGTCCGCCCTCTAGGGACCATGGCGGTATGACTACGCTGATTCCGGTATGACTTGCAGTATAGGGATATTGATCAATGCGGATGTCCAACCCTTTAGAACGGGCACTATCGACCAAAGCAAGTGTCTGGTGACTCGCCCCCCACATCGGTTCTCCGATGGCTTTGTGGTGGGTCAGTATGACGCGAATGGATGCCTGGTTTGCAATCTGAATGGCTTCCCGAACGCTGCTGAGCAGTCCAAGTCCCTCTTCTCGCAAATGCGATGTGTAGACCCCGTGCTGGCTGCTCGCCACTTTCGACAGCGCCACTATCTCAGCGGTTTCTGCAAAGGTGCCTGGGAGATATTTGAGGCCGGTGGAGATGCCAAGGGCACCCTCTTTCATGGAAGTCTGGATGAGCGACTTCATTTCAACCAGCTCGTCATCCGTCGGCTTTCGATCGACCAGCCCCATCACATGGTTACGAACGGTATTGTGTCCGATCAGGTATCCAACATTTAGTCCTATGCCCATGGTACGGAGGGAATCGAGATAAGCCCCAATGGGTAAGGGAGATCCCCCGTCGGGTCCACCGACTGCCGAGGTGACCCCTTGCATGATGTGACTCTTGGCATCGGGATAGAGCGCCAGTGGCTCAAGATGCGCATGCACATCGATAAACCCTGGGCAAACGACTTGTCCTTTGGCATCAATCAGGACGGCCTCCTTGGAAGAAAGACTCGACCCTATTTTGGCAATCTTCCCATCTAGTATGGCGACGTCTGCCTGAAAGGGAGCAGCACCAGAGCCATCGTGTATCAAACCATTCTTAATAATGAGATCATATTGGGTGCAACTGCAGCACCAGGCCAATAGACATATTGTGGCAAATCTTTTCATGGAACCAGACGTTACTTAAAGTACGGCAAAAAATTACAACTCAAGTGCAGGTCTCTTTGGCTACTTTTGCATTTGTAATACGATGAGTAAGAAAGGCAAAATACTGGTTGCCATGAGTGGAGGCATTGACAGCACCGTCACTGCCATGTTGCTGCATGAAGAGGGATATGAAGTGGTTGGCATCACCATGAAGACCTGGGACTATGCAGGGTCAGGAGGATCCAAGAAGGAAACAGGATGTTGTAGTCTGGACAGCATCAACGATGCGCGGGCAGTTGCCGTGCAGATGGGCTTCCATCATTTCATTGTAGACATTCGGGAGGAATTTGGAGATTACGTCATTGACAATTTCGTGGACGAATACATCGCCGGCCGCACACCCAACCCATGTATCTTGTGCAATACGCATATAAAATGGGAGGCCATGCTGAAGCGTGCAGATGCACTCGATTGCGAATTTATTGCGACGGGACACTATGCACGCATTCGATCCTCGCAAGGAAGGAAATTTATCACCAAATCAGTGGATCTTGACAAGGATCAGAGTTACGTCCTGTGGGGGCTCAGCCAAGAATGTCTTGACAGAAGCTTGTTCCCATTGGGGGAGATGCATAAATCAGAAGTGCGGCAAGCAGCAGCAGACCGTGGATATTTGGAACTGGCCAAGAAAGCAGAAAGCTATGAGATTTGCTTTGTACCGGATAATGACTATCGTGGATTTTTGCGTAGACGGGTACCTGACCTGGCAGATGCGGTGCGTGGAGGAGAGTTTGTAGACGCCGCGGGCAATGTCCTTGGTACGCACGAAGGTTATCCTTTTTTTACCATTGGTCAACGCAGAGGATTGGGCATTGCATTTGGCGAACCCATGTATGTGACAGAAATTGATCCGGAAAGAAATCAGGTCAAGTTAGGGCCAGTTGATGAGCTCCTGCGCAATGGAATGATGGTCGACAAAGTGAATTTGATGAAGTACAAGGAATTACCCGATGACGCTGAGTGGGTGACCAAAGTACGGTATCGTGATGCCGGCACACTGTCTACTCTACGAAGCGTGGGGGAAAACATTGAAGTGACCTTCCTGGCCAATGTCAGAGGAGTAGCACCCGGACAATCCGCAGTATTTTATGAAGGGGACGACGTCGTCGGAGGCGGGATCATTTCAAGCGCATTAACCGGATGAAGATGCTCCTTCGCTTCCTGATCATGCTCACCGGACTGACGCTGATTTTGCAGTCCTGTTCCGAACAAGAGGATCCGATTCCGGAGAGTCTTTATGGATACGAGTACTTCCCTTTGGAGTTGGGCCAGAGTCGCACCTATCAGGTGGACTCTATCCAGTTTGATATCGGATCGAATGGCGCTCCCATACAAGATTCTTCGCGGTTTTATCTGCGTGAAGACTTTGTCGAGGTTTTCGAAAACCAGCTTGGAGAACAGATTTATCGGATAGAGCGATATCGAGCACCTGACCTCGACGGACCTTGGGTGGTTTGGGATGTAACCACCGAGTCCCGAACGGTCAATCAAGCCTTTCGCACAGAAAATAATATTCGCTATATCAATCTGGTCTTCCCGGCTAAGGAAGGGACCCGATGGGACGGCAATGCATTCGTAGATGAGGACCGAATTGTCCTGGTTCGAGGAAGTTCACTGCAAATGTTCCGGAATTGGTCCTATGAGATCACGTCCAGTGACGTACCGGAAGAAATAGGGCCCCTTACGTATCCAGAAGTAATGACGGTGCAACAGGCCGCTGACACTAATTTGATTGAGATCCGGTACTCCCTAGAGAAATATGCCAAAGGAGTCGGTAGAGTTTACCACGAGCAGTGGATTCTAGATTCCTTCTGTAAGTATACCGGTATGCCAGAGCCATGCATAGGTGTTCCTTGGCGGCGTAAGGCCGGGAGGGGATTTATCATCCGCAGTGTACGTGTATCACCCTAAGATCAATGGCTGAGTTTGACTTAGTGGAGGTGGGTTTTGTGCGAAAAAAGCATGGGTTTCGGGGACACCTCAGGCTGGATGTTCAAGACAAGTTTCAAAGATATGTGGACCATGTGCCATTCATATTTCTGGTTGTGGATGGCTGTTACGTGCCCTTCAAGGTCTCCGAAGTCTCTCAAGATCGAGGGACCGTTGTGAAATTTGAAGACACGGATGATCCCGAGCAGATCAAACCACTCTTAGGACAAGCCATCTTCTTCGAGCGTAAATATCTGGATGCCGATATATCGACGATTGCCGCTGATGAGACCGGTTGGGAACATCTTAAGGATTTTACATTGATAGATCAAACTTCCGGAATGGAAGGCACCATCGTGGAAATAGAACAGTATCCCGGCCAGGTTATGGCCCATGTTTTACTCAATTCGCATACTGCTCTGGTCCCATTGGTAGAGGAACTGATCGTGGAGGTTTCTGATGAAAAGCGCATGTTGGTGGTGTCTCTCGCAGATGGTTTCTTTTCTCTGTGAAACCCGGACGCTGATGTGATTCGGCGCAAGATGTCTTGACTGCAGCAGGAGCTACTTAATGGTAACCGTCAATGAGGCCAGTAGTCTCGCGGGCTTACTGGCAAAAGCAAAGGATTGATTGTTGAAGACGATGTGGTCTCCGAATCTATAGAAATTGCCCTCGTACCGAATGTCGATCATCAGGTTGAAGAAATCTAGTCCAATTCCTCCTTGCCAACCATAGGTCAGATCTTCAAACTTCTGCTCGTATTCCTCGAATTGCAGCAATTCGGATGTGCTGTCTAGAAAGTAATGTCCTACTGGTCCCAGCATCAGTCGTAGAGGCCCCGCTTTCAGACCAAATAGGAAAGGGATATCGAGCGCATGATATCGCTCTGTGAAGATATCGTCTGAGGGATTCGAAATATCCTGAAAACTAAAATCTACTCGATTGGAATTGAAAACAACTTCCGGTTGTATCACAAAGGTAGCCAAGCGAATTTGCAGCGCGATTCCTAAATGATAGCCAAATCGGGCATCCTCGATTTTTAGCTGAAATTCATCCGTGCCGCGTACCAAACTCAGTGCGTCATCTGCTCCCAGGTCGTACGTGCCCACTCCGCCTTTAAAACCAAACCGAACCTGAGCGTTGCCATCTGGGATGCAGCATACCCATAAACCCAAAAGGATCAGAATTGCTTTTATCGAGTTGACCATCGGTTAGTAAGAATGCACGAAAGTACAGAATCCCAACGATCCGGTTGTAGCCTGACCTATTTGTACTGCGGTGATTAACATAAGTTTATCTTCGAGCACGGATGAGCAAGATCGAGATTCATGACGTGGTATTCAAAGGGAGTTTTCCTCGATATACCGCATTGCCGGAGGGCGATCTTCCGGCTTACGCCTTTGTAGGCAGGTCCAATGTCGGGAAGTCATCCTTGATCAATGCCTTGACCGGAAGGAAGAAACTGGCTCGTGTATCCAAGACTCCTGGAAAGACGCAGTTGATCAATCTATTCGAAGTGGAAAAGGAATGGCATTTGGTGGATTTGCCCGGCTATGGCTATGCAAAGGAATCGAAAAAGATGCGGAAGAAGTGGGATCAAATGGTGCGCAACTACCTGCAGCATGCACCAAATCTCGTCCTTGCATTTGTTCTTGTTGACAGTAATATCCCTCTGCAAGCACGGGATTTGGAGTTCATAAATTGGTTAGGCGAAAAGCAATTGCCATTTGCATTGGTCTTTACGAAGGTAGACCGCCATAGAAAACGCAAGGATCGTGAGGCCAAGATCAATGCCATCAAATCTGGGCTCCTCGAATACTGGACCGATCTCCCTGCCTGTTTTGAGGTAAGCGCGATCCGAGGCGACGGCAAAGAAGAGATATTACTCTATATTGATACACTGAACCACTCACTTCCAAGCAGCTAGATCGATGGGAGAGCAAATTCAGTTGTATCCACACATAGAGCCGGATATGGAAAAATGGCCGATTTATCGGCTGAGCGTCGATCGCAAAGCGTTTATCCAACATCTCGATGAGTGCACCTTTGACCAGATAAAGAAGGAGTCTAGTGAGGGATTGCGTACCGTGCTTGACAAAGCATTGTATCAAGAGCGATCCCGGATTTCAAAGAAACCATGGCGGGTGGATCCACCTGATGAAAGAACTTTTTGGAAGAGGGTTAAGGAGGAGTTGGAAGAGTATGCTCAGGCAGAGCATGCAGATGAAGCCACCAAAAAGTACGACGAAATTCTCCGCAGAATCATCAACCGGTACTCAGAAGAAGTGGTGGGAAGCTTTATGCCATCCGCTTATTCACGTGCACGGCAAATGCTGACTTTCTTGTTTAAGCGATTGTTGATCAAGAGGGGAAAGAGCCGGGTCTGGGGTAGAAAAGAGCAACTCTACCACAGAATCAAATTGTATGGCAATTCAGAACGAATTCGTAGTCTGGCAAAGATTGGGACTGTCGTAATGGTACCGACGCACTTTAGCAACCTGGACTCGCTGCTAATCGGCTATGCCATTGATCTCAAGGTGGGACTTCCATCATTTTCTTGGGGAGCTGGTCTCAATCTTTACAATTTTGGACCGGTAGCCTACTTCCTGAATCGCATCGGGACCTATCGCGTCGATCGCAGAAAAAAGAATCCGATCTACTTGAATGTGCTCAAAAACATGTCGACCCTATCGATGGAGCGAGGGGTTCACTCTCTGTTCTATCCCGGCGGCACGCGTTCTCGTAGTGGCGAAGTTGATCAAAAATGCAAGTTGGGCCTTTTGGAGACTACAATCGAAGCCCAGCGAAGAATCGGACAACAAGGAGGCGCCAATAAGATCTTTGTTGTGCCGTTGATATTGGACTATCATTTTGTTTTGGAAGGCAAATTTTTGATCGAGCAAT
>JAHQVP010000191.1 GCA_019634275.1 Saprospiraceae bacterium
ACCTGGGCGTACAATCTGCCAGACGATTGAGCCTGGCGGAACAAGAAAAGTCTCGACTAAGTACCGAAAGCATAGCCAATGAACTTGCCTTTCTGCGTCACCAAGTCAGTCCACACTTCTGTATGAACACACTCAATAACATACATGCACTAATCGATCTTGATCAAGCTAAAGCCAAAGAATCTGTAATTCAGCTTTCAACTATGATGAGGCATTTGCTCCATGATACTGGGATCGAGCAAAGTACCGTGCAACAAGAACTTGCTTTCGTTCAGAGTTATGTCGACCTCATGTCTCTAAGATTTTCCGACAGAGTAAACATCACACTCCGCTTGCCAGACCCCATCCCCTCGCACCCTCTACCGTCTCTACTATTTACCAATCTGCTTGAGAATGCCTTTAGCTATGGCATTAGTTATGAAGAGGCGTCATTTATCGATATTGAATGTCAAATCAGTGATAACAAATTGATATTCATTATTGTCAACAGCAACTTTGCTCCACCGAGAAGTGAATCTCACATGGGGATTGGACTTCGCAATACTCAAAAACGACTTCATCTTCTTTACCCAGATGACCATACCCTGGACATCTCAGACGAAGACAAGACGTTCCGCATAAGTCTCTCAATACCTCTATGATAAATTGCATCGCAATTGACGACGAACCCTTAGCGCTAAAACAGATCGTCAAATACATCGAAGATACCCCAGGGTTAATCGCTGCTGGTCACTTTGAGCGTCCTAGGGAGTTATTGGAATTTCTCCAAGAACATGAAGTCGATCTTATGTTTGTCGACATCAACATGCCTGATCTCTCAGGACTAGACCTGGTTAAATCATTGACCCATCCTCCCCGTATCATCTTTACCACCGCATACGCCCAATATGCAGTCGAAGGTTTTAAGGTCGATGCGCTGGATTATCTACTGAAACCCATAAGCTATCCGGACTTTCTCCGATCTACAAACAAGGCAAAGCACTATTTCTCTAAGAAGTCAACTCCTGATTTTGACTCGGACCGGCCCGATTTCATCTTAGTCAAATCAGGCTTTACCAGTATAAAAATAAGTCTGTCCAAAATCCGCTTCATTGAAGGCATGCGCGAATACGTGCGCATCCATCGCCTTGCCGAAAGTCCGATCATGACGCTGTTGTCCATGAAAGTTTTACAGCAAAATTTGCCTTCAAAGGAGTTTCTCCGCGTACATAAATCGTACATCGTGCGACTGGACCAGATCAGCCACGTAGAGCGTAACCGCATATTCTTTGATGAGCGCACGTTCATTCCCATTGGGAAAAGCTATCAAAAGAAATTTCAAGATTTTCTGGACAGCAGGTCGTTAGGGTAAAGGATACTAGCGCAATCGAATCAAAAAGCACAACCGTTAGGGAGTGGATCTACTCTTTCGAGTGCTTGCGCAAAACCAGCGGGCAGGGTATCGGCATGAAAGCCTTCATGAACACTTCCTCGCATGACGATCTGACCGTAACCCGTGTTGTTCATGTGAGCACGTACAATGACCTCACGGGTCCCTTCAATCACAATTGGTCCACCCGATCGCGTAAAGGGCTGTTCGTTGACGTGGCTATGGGTGAGAATTCGTCGATGGAGCAAAGAAGAATCCGGAGAAATAACTTCCCACCAATCGGCATACTGGGAGCAACCTAGATCCGGACTTTTGATAGTTACGGCCAAGCTAAACGTCTGCTCTTCGCCTGAGCTCTCGACACCAGCAATCCGGGCTTGCGCGTCGAAAGGCACCGTAGACCCGTCATCAACCATGGGATTCATCTCACTAAGAGAATCATCACTCGGCTCACAGGCAACCAAGATCGTCATTGCGATGACGATAGAAATGAAACTGCTTATGCCGTACTTCATGGATTGACCTTCTTCCCTTTTGCTAAATTAAGGCAAATGAAGTCAGTACCTCCTTATACACCTCGACAACCTACGGTGACAAGAGATTCGGGAGTCCGATATCTGGAAGTGGCGCCTCCTGCTGAGCTTGCTGACGACATCTATTGCTTTTGGCACCTATATACTCCTCAACCCGTATCCGATTCCTTCCAATATCGCATTGTGGCCGACGGTTGCATAGACCTTATCTATGACAGCCTTCAACACGAGGGGCCCTTCATCATGGGATTCCACCATCGATATACTCAGTATGATTTAGGCCATCGTTTTCACTACTGTGGTGTTCGTTTTTTTCCAGGCGCCTTTCCACTATGCATGCAGGTGAATGCTGAATCACTAGCAGACCAATTTCAGGAGCTCGTCGCCGTCCATCCCGACCTCGCTCATCAATTGAAGACCCCCTTTGAGGAGATTGACAGTCCGGATGATGACCTGCGTGTCGTAGCGAATGCCTTTTCCGATTGGCTGGAAGTTCGTCAGAAGTTATCAAAGGATCATCGATTCTTTGATGCACTCAACATGATATACAATCAGGCAGGGGTAGTCAATCTGTTGGAAGACATCCGTACCGGACTAAGTCCCCGCCAGCTACGTCGGGTCTTTCATTATTATGTGGGAGCGTCCCCCAAGGCATTTTGCCAGGTAGTTCGATTTCAGAGTATTTTGGCGGCAAAACCATCCTCAAACAGCTTACGTAATAATCGACTGTTCTACGGCGAAGGCTACTATGATCAAGCCCACTTCATCAAGGAATTTAAGCGTTTCTATGGGGTGAGCCCAGGAGTGGCTTTTGGACGCCACAAATAATCCCTACATTCTCGGCACAATCGTGCCACATGAAATATCTCTGCGCCTTTCTTCTTTGTTGCCTATCCAGCTTCTCGATCACCGCACAGGAAGCCACACGGCAGGCTTTTGATGGGCACACACTCAAGGGATGGGTTGTACCTGCACAGAACATTTGGTGGACAGCAAAAGAAGGCATCCTCACAGCGAAGAGCGACTCCGAGCAAACAGGTTCTATCCTCTGGACCAAAAAGAAGTACCGCAACTTTGTGATGGAATTTGAATTTCGCTTCGGTCAGGGAACGGTAGATTCCGGAGTATTCATTAGAGAAGAGAAGCTACAGGTGCAGCTAGGCGAATCGGGTTCTCTGAAGCGAGACATGACAGCATCTCCCTATGTTCCTGGCAAAGGATATCCAGTGGAAGCCCGGAACATCGACTCGCTGCTAAAACCCCGTGAATGGAACCATATGCGCATCATCGCCAAGGGGCCAAGCACGATCGTATTTCTGAATGGGCAACAAGTCATGGAATACCAAAGCGAGAACAGTGCACAGAAAGGTCCCATTGGATTGCAATTGCACCCTAAGCGAGATATGGACATTGCATTTCGGGACGTTAGAATTTCGAAAATGAAATAGCCGGTGCGCACACTACCCTTCAAAATTATTTTTGCTGGATTAATCAATGCCCTAATCGTCCATTCCACACATGGTCAGGGCGAGTTGGAATTCTCTTCACGGGAGTTGTCCAGCACTGAAGTGGAGCTCTTCTGTAAAAATAGCGGACCGGGTAGCTATTCGGTGAGGGTAGATTTCAATCTTACCAACATGACCAGTTCGCGTGATGACAACAGCGTTTTCGTGGTGCCATCAGGCGAAGAAATCTCTTTCGCGGTCCTTACCGCCACCGGTGGAAAATGGAAGTATGGATTCTCGTCTGATTATGTTCAGGGAGACGTCTATGCCGTTCATGACGAGCAACATATTTATCATCTTCCCCATGCCGGTGGGCGGGATGTTCGCATTATGCAAGGCTATGGAGGTAGCTTTTCCCATACTGCTTCCAATGCACTCGACTGGGACCTGGAGGAGGGCTCTCCGATTTTGTGTGTACGCGATGGCATAGTGGTTGATGTGAGGCAAGATTCACAGCACGGATGTATGCATCCACGATGCATCGATGCAGCTAACTTTATCAAAATCGAGCATAGTGATGGCACGATTGCCGACTATGCACACTTGCAGTACCAAGGCAGTGAGGTGCAAGAAGGAGATTCCGTCTCCGCTGGACAATTGATCGGCTTCAGTGGAAATACTGGTTGGTCCAGTGGTCCCCACCTTCATCTCAAAATATTTGTCAGCACGTTTGATGCTCGTCCTACGGGCATACGCACACGGTTTCACACTTCAAGAGGTGCGCGCTATCTTGAAGAGGGCCAGACCTATCGATTTTAGCGGCGTGCCGGAATACTCGTTTTCCAAACCAATTGTCTCGTCAACATGCACCAGCTTTCTAGATCTAATTCGCTAAAATCATGTAGCTTGTCGAGCAACTGCATCCATGTCTAGCCCAGAAAAAATTCTCCATGATGTCTTCGGATATGCAAAATTCCGTCATGATCAACGAGCCATCATCCAGACGGTGCTAGATGGTCATGATGCGTTGGTTATTATGCCGACTGGGGGAGGCAAGTCCATTTGCTACCAGGTACCTGCTCTTATGGGAGAAGGCATCACGCTCGTTATTTCCCCCTTGATTGCCCTCATGAATGACCAAGTTGCCGCATTGTTGGAATTGGGAATCGAAGCAGCCACCATTCATAGCGGTCTTGATGCCGGACAACGGGCTGCAATCGCTCAAAAGTTATCCGAAGGCAAACTGAAACTACTCTATGTAGCACCCGAAACATTATTGGCGGATCGCTTCCTGGCCTTTGTGCGAAAGCTCACGATCGACCTTATTGCCATAGACGAAGCACACTGCGTTTCGATCTGGGGAAATGACTTCCGACCCCATTATGTCAACCTCGCGGTGATGAAACAGCATTTTCCGACGACACCTGTCCTAGCATTGACGGCTACCGCCGATCGTGCTACCCAGACCGACATTTCAAACCAGTTAGGGCTGTCCAGCCCCCGCTTATTTCTTGCCAGTTTTGAACGAGCCAACATCCAAGTAGAATCACGTCCAGGCCAAAATCGATTGGCTCAAATCCATCGCTTTATCGGCAGTCGATTTGGAGAAGCAGGCATTGTATACTGCCTTAGCCGCAAGAGCACAGAGACATTGGCTTCCAAGCTTCAATCGAAGGGCATACGGGCAAAAGCTTATCATGCCGGCCTGGCTGCTGCTGATCGTGATTCAATTCAACGTGAATTCCAGAGTGACGACCTCGACGTTATTTGTGCCACCATTGCATTTGGCATGGGCAT
>JAHQVP010000192.1 GCA_019634275.1 Saprospiraceae bacterium
GCTCGGTACCGAGACTCCTCCAGTAGGCAATGAAGGAAGCATTGGCATGGCTCCGCAGCTGGACAATCCTGGCAATAGCATCATCCCCATCCCTGATCAGCTGAAAGACATAAACGGCCATAATCCCACCCGAGCCATGCTCCTTTTTACCCTGCAGGGAGGACATTATACCTGGACTACAGAAGACCGAGTCATGGTAAACGGGCATCCCTATCCTGTACCTCCACCTCGCTCCTCCATTAATGATTTTGGCGGTCATCTCGTCACTTCATTGTCTCCCTATGTGCAACAAATCTCGCTAGACCCTGAGCACTTGATCACTGGAGACAATGAATTGCAATTTTACTTTGATCAGCCTCGCATTCTAAACATCCATATCGAAGTTTCTTTTCCCACGGGACTTGCTCCTTCTTATTCTCCTCCCGAAGTCATCTTTCCGGATCACATGAGCAAGCTGATGAATTTTCGTCAGGTTGCAGATGCCATTGGACCCGGTGTCTCCTTCAGCGAGATAGACGGGCATCGATTTCTCAGCGCAGAATTCGAGTCCGAGGATCAACCCGCGCCAGGAATTGACAAGTGGTACATCAAACAGACACCTGTCGAAGGTCAGATCCCACTTGTTATCGAAGGAAATTCCTGGGCCCAAATGGCGGCGCTAGGTACGGCAAAGGGCATAAGTCACTTCGAAGTATGGATGGATGCCGTTCCCATCGATACCATTCGCACCGACGCCGATCATGCCGTGGCCACCACCCACTTGAGTTACGAGCTTGACACCCGCAGATTTAGCAATGGCATCCATGAGTTATATGTGCAGGGCTATGACGTTGAAGGCAATCCCTCCCTCTTTGATGCGTGGTCAGCAGGAGCAACTCCCGGGGCCTACATGCCTGTTGTGATAGACATTCAAAACACGACCACAAGCATCGACATTAAGGCACTCGACGAATCCATCTCGATTTACCCTAATCCATCGAGCGATCAATTTATCATTGAGGGCGACCTTGATCTGTATGACATTTCTGTTTTGGGTGCTGATGGTCGTCTGCATGAGCGCCTTCAACCTGTGGACGGAAGTGCTACCATTGAGCTTAGCCAACTGCCGGGTGGAATCTACATCGTACGTCTTGTTCATCGACAGAATGGTCAGCTGTTTGTTGAAAAAATGGTCAAATACTAAAAAGCCCCCGGCACAATTGCCAGGGGCCAAACGAGAAAATGTAGATCTTTTCTCTGAAGAAGAATTATGTTCTAACTGCCCGAACAGGTTTCTTTCAGTGCCTGGAGCTCTTCCTTCGACCCCACCTCCTGTGTTGTTTCATCTTCCAATTGCACCGTAATCGGGAAAGACAGCATGGGTCTCACGTCAGCATCAGGATTATCGGCCTTCCACTGTCTGAGTGCTGCTTTTAATGCTGCTCGATCTTCGTACTCTACCACTGTCTCATCCGGATATGCGATGCTGAGCGGGAAGGTGAGGCTAAAGCATTTCTTACCACGATGCCTGTGTCCACGGAAGTCGTGACGATCGAAAAAGTTTCTAACGCATCTTCTACGCAGCTGTCTCTTGTCACTAGCATCTTCGATGGTCAGCATTTCTCCGTCTTCTGTGACCACCTCAAATGGAAAGGCCAACTTTGGACGGAAACGAGCATCTGGATTGGCCTCTTTCCACGCCACTATCGCTTCCCGCATTTCCTCATATGAACCAACTTCGCCCTCTGTCTCATCCGGATATACCAAGGTCACCGGAAATACCAATTCCACGCAACCAAATTTCCCCATGTTGCCTTCCGCCTGAAGTTCAAAGATGCTTTGATCGACATAGTTTTCAATCAAACTGTCTTCCAAATCTGTAGATTCATTGCATGCTGCCAAGAGCATGACGATGGCAAGAACCATCAATTTTCTCGTTTTTAACAGTGTCTCAATCATCGAATTATAGATTTAATTATGAATAACTAACACCCCCATAAGAGACGCTTCTGTAAGTTGTACTCAACCGAAATGTTAAAATATCGTTGCCAAATGTACTTTTGCAGCAGATGCTTGCTAGAAAGGATTGATGAAGGACTTAGAACTTTGGCAAGCCATGAAGAATGGCGATCAGAATGCACTCAAAACCATCTATGATGGTAACGCATCGGCGTTGATGCGTTATGGCAAACGTTTCCAGGCACATTCCGATCTGCTCAAAGACTGTTTGCACGATCTATTTGTGTACATCTGGACCAATCGATCACAATTGAGCGATACCGACGCCATTGGTCCATACCTTACTGTTGCATTTAGAAGGCGTATCATCAATGCACTCAAAGCATCCTCTAAAATCGCAAATCGGGAGATGGATCTTGAGAACGTAGAGTTTGGTCTCCTGGAAGAAACTGCACTAGAACGAGAAGAAGCGACACGAGTAGGCAAAGCAAAAATCACACGTGCCCTCGCTACATTGTCTGATAGGCAACGGGAAGTCATTTACTTGAAGTACTACCGTGGAATGGGATATGAGGACATTGCGGAAGCAATGGACATCAACTATCAATCTGTCCGAAATCTCGTGCACAATGGACTTCGGAAGTTGCGTAACTCCGGAATGTTGGAATTTATCACCCTTTTCATCTTTTTGCTTTGAGCATGAGTACAAAATGCACAAACAGCCCTTACTCTAGTGTGAGCAAGATATCGGTCATACTAATTTGCAGCCTCGCAGGTCTGGTAGCATGTACAAAATCAAACGATCTATCCATGGACGAGCGATTGAGTGTGCATGTACTCCGTTTTCAGGAAGAAGCGGCTGTCCGAGGCCTGGCAGTTGATATCAACAATCTGGGTGGGCAGATCACAGCGCTGGATGAGGTGGCTGGGCAATGCGTTCACCATGCGGAAAGCGGTAACTTACTAAGAATCGATGGCGAATATTGGAGACTGGCAAATCCAGTGATGCAGGAGTTTTTGGTCTTTCATGAGCTTGGACATTGTCTACTGGACAGACGACACCTTGACACCAAAGACTCTAGTGGGGTTTGCGTGAGTATGATGCACAGTGGTTTGGGATCCTGCCGTAATGCATACAGTGAAACAACTCGCGAACAATATCTGGACGAATTATTTAACTCAGAAAACACGGGTCTATGATGCAAGACTTTACTCAATATACTGTAGAGGATTTTGCAGCGAATGATGATTTCATAGCCTGGTCACGTGGTGAATCCCATAGTGTGGCATGGTCTGATCAGGCGGTTAAGAGCGAAGAGATGGCCAATAAAATGGCTGCAGCTAAAAAGCTCGTGCTGGCCTTTGGACCAGAAAATGAGGATTCTGAGCAAGAAACCATGGAGGTCTGGGATCGCATTGAGGCAAGCATCCAGACGACGAAGAAAGAGGCCAAGACCAGGTCGCTCTGGAGACGAATTGGTGCTGTCGCTGCTGCCATTGGACTCCTCTTACTGTCTCTTCCATTTTTCAATCAAAATGAGACCTTCCGGACGGCTGCTGGAGAAGAACTTAGCTGCACCCTTCCTGATCGATCAACAGCCTTAATCGACGATGAGAGTGTCTTGAAGTTTGGTAAGAAGGACTGGGCGCAGAATAGAACGGTGCAGCTGTCCGGCCGTGCTTTTTTTGAGGTCCAAAAAGGAAGTCGATTTGATGTCATCACAGATCAAGGCAAGGTGTCCGTGCTCGGCACCAGTTTTAGTGTGGAATCGAGAGATGATGCCTTTCGGGTGCAGTGCAAGACGGGACGTGTGATGGTCTTCGCAAATGAAGAGGAAGTGATTCTAGATCCAGGAGATGGGGTCGAACTCCTCGCTGATGGCAGCCTGCAAAAGGAAGACCAAGTGTCGGTCGATTGGATAAGCAACACATACCGTTTTTCGGAAGTCACGCTTCAACGTGTATTTGAGGAGTTTGAACGACAATTTGCGGTAGAGGTCCGGCTGGAATCGGGCCTTGGTGATCAATTGTTTTCCGGATTCTTTACGGATGATGACATAGATAAAGCACTACAAGACATTTGCTGGCCAAAAAATCTGGTGTGGCATCGGGAGGGAAACACAATTATCGTAGAGCAGGAGGCGTCTCTATAGCATGCCACGTTGGATTTGTGTCTTTTGCATATTTCTGCACGCCGCCTGCTGTTTGGCGCAGTCACCTGATCACTACTTCATTGAAGTTGCCGCAGAATCCACTTGTGCGGATGTCATCGAAATACTGCAATCCGAGTATGGCCTCGTTTTTGGCTATAGTCCATCTCTGGTGCGGCAGCGGTCACGCACGTCTGGTCTACTCCAGGGCACATTAGAGGACATCTTACAGCAATGCTTTGGGCCAGAATTAGAAATGCTCCGTCCTCGCACAGATCAAGTGCTTCTGCGCATGCACACAAGTGCCGATAGGGCACTGGTTGACCGTGCATTGACCATCCTGGACAAAGAGACCCAACAACCCATCTCCGATGTCTTTGTGTATACCAATACCTACGACCAAGAGGCCATGTCAAATCAGGACGGGCAGTGCTACCTCAATCTTTCGGAGACAAAATCTCAATCCTTGGTCATCGATCGGTTGGGATACAAGAATGTGGAAATACCGCTGTCAGAGCTGTCCAATTTCGATACCGTCCTCCTGCAATCTGCCCCAGCCACCGTGCCGACGATCGTTGTCAGTCCTCAACTGCATGGCATTCCAGAAACAACGCAAACGACAAGGGACTTCGAGCGCAGGCCCGAGATGACCACCCTCATATCGCCGGGAGTTAAAAGCGACCTACTGCGCTCGGTCAAACGTCTCGCTGGAGTAGCTGATTTTAATGATGACCAGGCCGCAGTGGCTATTCGAGGAAGCAATGCAGATGAGACGCTCCTCTTACTGGATGGTATGCCCATCTATCGGGCGGATCATTTTTTCGGGATCTATGGGGTGATCAATGCTGACCATATGCATGATTTTACCCTATATCGCAATGACTTTCCAATAGAGTACGTAGGTAAAACTGCGGGACTACTTGAAATGAACGGAAAAGGAAAACAGGATACCACCGATGTCCTGATCAACTGGAGCCGGCTCAATCTCAGTGGAGCCCTCACCGTGCCCCTAGGATCTCAATGGTCGCTGACAACCTCCGGACGTTCCACCTGGCGAAACATTGCTGAGTCCGGATTGGTCGATTTCGATCCCTCCGCCGAATTCCGACGCACTCCCCTTCTGCGGACGGCTCCCGAGTTTAGCTTCAATGACCTCAATGTTAAGATCAACTATGCTTCTGGCTCTCATGCACTGGATTTCAACTACTTCAGAAGCTGGGATCGTCTTGAAAATCGATTTAGTTTGTCCTACCCCACTCGCTTTGCCGATCGATTTATAACGTTGGACGAAGCGCTAAGCAATGAAGAGCAATGGAGCAACGATGCCTTTTCCGTCAATTATCATGGAGACCTATCCAAAGGTCTTTTGCTGGAAGCAACAGTCTACGGCACTTCCTATCGTGGCGAAGGCCTCATTGAGACCATGTCTTTCGAACGTGAAGGAAATCGGATTACATCCGAGGTCGCCCTGACGAATAACCAGGACAATAATATGGATACCTGGGGAGGTCACGTCAAAATGAAAAAGGACTGGCAAGAACATCGCCTAACCCTAGGCTATTCTTTTAACCAGTATGACCAACTTATCAGCGTTGTTGAAGACGACATCCTATTGCTCGGCAATCATACCTTATCCTTCAGCACAGGAGTCTTCGGGGCCTACCAATTGCAACTCGATGATCTATCACTTCATTTGGGGATGCGAATGGACTATTACTCCGCTACCTCAGAGTGGCTGCCATCTCCGAGGCTCAACGTCGCTTATCGCATTGGTCAGGGGGCGAGTCTCAAAGCATCTTACAGTCACAATTTTCAGTTCGTGCGATCTCTGGCTTATGAGACGCGACTAGGTCAAACAATCGACCTGCTGGTACTCAATAACCAAGAAAATTTCCCCTTTACCAAGTCGATCAATTCCATGTTGGGGTTTAACCTGCATACAGGTCCCTGGCAGCTCGATATGGAAGCCTACATCAAAGACGTCTCTGGGGTAGCAGAATATGCCCTGCTGTCTCCAGGATTTGGCACCGATGGACGTCCATCCAATGCCAGAAACTTCAACCTATTCGTTGGAGACGCCAATATTCGAGGCGTGGATATTACAGCCTCATATGCGCGGCCAAAATACAATGCATACCTGGCCTACACCCTGAGCAAAAACGAAAATAATTTTCCTGCTGTCCTTAATGGCCGATCC
>JAHQVP010000193.1 GCA_019634275.1 Saprospiraceae bacterium
ACCGATTGCTGACAAGATACATTTGGATACGAATTGCCGCAGTTGTCGGTCACCTCATAGACGACCATGATCGTCCCGCTGCCATTACAGGAGAGACCACTTTTGTCTATTGAAGTGGCTACACCAGTCTTGATGACTTGACAGATGCCTGTTCCACTTGATGAAGTAATGTCATCATAGTCTTCAGGCATTGCATCTTCCGCCTGCGCGCAACTTATCGGGGGCAACTCGTTACACGCAGGTTGGTCGGGCACGTCTGCCTCCAAGATCGTCTGCATGCATTGAAAATCAGGATAAGATCGACTGCAGTTATCGGTCACTGTATAGGTGATCATTATGAATCCTCCGCCACCACATCCTACGTTCATCGTATTAATGGCTGATGGTGTACCAGTAAGCACCACTTGGCAGTTTCCACTGAGACCGTTAGAACTGATCAGGGGGGCAAAGTCGGAAGGATCAGTGGATGCGACCTGATCGCAACTCAAGGGTTGCAGAGACGAGCATTGCAGTGGTGGTGCTTCTTTGGCTGCTCGTACGGTTACGTTGGCTGAGCATTCCTCAACGATATCATCAGAAGTTTCGACTGTGCCATTGTTGTCGGTAAGGGTGAAGGTAACCGTCTGAGATCCACCACAAGCTCCTGGGTGACTGAAGTTATCGTTGACCGAAATTGTTCCGCAATTGGACCTTCGAGTACCTCCCACTGCACGGAAGAGATTGTTTGGGACGCTGTCGCAGGCGAATGAGACATCATTTAGTGTGGGACAAAGTGGGCAGAGGTCTTGGGCAAATGAGCGGAGGCAGTTAGCAAGTTGACTATAGCTCTGCTCGATGTACCAGTCAGAACTGGCCAGTCGATTGGTGCCAGGTTGATACCTCACCGATCCCGAAATCTGCTGTAGATTAGCAGCGCTGATATCGGTGCCAACACCTAGCATAAATACATGTGGGCTACCCGAAGAAGTCTTGATTCGGTTGGCCACGACCATGGCATTGGCAAGAGAAGTGGTTGCGTTGGACTCGACTTCACAATACTCGACCTCATCTCCACCAAAGAGTCCTCCGATTCCGTTGAATGCTGTGGGATTACCATCGGTAAATCCGATAATAAGATCGGGATCTCCTGAGAGATCTTCGACTACTTCTAGAGCGGCTTCCCAATTGGTCCATCCTTCAGGCGCATACGACGAAGATAGCTCGGCCACACCTCCGCCATCGAAGTAGTCTCTAACATCGCTTATCAGTGCATTGTTGACTTGGCGATACCCGCTACCGGTGACACTTGTCCGTCTTGCTTCGGTGCTAAATTCGACGAAGTTTATCTCTGCACCAGTGCAGTCCAGTGCTTGCAGAAAGGCCAATACTCCGGCTCGTACATCAGATTCATAATTCTCGACGGACGAAGACTCATCCAAAACGAAGGCAATCTTGATGTCACCACAGTCGGCATCCAACCCTGGATTTGCAGCTCTTGTCGGTAAGGGGCAATCGCCACAAAATGTGCAAGGAGGAGTCTGGGATAAGACATCGGTTTGGTAAAAAATACCTACAATGAAAAATAGGTATGCAAGGGTATTTCCACTCATGAGCTAGTCCAACGTATTCGCAATGTTGCGATGGCATCGAGGCTACTGATGAGTGTCTGGATGGGGGCCACTTTTCAACAAAGGACATGAGGACCACGTCCTTTCTCCAAAGTCGTAAAAAAATCACTTCTCTACTGTGACCGAGACAATAATATCATTGTTCTCTGGAAAATACAAAGCTTGCTTCACAGAAATATTTTCTACATATGTTTCGAGATTACTGAGTCCGTTTCAGATTTGATTACCCAAACTCATCTGTTCGAATCTGCAGGTATAGTTGGGCAAGTGGTACCAAAATACCCGTCCAGACTCCACTGTGCTTATCGCCACGGAGGATTAGGTCCGCACCTGAATCCACCAGGCTACCAATGTATTTGGACATATCCGGGACCTATTTCATACGGTCACAATCTCATTCACTGACTTTTCTGCCTCATGCCTTTAAAAGACTCTTGTGGAGAAGGCTAAAACCGGTTCAAAATGCCATTGAGGCCCACTCCATTGCCCTGAGGTAAATTTATTTAAACGAAGAGAACGACAGGATTTAAAGGGGCTGCAAAAGGTTTCAAATCGAGGATATTTTCAGAGAGGGAGAAGAGCAGGGCAGGTCACCCAGATTAGGGCACCCAGTGCTGACAGAAGCACGCATGTTTTCAAGAGACATTTGTTTCGTGATGCCATTTGACAAAATAATTTCTGAGTTTGTCGGGGTCGAGAGATTGGAAGTCTGGAACGAAGTCCACCACATTTGCTAGGTGTGCGAATTCTTTTGGACGATGGGTGGTGGTAACCACCAAGACCGGGCAACCAGCATTCGCAGCCGTCTGCGCACCAATCGGTGTATCCTCAATGACCAGGCAATCGCGGATCGACAATCCGAGATCCCGGGCCCCATTGAGATAGACTTGTGGATTTGGTTTGCCCCGAGTGACATTGCCTGAGTGGTAGACTACCGGAAAGTACGGCTGCAATCCCGCCTCCTTCAGGACAAAATGCACGTTGTCAGGTGGTCCGGCTGATCCAACTGCAAGCGAAATGCCCTCTCGATGCAGCGCCTTTATGAGTTCAACCACTCCCTCTACCAAGGGCAGATGGCGTTTCATCTCAGTCCGATAAGCCGCCTCTTTCTCGGCGGAGATTTGATGGAGCTGTTCGTCGGTAAAACGTGTCCCGAAAAATCGCCGCAGAAATTCGATGTTTACGCCATGGGCTTTCTCCATCGTTTCTTCCAGGGTAAAATTAAGGCCGAGTTCGTTTAGTTTCTGATGCCAGAGTCTATGGTGCAACATCATGTTATCCACCATGGTACCGTCCACATCAAATATTACTCCTCTTAGCATTCTAGTGTTTCAGTTGCACTATTTCTAATCCAGGACCTCTCTTTCAAAATCAGAAGGGTTGACCCAACCCGCCGATGTCGAATCAAGATCGCCCTGCATAAATTTTTCATAAAAGCCACTTTGACCGGTATTGGCATATGGGTAATTGTCGAAGAGATCCCCTTGTCCCAATGCCCGAGGATCGCCCTGCTTTCGGAGTTCGCGCAGGAGTTGCTCTTCCACCTCTGCGACCAACTCAGCATAATTTTCATCGTGGGCGAGATTGTTGACACAAGAAGGATCTACATCAATTTTGTATAGTTCGATCGCCGGTCGCTTCCCGAACGATAGATCCCAATAAGTACTCTTTCCGTTCGATCGCCGGTCATTAAGGATCCAGGTCTTGATCGGTCCGCCGTCGGTATTGAGATACCCTGTCTCTGGATTTCCGGCCGGCCACCGATCTACTTCGAAATTTTTGATGAGCAGAAGGTTTCCCTGCAGCACGGCCCTGGTCGGATAACCCCAATCACTCGGTCTGCCGATGTCGTGTCTTTCCTTGCCCATCAGTACAAATGGTGAATTGCCTTCATGTGCTTCTTCAGCATTCCTAATAAAAGGCAATAGGCTCTGTCCTGTGATGGGTTCCATGCGGCCAGCGAGCGCATCCACTCCCGCAGCTTCTAAGAAAGTGGGTGCAAAATCGATAAAACTAACGATATCATCAATGGTGCGGCCAGGGTTTACAATGCCTTTCGGCCACATCATAGCCAGCGGTAGGTGATTAGAAAACTCGTAGGTCTGGCCTTTGGCTCGGGGAAAAGGCATGCCATTGTCGGCTGTCACGACGATCAGCGTGTTATCAAGTTCGCCGGCATCTGCCAAAGTTGCGAGCATCTTCTGGAGATGCTGGTCAAAGTGCTCTATTTCGAGTGCATAGTCAAGAAGGTCATTGCGCACAGTCTCATTATCGGGATAGTAGTCCATGATGTTATTGACCTCATCAATAGACTTGCCTCCAACAGTGACGCCTGTGCCATACTCATATCGTCGATGGGGTTCGAGTGAGCCGTACCAAAAACAAAAGGGTTGATCCGGATCCCGCTCCGTCAGGAAAGCATTGAAATTAGCGGCATAATCGATATTGGAAATGTGAGCCGTCGGAGGAGTCAACTTGATGTCGTTGTAAGCAGGGCCGGTCAATTCTCGCTTCTTACCCTGCCGCAAGCCAGCATTGCCTGGAGCCCATCCTTTTGCCGTGTGGCCAGTATGATAACCATTGGCTTGCAGGGCTTCCATAAAGGTTCCGAACTTTTCGGGAAAGAAGGGGACATGATTTGCTGCCTCCTCCAGTTGCCAACTATTTCGACCGGTCAAGATGCAAGCACGTGATGGACTACACTTCGCATTTGGTGTATAGGCACGGGTGAAGAGAAGCCCTTCACGCGCCACTCGATCGTAGCCCGGTGTGTTGACCCAGGTGCAACCATTTGCGCCCATATGAGGGTAGGAGACATCGTCTGCAATGGCAAAGAGGATGTTGGGAGGTGCTGGATCTTTGCTTTTTTTGCATGAACCCACAAGCAAGAAAATCACCAAAAGGGCGAATGCGGTCGTGCTATGATCGTTTTTCTTCTTTATGAAGGAGCTCTTGAATTTCATGGATGAGTTCCGGTATTAAGTGGTCCAATAGATGCTGATCGACATGCCAGTTTTTCTGCAATGTAAAGCATTGGTCTAAGAAGGCCGCGAGTGATTGTTCTTTGCGGTCCACTTTTTTCCAACCTTCCTGAAGACTTGCCATCAAATTGGGGTCGTCATCAAGGGGCAGATCTTGTCCTCTCCAGTGACCGCGGTAAAATACAAGCAGAGCAGCCCAGGCCGATACAATGCCGACCGGTAAGCGCTCAACATCCTGCCAATATGATATAAGGGTAGGCAAGAGACGGACCGCAAATTTGTCGAGCGAATTGAGGGCAATGCTGCTTAACTGATGATGCATCTCGGGGTTGGCCAATCGGGCAAGAATGGCCTCCGCATATTTCTGTTTTTCCTGTTGTTCGGCATCAATGGTGGGGAGAATTTCCTTTTCCAACATGTTGGTTAGGAACTGATTCAAAGAAGCGTCTTGCAGCGTATCCGACACGGTCTCATGCCCTGCAAGAAGACCGAGTGGTACCATGGACGTATGCAGGCCGTTCAAGATCTTTACTTTAAGATCACGGTAGACTTGCATGTCATTAGTCGTCACGACATTGATGGAGCTTTGACTGAGCGGTAAGAAGGTCTTTAATTGGTCATCAGAGGCCTCGATTATCCATTGATGAAAGACTTCTCCTTGCACCAACAACTGATCAGGAAACGAAAGACGATGCGATACCCTTTGATGCACTTCAGCCGTTGGATGACCACTCACGATCCGATCCACCAACGTATTGCAAAAGTGTACATGTTGCGAAAGCCATTGCTCAAACGTGTTGGGCAAATCCCAGTGAGCGGCATATTTCAGAATGCTTTCTTTTAGAACCTGTCCATTGTGTTCGATTAATTCACAGGGAAGCACGAGGCAGTCTCCGTTGTCCGAGAGTGATTGAAAGCGATGATATAGCCATTGGGTGAGTTTGCCAGGAAAAGAGGAGACGGCAGTGCTGTCAGACCAGGACTCACCACCAAAAGCAATACCTGATTCTGTGGTATTGCTAACAATTATGTTACATGATGGTAGGGCTGCCGTAGCGAGATACGCATCATATTGCTTGTAGGGATGCACAATGGCCGAGATCGTGTCGATCAACCTTACCTGGAGTCCATCTGGTGCCGAAGGATCTCCAGACAAAATGGTATGAAATCTTCCTTCTTGTGTTCTAAGTTGATCGTAGTCACCGGAAGGGGTAGGTTTTATCAATACCGCACGCCCTTCAAAGTCGGTTTCTTCATGCAAGACGCTTAACATCCAGTTGAAAAAACCACGCATAAAATTCCCTCCGCCGAATTGCAGTATGCGAACGGTGTCTTGGAGAGCGTCATCGATAGATTTCATAGCGTACGAAAAGTACGGTTCTCCATGTCTAAAGGAAGACAGAAGCGCTGGCTAATTTGGAGGTATGACAAAAAAACCGTGCGGCGAGTGGATTTGGAGTTGCCTAGGATGGAGCTGGACACAGATTAATCAACTCGAGGGCTCAAGCATCCAGCTGATCTAGCTTGTTGATCTTTTGAGAACTATGATAGTGTTGCTCTTTGTACTTCTCAATCTGTGTGTTGAGTTTCTTCATCGCTTCCGATAGTGCGCTGTTTTCAGACGAGTGCTTGGCACGTGCAAACATGGCAGCTCCGTTTTCGGGTTGGAGGTTGAGCGATACTTCGTATCCATCTTTGCCCATGTCTTTGACCTTGACATTCATCCTAATGGCGAAGTCGTATTTGCCATATTTACGGGTAAGCTTATTGGTGTAGTACTCCTTGAGTTGAGATTGATTAGCATGGCCAATGGCCTCAATAGAGATGTCCATATGATGACTATTTTGAAGTCGTGACTGAAGTAGAAAATAGATAGAATTCAGAGCTTTAGCAACTCTGACTAGGCCTGATCTTCATCAATTTTGATGGAAATGATATCGTCCCCTTGTGCAATTGCGTCTATGACGTCTAGTCCCTCCGTTACCTTTCCAAAGCAGGTGTGGTTGCGATCGAGATGAGCCGTGTTGTCGCGGCTGTGGCAAATGAAGAA
>JAHQVP010000194.1 GCA_019634275.1 Saprospiraceae bacterium
CCACCACGGGTCTTCGTTGCACCTCCATAATGAGACTGTAGATAACCCTTGTCCATGAGCCGGTGCAATACGGTGTGAACGGTACTTATGGCAATGGTTCTTTGGCATTTCTGCTCGATGGTACTTTGAATAGAAATTCCATACGCCTCATTGAACAGACTTGCCACCACAAGCAATACCAGTTCCTCCAATTCGCCCAAATTTGCTCCCTTCATAGAAGCAAGATAGTATTTCTTTCGTATTTGTAGAATTATGTCTACCTGCTAAGGAGCAATAAGATCCAGTCAGAGTCTTCAGGAGGATCGAAAGAGCAGAGACCTCCGTCCAGCTTGATGGGCACGGACAATCGCTCAGCGGTACGCGGATTAATCCATTCGGCGCTCCGTTGTTGTTGGTCTGTGATGCGAAGTCGTATTTGATCACCGCGAGGGACATAGGCTATAACACAGCTTTGATCTGGCGTTGCAGCTACTGAAATAAAATGATTGAAAGAGCTTATGCCCGGCTGTTGATGGAGCAGGGATTGTGCTGGACGGAGTGCTGTCCAGGGCAGCTCCATGAAGATGCGCGCAAGGTGACCCACTTGCTGACTGCCTGGAAACTCAATGCTCTCCCGCCACGGGGTATGAAATCGCCCTACAGGATTGAAGTGGTTTTCTATGGTATCGCCTACTTCCTGGATCCATGGCCAAATGCCGTTCGCGCCATAGGTAATGCCACTTAAGGGCGTGGCCAGTATGCTCCAATAGGATGCATTTCGCACGTCCTCCGCATCGAGTTCAAACCGCATCTCTTCATAGTTGGGTTCCATGTTGATGATCGGTTTAGGGGGCAACAAATGCCAGGAATGAGCCATGGGCCCCTGCGTGATCCAGTCGACAGTACCTTTTCTATTGCTGTGGCTCGATTGATAGGCATATATGTCATACCAGTCTTCCATTTGGTAGACATCTCCAATCCACCGATGTCCTCCCGGATGAAGCGTCACGGGTGCGTGATGTATATTCCCAAACACTTCCTTCCCGATGTATTTCCAACGTCCCTCCAGCTCACCGAGGTAATTGCCATCCCCGCCCAATAGCCAGCAAACGTGGTTGCCCTGCAATCGGGCCACGATGTAGCGTGCCAGCAAGACGGCCTCTTCATTGGGCAGGTAGTAGCCCGGACTCAGGTGTCTACCATCCCCCTTGGGCAGCGCCCACAAGACCACTGGAGCCGCGAGCAATCCCTTTGCATTTATCGCATCGGTCTTCTGGTCGATCCTCTTAAAAAATTCCGGGTTGACCTGTATGCGCCCCGATCCCGTGATTGACTTTACTCCTTCCGCATTGGCCTCTGCTCCTCTCCACTCGGTGGTCACATATTGAATTGTATTATATCCTTGATCCACTCTACGAGTGAGGTAATGTTGCCACTCCTCCTCGGTGGACTTAAGGGCGCCATTCCATGCCGTACAGGCGGTCCAGAAGAACGGTGTTGCATCCGCATGAGAAAAATGATAGTCTCCCTTACGAACGGTAACTGCGCCATGAAGTCGGAGATGATCAGTCCTCTCGTTGGGCAACACCTCAAAGGTAAGAACCTGTCCATGCAACCCGTCATTGCTTTCATCTGAGCAACTTGTGATCGCCTGCCAGTCGCCCACTTCATCCGGCATAAATCGGACCTTCCATACCAGACCACCATCCCAAAATCCCGGAACCGTCAGCTCCCGACCCGTAGGCGATGTCAACGTCATGGAAAAATCACGCACGTCATAGAGCGCATTGTCGTACTCCCGATTGCTTCTAAAATCAAACTCCGCCTTATTCCATATGGTGACCTGACCGCTCATAAAGGGGCTCACCATCATCAAGAGCAAGCAGGTAAAAAAGTGATGCCTTATCATCCTAATAAAATAGGACTTTCTTTCGGGAAAAAGACCTACGGAAAGTTCTCCTGGTGAACTTGGGATCAGCACATCATTGCCCTTACCCCTCCGTTCCAAAGCAGGGCACAAAGAGGGCATCAGCGTGCTACACTCACGGCTCGTTTCTCGCGAATAACCGTCACTTTAATTTGCCCCGGATACTGCATTTCGTCCTGGATCTTCTGAGAAATCATAAAACTGAGATCATCAGCATATTGATCGGTTACCTTTTCGCTCTCTACAATCACGCGCAGTTCTCGTCCCGCCTGCATGGCAAAGGCTTTTTGCACTCCATCATAGCTCATGGCCAGTTCTTCCAACTCGCCAATACGCTTGAGGTAGGACTCTAGAATCTCACGTCTCGCACCTGGGCGAGCGCCAGAAATGGCGTCACATGCTTGGACAATGGGAGAAATGATGTTGTTCATTTCGATTTCGTCGTGGTGGGCACCCACAGCGTTGCACACTACGGGATGTTCTTTCACTTTTTGACACATTTCCATTCCGAGGATAGCATGTGACAATTCGGTTTCTTCTTCTGCTACCTTACCAATATCATGAAGAAGACCGGCACGCTTGGCGAGTTTGGCTTGCTTTCGGCTCAGCCCCAACTCTGCCGCCATGACGGCACACAGATTTGCTGTTTCGATGCTATGTTTCAACAAGTTCTGGCCGTAGGAGGAGCGAAACCGCATCCTGCCCACCATGCGCACCAAAGAAGCATCGAGTCCATGGATGTCCAGTTCGATCACTGTGCGCTGCCCGATTTCGATGATGCGCTCCTCTAACTGCTTACGGGTCTTGGCGACTACCTCTTCGATCCTTGCTGGATGAATGCGGCCATCTGCCACTAAGCGTTTTAAAGCAAGTCTGCAAAGCTCTCTCCGAATGGGGTCAAAGCTCGAGATGACAATGGCCTCAGGAGTGTCATCTACCACGATCTCCGCCCCGGTTGCGGCTTCGATGGCCCTAATGTTGCGTCCCTCCCGACCAATAATTTGTCCTTTGATGTCATCTGAGTCAAGATTAAAAACCGTGACGGTGTTTTCTATGGTGTACTCGGCACACATGCGCTGAATGGTCTGGATCACGATCTTTTTAGCATCGCGAGTCGCATTTACTCGAGCCTGATTTAAGGTCTCCTTCTCTATGGAAAGCGCCTCATTTTCAGCCTTTGCCCTTACCGCCTCCAGCAGTTGTTCTTTGGCTTCTCCCTCTGAGAGTCGAGCTACTTGCTCGAGAGCCTGTATGTGTTTTTCGTTGGCTGCAGCCAGCTCTTCCTTCTTACGTGCAACAATTTTCAATTGCTTGTCCAGGTTCTCTCGAATCCCTTGATTCTCCGTTACGATCTCCATCTTACTCTCCAGGTCTTCCAGCTGTGCAGCAAGTTCTTTCTCTTTGACACGAACATCCATCTCGCGCTCTTTCAGCTCTACTTTATGCTGTGCCTTTATCTCCTCGTAGTTGGCCTTGAGCTTATTGAATTTTTCTTTCGCTTCCTGAATCTTCTTTTGCTTGATCTTCTCATTGACCCCCTCCGCTTTCTGCTTGATCTTTGCTGCCTTGGTTTCCGCTTCGTCCACCAGACGCTTGGCTGTCAATCGGGCCTCTTGCACCACTAGATCCGCCTTTTCATTGATTTGTTTTGTTTGTTGCTGACCAGAACGGCGCATCACAAATCCAACTCCCAGAAACCCTAGGACGGCTCCTGCAACTATTCCAATAATTCCTTCAATGAGCATAACTGCTTTGTTTTGTAACCCGCCGTTTAGGAAGGTCATATACTACAGAAGGAATTCGGTAGATGGCTTATTTTAAAGCCCCGTCCAACATGCTATGGAGTCGATCTATGCGTTCTCCCAATTTGTCACTGGAGGACTCGCTGTTTTTGATCTTATGGTTTTCGACTGCATAGGTCAAGAGTGTCATTGCAAGACAATCTTGCTTGTCCTTGTTGATGTAGGTGAGTTGAAAATCATTGATTTTCTCATTCATATCATCCGCAATCTTCTTGATGGCTTCCTGATCCTCTTCTTTAACTTTTAGGGGATAGGATCTACCACCAATCATGATCTGCATACTTTTCAGCTCACTTTCCATCACATATTGTTGATCATTTCCAAGCATTTGTCGAGGTCGACAATGTACTTGTCCAGATCTCTTTTCATTTTCTCTACCTGCAGGTTTTCCACTTTAATCGCCTTCTGCCCCTTACTCTCTATGGCCTGCGCACCTTCTGATTTATCTTTTAAACGAACATTTTCTTCGATGAGCATCATATTCTCTTTTCGCAAATACTCAAGTTTCTGAGTCATTACTTTGACCTTCTCTTCGAGCTTTTCAAGCTTTTGAATTACCATGTTCATCTAACCAAATATACGCTAAATTAACGTTAAGACTGCCTCTTAATAATGGGCCTGCATTCCCGAATTTTACCGCAGTTGTGCGTCCAGTTTCTCCTGCAGTTGGCTCACAATTTTGGCCATATGCTTTTCAATTTCCGAATCCGACAACGTACGTTGGGCGTCGCTAAAGACCAAACTAATGGCATAGGATTTTTCTCCCTTGGCCTTCATTTTCTTGTCTTGATAAACATCAAAGAGGTCGATCTCTGTGATGTTTTTTCCTCCCGACTGTGTGACGATGCGCGTGACTTCTGCATATGTCGTAGGCTGTTTGAGGCTCAAAGCCAGGTCCCGCCTGACGGATGGAAAGCGACTTACGGGCTGCACCGCAAGTTTGTCCACTCGCTGCATCATAACCACTGCTTGCCAGTCAAAATCGGCTACATAGACCGGACTTCGTATGTCCATTCTTTGCAAAATGTCAGTACTCACTGCTCCAAAACGAACAAGTTCTGTCTTGCCTAGTCTCTTCGCAATTCCATATTCAAGGTGGGGATCTTCAATGCTTTCCGATTTAGCTCTCGACAAGCCGAGTTGAGCAAGAATGTGATCAACTACCCCCTTCAGTCGATAATACCCAGATCTTTCTCCGCCATCCTGTCGAAGCCACGAGCCTTGCTGATCTTCTGTAAGTGCTAAGCTAAGGTGCTCCCTTTCCACATATTCGCCTTCCTCTACGCCGTAGGACTTGCCAAACTCAAAAAGTTGCAAGACTTGCTGCTGGCGATTCTGATTGTAGCTTATGTTTTCCAACATAGACACCAGCAGATTGGGTCTTAAGACTTCCAACTGGACATTGGATGTATTGTTGATGCGTATAAGTGTCTCTTCTTCTACCTGGGTGCTCTGTGATAGGGCTTCGTCTCTCACGAGAGACAGGCTCATTGTTTCCAAAAAACCAAGGGCTACTAGCCGATTGGCCACCTGTTCACGCAGCTTACTGCTGTTCATCGAAGAAGGAGCAGTGGCTCCTATCGTAACCTTACTTGGCAAGGGGACTTTGTTAAAGCCATAGATACGGAGCACTTCTTCAATAACGTCTGCTTCTCTCGTCACATCCGCCTTGTCCGTTGGAAACTGGACTGTCAACCCTTCCTCATCACTAGAGAGAATTTCGGCCTTCAAGGCGGTTAGAATATTCTTTACCTCTTCAGCGGGAAGTACTGCTCCGATTAATTTGTTGAGATGGGAGTACCGAACGCGAATGGGTCTGGACTCGATTGGGCTAGGATATACGTCGACCACCTGAGAAGAGATCCTACCCTCACAGAGATCTTCAATCATCAATGCTGCTCTTTTCAAAGCCGAGACGCACACATTGGGGTCGCTTCCTTTTTCGAACACTCTGGCTGCATCCGTGTGAAGCAGATGGCGGGTACTTGAGCGTCGTACGCGTTTGGCATTGAAGTGCGCAGACTCCAGAAAAATACTGGTAGTGGCTGTGGTTACTCCACTCTTAAGACCACCAAAGACACCCGCTATGCACATGCCATTTCCCTCTCCATCACAGATCATCAAGTCTTCGGCTGAGAGCTTCCGCTCCTGCTCGTCGAGTGTGAGAAATGGGGTGTTCTCGGGCAGTGTCATCACCCTAATCTTATGGTCCGTTACCATTCCCAAATCAAAAGCATGCAGTGGTTGACCGTATTCATGTAGGACAAAGTTGGTCACGTCAACAATGTTATTGATGGGGCGCACGCCTATCGCCGTTAGTCTTTTCTTTAACCACTCGGGCGATTCCGAGACCGTCAAATTATCAAGGGTAACTCCAGCATACCTTGGGCAGCCAGTCGGGTCTTCTACCTGTACATCGATCAAGGGAGCTTCGCTGCTTTCTGTCCACTTTGATAGATCGGGCAAGCGTACCGTTCCGGGGTGATCATGATTAATTTTCAGAGCGGCTGCCAGATCCCGGGCGACTCCGAGGTGCGAGGTAGCGTCAGAACGATTGGGCGTCAAAGCAATTTCAAAAACGACGTCGCTCTTCACATCGAAATAGGTGCTGGCCTCCATCCCTACTTCTGCATCTTCGGCAAGCACCATGATGCCGTCATGGCCGGTACCCAGACTCAACTCATCCTCCGCACAGATCATGCCCTCAGAAGCCTCTCCCCGGATCTTTCCTTTCTTGATCTTAAAGGGCTTTCCATCCTGGTCATAGAGCGTAGTACCTACGGTAGCCACGGGTACCTTTTGCCCGGTTGCTACATTGGGCGCTCCACATACGATCTGGAGTAAGTCTTTGGCTCCAACATCTACTTTGGTTAGGGATAAGCGGTCCGCATTGGGATGCTTGCCACACTCGACCACATGTCCAATGACCACTCCAACCAATCCACCAGGTACCGACTGATGTTCGTGGATGCCTTCCACCTCCAGGCCGATCTCTGTCAGCACATCACCCAGTTCCTCAACGGAAAGTGGAATCTCAATGTACTGAGACAACCAATCCAAGGATATTTTCATAGTACTCGCTTTGCGGCGCGAAGATAGCTAATGAGACTCAACAATATCGGGAGCAGCGGGAATGGAAATCACCTGATGGGGGCCTCCGTTGCCTGCAGGACTTCACCGATGGCGGTACCGGATTGCTCCTCCGTTAAAAAGGCCACGATAGAACAGTTCTCCGGAATCCACCATCCTTCCTCTTCGGGCAAGGTGAAGCGATAGTTCTTTTGTTGCGCTTCTAATAGTTTCGGTGAAGAGGCCAAAGGATCTCCGGAGGGAGACGACAGGACAGTACGCAAGACATTTTTATGCTCATATGATGTCACTACTCCAGTAGGATCTGCCCGATCTGCTTGAGGATCAATGATGCCATCCTCCTTGAGGACCACGGTCAGCCGGGGCAGGCTCTGAAAATTTTGGAACGGCAGGATGGTGACGGTCACCTCCAACTCACGGGTCTCAGGATCATAGGCGATGTCCTGATCAATTTGAACAGTAGCGGAGTCCTCCAAACTGGAGGCAATTGAGGTGGCCCAGCGGGACGAAAACAACTGATATCCATCCTGCGGACCTTCTCTTTTACGATTGACGACTCCAGAGGGATACCCAATGGGATTGCCAAGGAGGTCGAGCAAAACGTCTCCATCATCGGTGGCAAAATCAAATTTGCTGTCCGAAAAAGGAAAAGCAAAATCCCCCGCATGAATGGTCAGAATAATCAGCCGATCACCATAGATCTCCTTGAGACTTTCCAACTCTGCCGTTCCTTGTGGGCAATTGGGGCAGAGGGCACCGGAAAATTCTTCAACGAGTACAACACGATCCCCTGCTTCTGGTCGCAACAAATTAAACTGTGGCTGTTCTTTGGAACAACCTGCGAGTAGGGAAAGAATGGTTATGATGATTAAAAATCGCATGCCTAAAAACTGGATTGCAGGGAGAAACGAAAACCACTAAAAGCAGGCTCAAGTCGACATATGCCACCAGCGCAAACCACTCCCTCAACCTGCTTGAGATAACTAAACATCATCCGGTGGGTCTTGATGTTGTAGATAATGTCAAGTCTGGGATAGTGCAGATCATCCGTCTTCTCGGGATCAACATTATACATATCAGAAACTGAAAACGACCATCTGGGGGCCATGTTGTACTCGAATAACGCAAAGATCCAGCTTCCAAAATCCTGATCAGTGTGCATGTACTGCAGCTGAGACCTTATCGATTTGCGTTTCTTGAGCCGCTTCTGCACTTCCAGATACGGCACTACGGTTTGCACGACCTCCACACCAGACTTTCCTTCATATATGGCCTGATTATAACTTTGTGACTGCACACCGAAAGAACATTGGAAGAAACGGTTTTGTCTAAAGGTGATCTCATTATCAAACTCTCGATATAGAAGATTGCCATCCAACTCTGCGATATGCGAAAAGTACTGCACCATCTTGATTTTCTTTGAGAACGTGTAACGCAATTCTGCTTGAAGTGCCTTTTCCGAAATATCACGTGCTGCAGGGGTGTAGCGTGCTTTCAAGCGAGCCGAATTTAGCCGGGACATTGGGGGCAGATAATTTACCAAACCACGATTGAGGGTGGTAAAGGGATCCGCTCTAGAGGTAAAGTTCTTGGTACGTCGAAGGGACACATTTGCTGAAAACCCTTTACTGCCATAGGTAAATGATCCAAACAGGATCGATCCATCGTCGTTTCGAAATCTTCCGAGGGTACTGCCACCCCCATACAATTGTTTCTCCTGGTCAGGATCAAAGTAGATGTCTTGTGTTTTGAACGCTCCCTCCAGGTAAAGCGAAAAAGGTCCGTAGGCGACAGTACTATAGCCGGTAAATGACCATGTGTGGTAGTAAAACCCGATGCTATCAGCCGGCGTATGGGTTTGAAGAGCTTTAATGACATCTGACACCTGACCATCCGACCAACTTGAATTGACGACTCCAAAACCAGGTATGATGGACACGCTGTTTTCTTGTCCCAAAACAAAGAAGCCCTCTATTTGGCCTCCACGAATGAACGAATCATACCACTCAAAAAGATTCTTCTGTCTTCCCGCCATGGCCTTTACTTCCAACCAATCCCAGGGTTGATACTTCACAAGGCCGCCCACCAACGCATTGTCGATCAATAAAGGCCGTTCTTCGTAAGATCGGAAGATGAGGCCTGACCCTATCTGGTCATAAATGTAACCTGCTTGCGCCTCCAGGTTTCCAAATTTTTTATGCAAATAGATTCTGCCTAGTCCTTGTGCACTGTATGCATCATTGGGATTGAGAAGATTGGAGTTGTGAAAAACGTCACCTCTAACTCCCAGCGTATAGCCTTTGTACTTAAACTGCAAATCCAGCCACATCTCGAGACCCAGTAGGTTATCATCATACTGAGGAGTGTTGGCAGCTCCAATCTCCACGTCCTCCAGAAACCAATTCAATCCTGCTTGCAAATTTCCAGAAAAAGAAAGCTTATCCTGGGCCGTCACCAGTCCTAGACTTGACGTCCACAGGGCGCATATCATCCAGGAATGCCTATAAAAGTCTTTCATCTGACGGCTTCTCCGTATAGGAGCTTGTTTTTTGACAATTCTTTAGCAAAAATTGAACCCAAAAAGCGATAATCTTGTAGGAACAAACGAACTATTAACGCTTATGATTCGTCGTTCAGTCCTTTTATTGCTCGTTCTTATTGTCTCTGCCACGACCTCTTTGAGGGGTCAAGATGTATTGACAAGTACCTCCGTCAAAACCATAGATGGGGCCACAGTTGATATTCTTGATTATACGGATGACAGTGACCTCACGGTGCTTTGCTTTTGGGCTACATGGTGTTCCCCATGTAAGAAGGAGCTTGATGCAATCGCTGAACTTTACGAAGAGTGGCAGGAAGCGTACGATGTCACGGTCCTGGCCATCTCCACCGATGATGCCCGGGCGCTTCCGAAAGTAAAACCCATGGTGCTCGAAAAAGATTGGCCGTTTACCGTCCTGACGGATTCCAACCAGGCACTCATGCGGGCGCTCCAATTCCAGGCTGTACCACAAACCTATGTGGTCAATGCGGCCGGCGAGATCTTGTATGAACATTCAGGATATTTGCCGGGGGATGAAGATGGTCTGGCGGATGAGCTGGCCAATCTCATCAATTAGCCCTCACCCTTAGGATTACTCCAAAAAAAAAGCTCCGGTGTCATTGACATCGGAGCTTTGGTTTGAGTAATGTGTTACGTTAAAGCCTCATTTAAAACATCAAAATCCTTTTCAATCTTGATATTATAAAGATAGAACCGGTCCTTCGGTTATGAAACCC
>JAHQVP010000195.1 GCA_019634275.1 Saprospiraceae bacterium
ATACATACGATGAAGATTCGTATCATCCAGTTAATTTTCCTATTCGAGGTGTATTCCTAAGGAGTCCTGATTCCAATAGCTTTGCAATACTCCTTTCTGCAGGGAATCCCCCTTAGGCTTGTACCTAGGTCACAACCCTCCTGAAATTAGAAAATAATCAAGTGCTGGGAAAGGAAGTGATCCTGTCTCACTTGCTGCCTTTGAATTAGCCAGCGACACATCGGTTATTTAAACGAAAAATCTTACTTTCTATGGCAGCAGTGCATCTGCCTTTTCTACGATTTGCCTCCATGCGTCCTGCACATGATGCAGCATGACGTGCGTATTGCCAATGGACATTCGCAGGACGTAGATGTCATTCACCTTGGTATGCGTAAGATAGAGCACTCCACTGCTATTCAATTCATGCAGGAGTCGCTGATTAAACGCATTTTGATCCTCCAGAGAAGCTTCTGGCCCAAGACGGTAGTAGAAGCAGACCAAGTTCATACTCCTGGGTACAACCAATTCGAAGGTGGGTGATGACACGATCTGCTCTTCCAACCACTGTGCCAGCTCAAGATGAAGTCTTAGCTTTTTCTGAAGGCCCTCAAGGCCATAGTGGCGCAAAACAAACCACAACTTCAATGACCGAAACCGCCTTCCAAGTGGGATCCCCCAATCGCAGTGATTGGCTACCAAACCGTCACTTGATGTCCGTAAGTACTCCGGTAAAATGGCAAACGTATTGATCAGTGCCTCTCTGTCACGCACGAAATAGGCACTGCAATCAAAATTGGTAAACAACCATTTGTGCGGATTAAAGACAAAACTGTCAGCTCGTTCGATCCCCTTCATAAGGTGTTGATATTCAGGCAAAAGCATTGCAGAGCCCGCATAGGCCGCATCGATGTGGAGCCACAGGTTGTATTTTGACGTGATCTTGCCAATCTCTTCCACGGAATCCATTGCCAGCGTCCCCGTGGTCCCCAAGGCGGCTACGACACACAGCGGTACGTAGCCCCGCTGCAAGTCCTTTTTGATTTCTTCTTCCAACGCCTCCACGCTAAGGGCCAGTTGGTCGTCTGTCGGAATCTTCACCAGATTCTCCTTGCCCAGGCCTGCAATCTTCACCCCTTTTTCTACCGACGAATGTGCTTCTGTAGAGCAGTATACCCGGTAACGTGAACTGCCTGCCATGCCGACACGGTTTACCTCGTGATCTGACCGCATCTCGCGCGCAGTAATGAGCGCAGCGAGCGTTGCCGTAGAGGCAGTGTCCTGTATCACTCCTGACCATGCGCCCGGAAGGCCCATGGCGTCCCGCAACCATTCCATGACCCGTTGCTCCAATTCTGTGGATGCGGGTGAGGTGTCCCACTTCATCCCCTGGACACCCAACGTGGCCGTCAGCATTTCCGCCAGTATCGAGGGACTGCTGGTATTGGCCTGGAAATAGGCAAAAAACTTGGGACTCTGCCAGTGCGTAACACCGGGCATGATGATGTTCTTAAAGTCCTCAAAAATCACTTCCATGGCTTCGCCTTCGGTGGGCAAAACAGCGGGTATTTGACGGTAGATTTCCTTAGGCCCAACTTGAGACTTGACGGGCAATGTTTCTATGTTTTCCATGTAGTCGGCCATCCAATCCACAAACTGATGGGCGTACCGTCGAAAATCATCTTGGGAAGTACTCATAAACAAGGTTAAGATACTTTTTTGATTCAGCCTTGTAGCCACCACCTTGCTGCGCAAAGCAGTGAGCGCGTTTTCTCCCTTCCCTTTGCCATCGGGCTACATATTCACCCAAAAGAATGAAAGCAGGGGCCGCTGGATCTTCCACATTTGCAATGCTGATTACTAAATCTTAATACCTATTTATCATCATGAAAATTCGAATCACCTTTTCCCTCATGCTGCTGGGCGGGCTCTGCCTTTGTCTCACGAGTCCTCTCTCAGGACAGCGATGCAACAACGTTCTTGCTAATGCAGAGGCCAGTCGCGGCATGTCCGACTGGACCACAAATAATCCATCAAAGCGTACTGCCAATTGGGTGGTCAATGGTGCATTCGCTCCGGCTGCCCCTTACGCGGAAATGTGGCAAGAAGTGGAAGTGCCCGAACGGGCGCGCAGGGCCATTTTAACCGGTTGGGCAAGGAACAGTCCGAAAGCAGCCAAAGACGGTAAGCCGGTGGCGCTCCTTCAAGCCTGGGATTCCAGAGGGACTAAGCTGGACCACGGTTCCACCGGTAACATAACTGGGCATACACACTGGCAGGATTTTGACTTGGTACTGCAAATACCTCGTGGAGCCGCAAGGATCCGAGTGGTGCTGACCAATGGCTACCACCGCACATCTAAGCACATGGGCACTGCTGCACAGTTTGATAATTTGGCTCTGGCATTTGACTGCACGAAGAAAACGACCAAGCCCTGATCTGATACGAGATGGGTTGGGCTGAGGGATCATCGCTTATGCCTGGCAAAAGCATAGGCCAAACAGTTTGGCTATTGAAGGGCCGCGCGAAGTTTATCTAGCAACAACGGTACGCGGACGTAGGCATCGTACTGATCTTCCGCTCCCTTGATCGGAAGGGTTTCAATAGGTAAATACCCGCGGTACGCTGAGTCGCGTACAATCTTGACAAGGCGAGGCAAGTCGATCTCCCCACCCTCTCGATTCTTAAGTAGTTCTTTTACCTGCCAATTTACGGCGTAGGGTATGACGCGTGCAATGTCATCATAGGGATCAGGAGTTAAGAAGTACCCGGTATCCACTATGACTCCCAACCAATCAGACTCCACTCGTCCAAGCAAATCGATCACTTCGTCGGCACTGGAAAGCATATCGCCATGATTTTGCACGCCTATCATCACGCCATATTTCTCTCCATGTTCGGCACATTCAGCTAGTGCCTCTGCAAGCCAATCGGCGACTTCATCCCACTCATGCTCATCTGGCTTCTTGCCAGCAAATACCCTCAATACTGGGGCACCAATTTCAGCAGCTGCCTCCACCCAGCGCTTCGCCAGGTCGATGTCATTGCGTCGTTTAGTGCGATCGGCAGTAGAAAAGTCATTGCGTATGCCCGTCCCACTGATGTCAAGTCCAAGTTGAAACGCCCGTCGCTTAAACTGACTGATGAAACTGCTGCTCGGCACCTCCGGATAACCAGGAAAGAAGTATCCGGTGGGGTCCACAGCATCGAAGTCCAGACGAGCACACTCCTCAAGCAAGTCAAATAAGCTCATGCCTCCCTCTTCCCCTCGCACGTATTTGAAGAGTGGTACGTTATAAGACCAGGCATTTAAGCTCACCTTAATCTTAGCCGGAAGGGGCAAAACCGTGCTGTACTCCGTCTCCACGCAATGGTTCCTCGCCCAAGTCTGCCCAGCGATAACACCAAGGGGTGCGACCAGCGTCTTTCTCAGAAATCCTCGTCGGTCTGTATGTCCCATATCTCACATTTTCCATTCACGGCTACATCCGTCAATGTCGAAAAGGAAGATAAGGCAATTTGACCGCTGCACCACCATTGTCAATGGTGATAGAGGTGGTTGGTGGCCGGTTAACGAATGTGAGCGGCATATAAATTACCGCGACGGTACATCGAAGGGCGCTCGCCAATCTTGCGTACCTGACCAAAGACGTCTTTTGAGAAGTGGGTATCCAGCTCGGCAAAGGGCATGGGATATGGCACCCATTGATTGGAGGCGTGCATGTCGTACTCTACGATAATAAACTGGGGCTGCCCATCAAACTGTTCCAACAGGCCCGCGATGTAAGCGGATTTATGCTCGATGTAATGCAGGGAGTTTGCCATCAGGATTCCCTGCACCGGACGAGGTAAGTTAGGGATGTCAAGCATGTCCAACTGGAGAAATTGAATATCTACACCTTTGCTGCCGTCATTTGGGATCTCCTGCACATGTTGATCTACCCCAATGACGGTACTGCCCGCAGGAAGCAGGCCCGCCAACGCAGCAGTAAACTTGCCGCTGCCACACCCCAAATCCAACCAGATCTGAGCCTCCTCACGAAATGGTGCAGCAACCAACATCTCTCTTGCTTCGTCAATTGTCATCTTTTGTTTAGTCAGCCTTCTTCGCCATCGTTCGATCCATCGCATGTCTGGAGCACCTCTGCTTTACGAGGACTAAGAAAAGGAATACGCAATACTCCTCCACCATCATGCTCAATTTTACCAACAACACAATCGAAACTACTGCGGGTGCCGATAAATCTTATAGTGCACCATTCTTCCGCGGTCATCCGCTTTGAGTTCATCAATGACCTGTAAGTCGATCACTCCATCTAGTAGCGGGATGGATACATGCCGCTCATGCAGTGCAAACCAATTTTCCCATATAACCACATCCCCCGGATGCAATGTCTTCAATGCTTGCGGTGACAGTTCGATCTTTAGGTCTTCATCAAAAGGATCCAAATTCAGTACTTCACTGAGGTATGGATCGGCATACAGAAACCGCGCCTGACGTTCAAGATCCTGATGCACGATGTCTTTGATCTGATGAGCCAACTGCTGACTGGTTGACAACCGCATGTCTTTTTCCCAATCAATGGCAGCGGGATTAGAAGTAAAGGGAAATAGGAGAATATAGGCCAAGAGCAGGCCGTGCAAGATGCGCTTCCTCTTGGTATTCTTTCGAAAGAGCATTTCCGCTAAGGCGTTAAAACCGAAGAGGGCGATGATGGCCATAAGAGGAACCACTCCAACAAAGACACGAATCAATCCGAGCGAATTAAAGATGCCCAGATACCAGAACAACGAATGCCCGATGAACACCACAAAAAAACCCAGCAGGACCAATAGTCCCGATTCGAGGGATAGCTGCTTCCTGACCCATTGCCAAACCATCGCTAGTACACCGATCCAGAATAAAATATAGAGCGGAACCCCTACCACATAAATCAGTTGTTCAGCGAAGTGAAAGAGCGCTCCACTTCCATAATCACTGGTCGTCTGGGCATAAGGGATCTTACGAAAAACCCACATCAGATCGCCGTGAACCCCAAATCCCAAGAGGGAATAGATCACGTGTCCAGAGAGCAAGACGGGTGCATATTTCCATTGGCCCCGTACCAGTAAATAGACCAAGAAAGGACCCAATACAAGCAATCCCTCCGAACGCACGAATGGTAAAAATGAGATCACCACACAGGCCCACATCACTCTTTCTGCTGTGATGAGGTATATCCCAAGGCACAATACCATCGCAAAAAGAGGCTCCGTCAATCCGGAGAAAGTCAGGATGAAATGCAGGGGAGAGAAGATGACAAATAAGCCGGCTAGAAGGGCATGCTGCATCTTACAGCGCTGACAGATTCGCACCGTTAGAAAAATGGTCGTGAGGGACGCCAACACGTTAAACACTTTGATGCCGTTTAAGCCAAACTGGGCAAAGGGACTCCCAAATAACACATATATGGGCTTGGCCCAATGATCAAAAAACAAGGCAGGATGTGCCGGGGCGTAACGGGCAAATAGGTAGTGCATGATGCTGTCGCCACTGTCGCCTGTTCCATCAAAGAAGAACATAGTCAATGCGGCGACCATGGCATACACCACGAGCAATAGATACAATGGCCGATTCTTCTTCATGCGCCCTATACCACTTGTAGAATGGATCGACAAAGTAATGATTTTGACCAGTGCCCCCCTGCACACGGAGTCCGCAGGTGATGCAGTTCCTTCAG
>JAHQVP010000196.1 GCA_019634275.1 Saprospiraceae bacterium
AGAACAGGAGGTTGTCTTTTTCGTATCCCAGGTTCTTGGTTTGCACATATTGGATCTGGTTATACACTACAAATACGGCCACAATCAGAAAAACAGAAAGCGCAAATTGAAAGACCACCAACCCCCTTCTGGCCCATACCTCACTCAAAGAAGTCGTCAGTTGGCCTTTCAGCACGGAGACAGGCTTGAATCCAGACAAATAAAGTGCAGGATAGCTCCCTGCCAGTAGCCCGGTAACGAAAACAATCGCCAGGTAGCTCAGGACGAATGGCGAAGACATTTGCAAACTGAGTTCCTTGCCCGTGATCAAATTAAATCGTGGAATAAATAGCCAGGCCAGGAACAACGCGACTGCTGCAGAAAACATCGTCACCAACAGAGACTCTCCGAGAAACTGTCCTACCAGAATTTTTCTATTGGCTCCAATCGTTTTCTTTACTCCTACTTCTTTCGCCCTGCGGGAGGCACGTGCCGTGGACAGATTCATAAAGTTGATACAGGCAATAATCAAGATAAACAAGGCAATAAGCGTAAACAGCTGAACATATTCGATTCGACCTCCCGCGGGTTTGCCATTTTTAAAGCGTCCATGCAGATACCGATCTGCATAAGAATGTAGAAATAGCGTCACATTCGATTCTTCGTTTCTTTCTTTTACGAAGTCAGCAATTTTATTGGATACCGCATCGGAATCTGCTCCTTCCACTAAGGTCACTACGGTCCTAGGCCCATTGCTGCTCCAGCTTCTCAGCCAACTCTCCTCTTGTTTAATCTTCTCAAAGTTGAGAAGCAGGTCAAACTGTATCGAAGATTGCACATCTACATTGGCAAAGACGCCACTTACCTGATGCAAATCCTCTTGATTTAATTTGATCTGTTTTCCTACCGCATCCGCAGCCGAGCCAAACAGATTTATGGCCACTTCCTCAGATATCACGATGCTGTTGATGTCACTCAATACATGATCGGGGTTTCCATGCAACAGCGGGTAACTAAAAACGTGAAAGAAATCTGCCCCGGCATCATAGCCTGATGCACTGATGTCTCGATCCTCGTAGGTAAGGGTATAGCCATTAGGCCAGGTTAAAGTGAAGGCTCGGTCAATTTCCGGAATCTCTTCTTTTAGCGTCTCCGCCAGCATGCCGGGAGTCGATATTGTGGTCATGATGCCCTCTGCATAAGCTTGATGCTCCATAACTTGATACAGTCGATCTTCATTTTCATGAAAGCGATCGATTTGCAATTCATCTTGGACCCAGCTAAAGATCAAGATGACGCAGGCCAGACCAGTAGAAAGGCCGATCAGATTAATGATAAATGTGCTACGGTGTCTCCGGAGGTTCCGGAAAGCCAATAGAAGTACATGTTGCAACATTGGGTTCTCGTCGTTTATTAAGAGTTCTTTAAAAGCAGCTCTAATAGGAGAGACGGTAAAGGTTTTGAAATAGTTGCATCCGGTTGTTTCGCTTTGCGTTATAGAACTTACGCCCATCTCTCCGGATGCTATTTAAGACCGTTGCTATCTTGAATAATTGCTATTATCGCATGGTCAGGCGACCATGAAGAAATTCCCACCTTCCGATATCCCCCCTCAGAACCATCAAGGTGACCCGGTAAGGTTTCGGCAGCACTTTGGTCCCTGGACAGGTGCATTGACCGTACTCGCCGTTGTGATAGGAGCGGGGATATTCTCGGTGCCGCAGCGGGTGGCCGCCTTTAGTGATGGCCCAATAATGATGCTGAGCCTATGGCTGATTGTGGGACTGGTCTGTTTGGCAGCCTCATTGGTATGGGCGGAACTCGGATCTCGACTTCCCTTCGCGGGCAGCGATTTTCTGGCGATTAGAGAAGGCTTTGGTCGGCATGTTGCCTTTCTCTACGGATGGAAGTCACTAACGATCGGTGCACCGACTTCTCGTGCAGCCTTGGCTCTTGTTGGTGCCGAGTATGGCGCCGTACTATTTCCGGTACTGGGAGGTCATGAAATTGCAGTGGGTGCTGTGTTAATAGTGGTGTTGTGTCTGGCCAATATGCAGAGCCTCTCGAGCGTGATCTTCATTAATGTCACTTCGGCAGCATTTAAAGTTGCTGTGCTGGTGGTGTTTTTGATCATGGTTTTTCTGTCATCGGGGCAGCAGCCAGCTACGGAGGTGATAGCGACAGCAGCACCAGAAGGTAGCCTCCTTAAGCGTATGGCATTGGCTTCGTTGTTGGTTTTCTTTTCTTACAATGGATGGAGTCGGATTGCTGTAGTAGCAGAAGAGTTTAGAGATCCTGGCAAGGAGTTGGTAAAGAGCATGGTGATATCCATGGTAGGGGCCATTGTGCTGTATATGCTCATGAATCTCGCGTATTTGCATGCCTTAGGCATAAATGGAATGCGAACCAATCCCGCTGTTGGCTCTGCTACCATGGACATGGTCTTTGGCAAAGCCGGAGCCATCATCTTTGCCCTAGTTGTAGTGGTTTCGGTGATCGGCAGCATGTCAGCTTCCATCATGGCGGTAGCGCGGGTATACTATGCCATGGCAAAAAGTGGCACCTTTTTCCGTTTCTTCCATCATCTAGGTCGAAGGAGCGCGGTACCGGAACGAGCCATATGGATCCATCTGATCGGTGCGATCATCATGCTGCTGCTCAAACAGAATTTTGTAGATCTGGTTACGTCCGCCATATTTATGAACCTCATCTTCTTTTCGGTACGGGTAGCATCTTTATTTGTACTGCGCAAGCAACGGATCGGTGAAGAGCATGGGGGCTACCGAGTACCTTTGTATCCCATCTTACCTATAATCGTATTGTTATTCATGCTAGCGTTGTTGGTGATTCGAGTGATATACGATTGGGATCGCGCTTGGTTTGACCTGGCCCTATTGGGCGTAGGAATACCGGCGTCAATATGGTGGTTCAGATGGCAGGATAGCAAGGCAACACCGGTAGACGCCTGACCCCAAATATTGAACGAGAATTGCCTGTCAATTTAAATTTTAAACTTGCTGGATCACAGTATCAACCAATCTCATAAAATAGGAGAGGGGATGGCATAAATGCCACCCCCTCTGAGAACCCTTCTAACGTTACTTCTTTGCTAGTTGCTAGTTCGTACTGAATGCAGGTTGCTCTGCAAAGGCATCTTCAAACTGTGCCACAGGTTTTCTGGTCTGCTCCTCAAATCTTCGTTCGATCATTTGGATATTGATGTTCTTCTGAGCTGCACTTTCTCGAAAATCATTGATGATCTCCAACACATCTACATCAATATTCACCGACTTTGAAGCATCAATGATGAGATCACGATTCGGCGGAATGGCATTTAGCGCTCTTTGGATATTGGCCTTGTTTAGGAAGGTGACGTCTTCTGCTAGGGCAATACGAATGGAACCATCTGAACCAATCATCTTCTCTTTCTCAAAATGGAATGGCTTGTTGTAGTTATTGTAGAGGATATAGAAAATAGCCACCACTAGTCCCATACCAATTCCCATTAACAGATCCGTAAAAACGATACCTAAGATCGTGACCATAAATGGTACAAAAGAGCTCCACCCCAATCGGTACATCTCCTTGAAAAGAATAGGCTTGGCCAACTTATATCCTACCAGAAAAAGAATTGCAGCCAAACTGGCCAAAGGGATCAAATTGAGAATCTTCGGTATGGCCATGACACAAAGCAAGAGAATGATGCCGTGCATGATGGCAGACATCTTGGTCTTACCACCCGATTGAATATTGGTTGAACTTCTAACGATTACCTGCGTTACGGGGAGGCCTCCGATGAGGCCTGACAGCATATTTCCAAGTCCCTGTGCCTTAAGCTCCCGGTTTGCAGGGGTTACCCTCTTCATAGGATCCAATTTATCTGTCGCTTCAAGACAGAGCAAGGTCTCCAAACTTGCAACGACCGCAATGGTTAATCCCACGACATATACCTGCGGATTGGCCAATTGTGAAAAATCGGGAAAGGTGAATTGATCAAAAAACCCAGAGAGCGATTCAGCGACTGGAATGGCTACTACTTGCTCACCACGTAGTGCAAGCCCTGTACTGCTAAGTATAAGATTTAACATCACCCCTAAGGCCACTACCACCAGAGGACCCTGCAGCAACTGAAAAACCCGTTGCTTTTTCATAAAGGGTTGCTCCCACAGAATCAGGATGAGAATGGAGAGAAAGGAGATAAGTACAGCGCCAGGACTGATCGCCTCAAACATGTAGTACAACTCAGAAAGTGTATTGTGCCCATCAGGCTGAGCAAAGGACAAGCTTCCTTCGTAATCCTTGTCATACCCAAAAGCATGGGGAATCTGTTTGAGAAAAATGATGATGCCAATACCTGCCAACATCCCCTTGATCACGGAAGAGGGAAAATAATACCCAATGATGCCCGCTTGGGCAAAACCCAGAAGCATTTGAAAGACGCCCCCGATCACAACGGCGAGGAGAAAGATCTCAAAGGCTCCTAGCTCTTGAATAGAGGTTAAAACGATAACCGCCAATCCTGCAGCAGGGCCACTCACGCCAAGCTGCGAACCACTCGCCGCTCCAACAACAATGCCTCCGACAATACCAGCTATGATGCCAGAAAAAAGAGGGGCACCTGATGCAAGTGCAATGCCCAAACAGAGGGGAACGGCTACCAAAAAGACGATAATACTAGCAGGAAGATCGTGCTTTAGAGAGGAAAAATACTGTTTCATAACGTTAGATTTTAAGAAACTTTTAAAGGGAATAGGAATTATACCGTGCAAATATATAGAAAACACTTTCGCAATAGCAATACTTTTATCAATAATTGTTAGTTCCAAGACATGAAATAGTATATCTACATCAGGGGAATTTGTAGCTATAATCCCCAATGTCAGGGCGTTCTAGCTTGCTTTCACCAATGGCATCACCAGGAAACATCTGTTGCTTCCAGTCACTATTGGCAAGAGAAGACCAACACTTGCATCACTGAAACCAAAGTCCTATTTTACCTGTTATATAAGGTAAATTGTCCTAAATTAGTATTCGAATGGAAATGACTAAAGCAGATTTGCAAGCGCTCGAACTCGTGCCCAGTGGATATAATCCAAGTGTTGTACTGCAATTGGTCCATCAAGGCAGTATTGATGCTAAATACCTCAAATTTTTAAAGCGGTTAAGTCAATTTACTGACGATACGCTTTCCGATTTTCTGCACCTCAATGTCAAGACTTTTAGACAGTACAGAGATTCTAAAGCTGTATTGCGTAAAGATCTGCAGGAGCATGTAGTCATGCTCTTGTCATTGATGAAGCATGGGGTAGAGGTCTTTGGCGATGCAGAGACCTTCGAGCGTTGGCTACGATCAATTAATCCCTTCTTTGATCGACAACGACCCATGGAGTTTCTAGACACCATTAATGGCATTTGTTACGTCGATGATCGATTGACCGCAATAGAGTACGGCGACAACGTCTAAAATTGGCGCATAGCAAGATCCCATCAATGCTTTTCTATCGCATCACAAGAGATAAGTACGCGCAAAAATTATTAGCATCTGGTCGATCAAACCGATGGAATCGTTCCAATGAATATGTGATCTATGCGGCGACGACCCGTTCCTTAGCCATGTTGGAAATGCTTGTGCACAGGAGCGGCATCTATCCAAACTCGAGCTACAAGATGCTATTGATTGAATGTGAACTAGGAGATTCTATGCAGATTATCCATCCCGAATCGTTGCCCAAAGGATGGCGGTCCATGGCTGGCTATACGGATTTGCAACAAATCGGAAGCGATTGGTACCGAGCTTCCAACGAACTCATTCTCAAGATTCCTTCAGCCATCGTGCCCCAGGAATACAACGTCATCATTAATACCAGGCATGGACTTTTTAGCGAAAATGTGACTATTGTAGCCAGGGAAGACCTGTATTGGGATCCTCGTCTGTTGGATTAATAGAATC
>JAHQVP010000197.1 GCA_019634275.1 Saprospiraceae bacterium
GATGCCGTGACACAGTCCGTCACTGAAAAAGTACGTGCCATGTTGCAAGATCAGATTCGCCGTGCATTCAAGGGCGAGGAGACCATAATAAACTTGGTCATACGCCACGGAATTGTCTACCGAGAACTTCATTCGGAGGTGAGTCGAATCGCTGCCGATATGCTGGTGGTAGGAGTTAAAAAAAGAACGAGCGTCGCTTTGACACCATCTCGGGTAGCGCATGGCTTTGATTGCGCGGTATTTTTTGCACCGGAAGGAAAGCCCTTAAGTTGGAATCGACTCATGGTGCCGGTCGATTTGTCTCGAAATAGCGGAAGAATGTTAAGGCTTGCGCTGGAGATGATGAAGGCAGGTTCAGATCAAGCATATGCTTCTGTAACGGGAGTCCATGTCGTTCAGAACCTTCCGATCCACTACTATTATGGATTCGAATTGAATGACACTTACATCGATCAGCGCAGTGAAGAAGCGAGAGTTGCATTCCGCCAGATGATCGCAGAAGAAGGACTTGACCAGTCAGCTGTGACAGAGGTTCATCTCGATGACAAACATGGCAATGTGGCTACCCATCTTTACAACTACTGTGCTGAGCATCCATGCGATTTGGTGGTGATGAATGCTCGAGGGCATTCCCACTTGAGTAATCTATTGGTGGGAAGTGTGGCAGAGAAATTTGTCAACTATTGTAAGCACGTACCCATTCTTCTCATGCGTTAGTGTGCTCTGCAAACGCAAGGCATAAGGTGACAATAGAGCGCAGGTTATTCGGGCTCTACCGATAAGTACGGTGTCAAATCATTTACGGTGACGATTCCTACAATCTTGTCACCAGAAGTGACACATATCCCAATGTCTTCTCCCTGATCAGTGAGGAGTTGCTTAAGGTCTTCAAGGGATGCGCTCTCGTCAATTCGCGAGACCTGAGCTGTCATGATATCAGATACGTACTTTTTAGGTTGAGCATGGCCATTTGCTCTAAGAGTAACGGCATCTACTTGTCCCACCAGATTGCCTGAGCCATCTTCTACGGGAAGGTGATGAATGTCCTTCCATTCCATCATTCGCTGGGCGAATTCGATACTTGCATCGATGTGCACCGTAAAAATATCAGTGCTCATGATGTGGCCAACCGTTTTGTCCTCCCAGGTATGCAAGAGTGGAATGAGGGTGGTCTTCTTGATGGGTTCCCAGTCGGACACTGGAATGTTCTCTTCTTGATATTGGATGGAGCGGGCCACGAGTTTTTGATTGATGCTCGTGCTTTTTTCAGAAGAGATCAGATTACGATGGCTCTTAACGGTCCAGTCGGCTCCTGTTTGCATTTGAGATACTCTTCTTTCGATTACGCCCAGATAGGCTTTGCGATCTGAGTCCGAAATTCCGCAAGCCTCGAGGCCATGGTGTGCCATGGGCAAAAGCGTGTCCAGAATCAGTTTTTGAGCAGGTATAGACTTGCCGTACCAGTGTTGAGCTGCATGAAGACCGTTGCGAGCCGAGCGGATAAAATTATCCTTTACTTCACGAAATGACAAGGATGGATATGTACTCTCCCATGCTCTCGGCATGGCTTTCATCAATCCAATCCAGAAAGCAAAGTTTGCTATTTCGTCACGAATGCTGGGACCCGCGGGTAGGTATCGGCATTCAATGCGCAGATGGGGAGGGTCAGAAGTCCCATAGCAGAGCCGATTCCACGTATAGGTTGTGCCAGTGTGGAGCCGGATGGCTCTAAGGTCTGGTATCTGCCCCTGATTGATTGCTTCTAAAGGGTTTTGGAAATCATCGGACGTAACCAGTAGAGGAAATCGCATCAGTTCGTTTTTCCACAGCTGTACAGGTGACTCTGTCAACCATTGGTCACCAAAATAGACACGAGGCAGTTTTTTGCGCAGATGATTTTTACTGCTTCTTGTATCCAGACTTTGCTTGAATAGGCCAATTCTTGTCTCTGCCCAGAGCTCCCTGCCCAATAGGAGCGGAGAATTGACGGAGCAGGCCAGTACTGGTCCTGATATCATTTGCGACCAGTTATATAGAGGAGCAAATTCGGATGGATCCACTTGAAGGTGCAACTGAAAACTGGTATTGCAGGCTTCAAAGAGCACGGATCCCAGGGATGCCATGAGGTCATCTACTCCCTGCAAATAGATTTCGAAGTCTCCTCCCCGTATGTCGTATAACGTGCGACTGAGCGTTTGATACCGTTCTATGGGCGTCATGTAGTCAAAGGTGAGGTGGCGGGATTTTAGTGTAGGTAAGATGCCAGCTAGAATGAGTTGATTGTTGATCTCTTGAGCGTGCTTTTGACCTTTGCTCATCAAGTCTATCAGCTCATTTTCGACGATTGAGAATGCTTGACCTGCAAGCTTCTGGGGGTCTAGATTGATTTCTAAATTGAATAGTCCCAGTTCGTTGGTGTAATGAGGGTCGTTGATCGAGGCCAATAGACCTCCCCCCGATTTAGTGGGTTGGTAGTGTTGATCGACGATGCACAATTCTTGTTCGGCACCAATGTGGATGTCCTTGGTTGCAAATGCATTCCGTTCAAGGAGTAGCTCGAAAGCTTGAATGTCCCGAAGGGCATGGGCGTACATGGCATGACGATCTTCCTTCCCCCGAATCTGCCTTACTCGAAAATCTCCCATACGTGGTACTTTAATCTATATGATAAAGGCCTCACATAAATCCAAGGGTGTAATGATTCCAAGTAGGACATCGTTTTCGGTCACCAGAAGACATCGGATGGAACCCCGCTTAAATTCTTGATAAGCCTCATTGGTAGAAGCATTGGGAGAAATGGTACGAAACTCTTTGGTCATCACCGTTTCTACCAAAATTGTTTGCAACAGTGCTTCATTGTACCTGTCGGTCTTCTCGTTTCGGAAAAAGGAAGTTCCATGCTTGCTGCGCTCCAAATCTGACGTACTGATGATTCCAACGATTGTGTCTTGATCAAGTACCGGAAGATGATGGAAACGCTTGTTCTTAAAAATGGTCTGTACTCTTGCTAGCGTATCTAGTGGGGATACTGAGGTAACATGAGCCGTCATGGCATCGCGAACCGTTGACTGATGCGAAAGGATCTTAGCTGTCATAGTGATCATTATTTGGCTATTTATTTTGATGGATTTGCATATCGCTTTACTACGGACATGAAGCTATGCTGATTTGAATTGTATTGATCTGCATCAGGTCAGTAAAAGGGATGATATTGGTCATGGAAACTTTTTCGATCGCGAGCTTCTTTAGACCTGGGGTTAAGATCAGCAGGTTCGGTATAAATTGATGTATGCGAGAGGGAGATTTTCAACCAACGCCAAGCACCTGGTCTTGAGAATGAGTAGCGTTTGGATGACCTCCGCCTTTAAGCTCGAAGTACAAGAGCCTTAGGGCATTAAGGACTACGACAAGTGTGGATCCTTCATGTGCAATCACCGCAGGACCAATCGCGGCGATATCCAGGATGGTCAGGGGGACAAGGATGGCCACCATACCTAAGCTAATCCAAAGGTTCTGTATCACGATTTTCCTTGCCCTGCGACTGAGTGCAATGGCAAACGGCAATCGGTCAATTTGGTCACTCATGAGGGCTATGTCAGCCGTATCAAGTGCAACATCCGATCCAGCAGCAGCCATGGCGATGCCCACGGTGCTGGAGGCCATGGCAGGCGCATCGTTCACGCCATCACCGATCATCGCTACGCCCGCTTCTCCATGCATCAATGCCTTGATTTCTGAAACCTTATCCTGAGGAAGGAGGCTGCCTTTCACTTCCTCGATGCCGATGGCCCGTGCCACTGTGTTGGCCACTCTTTGATTGTCGCCGGTCAACATAATCATACGATCGATCCCCATGTTTGACAATCGTCGAATCGTCTCAGAGGCCTCGATTCTTGGAACATCCATGACCGAAATAACGCCTAGATATTCCAGATCTTGATGCACGATCATGGAAGTATTGCCAGCGGATTCTAGATCTCTCGTCGTTTTCTCGATTGCCGCAGGAAGGACCTCCCCCGTGACTTCTTCCATGAGCCTTCGGTTGCCAATGTGAACCGTAGTGTTGTTCCAGCTGGCTCTGATGCCACGTGCTGTTAGTGCTTCCAACCCTTCGGCTGGAATAGGCTTCTCAGGCAGTAGTCTAAGGCCTTCGATTGCAATGGCAGCGGAAAGGGGATGATCACTGAGTGATTCCACCGCTACGGCCACACTAAGCAAGTAGTTTGAGGATGTCTCTTTATAAGGCACTACATGAGTCAGACTGGGCTTCCCTTTGGTTAAGGTGCCGGTTTTGTCAAAGGCAATGGCAGACACTCGACTCAAGTCCTCCAGCGGTTTACCGCCCTTAAAAAGGATGCCTTCTCTCGCTCCTCGCGCAATGCCTGCAAGAACAGTACTAGGAGTAGAAATGGCTAAGGCGCATGGAGATGCAGCGATCAAAACGGCCATCGCTCGGTAGAAGCTCTTTGCAAAGGACTCTTCAAACACTAAAAATGCAAACATCAAGAAGGCGACCAACACGAGTACAATGGGAACGTAGCCACGTTCAAATTTTTCGGCAAAATGTTGAATGTCTGATTTCTGGCCTTCCGCTTCTTTAATGAGGGCAATCAATTTCGATATGGTACTGTCTTCGGCAGTCCTTTGCACCTTTACTTCCATTGCACCAGAACCATTCAAAGTTCCGGCAAACACCTTGTGTTCAGCAGGCAGTGTTTCGAGGTTGTGTCTAAGGTAGAATTCGGAGGCTGGATGCTTGTCGGTGGGCATGCTTTCTCCGGTAATGGAGGACTCGTCCACACTGCTGTGTCCCTTAATAACGATCCCATCAGCTGCAATTTTCGAATTGGGTTTTACAAAAATGGTGTCTCCAACATCAAGTGACTCGATCGGAATTTCAATGTGTTCGTTTCCACGTTTTATCAACGCAGTCTGAACAGTAAGGCCCGTCAGCGCCGTTATGGAGCGACGTGCTCTTTTCATGGCATAGTGCTCAAGGGCGTGACCCAAGCTAAAAAGAAAGAGCAGCAGCGCTCCCTCGTTCAATCTTCCCAGCGCTGCCGCCCCCGCCGCCGCAACCAACATGAGAAAATCGATTTGGAATCGTCCATGCCTCAAGTCTCGAATTGCTTCTAGCAGTGTGAAATACCCACCAGCGGCAATAGCGATGCCAAAGCACAAATGCGAGAGATCAGCAGCGGGGAGTACGGAAATAATGGATCCCCCCAACCAAAAGAAGCCGCTTATGATGGCCAACCTGAGTTCTGTATTGGTCCTGTCTCGTGCTACTGATGATGAGCCTGGCGTTGCAGTCATGACATACTCTTTATGAAAAGGCTATAGCAAACCCCTCATGTTCTTCAAGCCTGGGAATCAGGACCACTTTTTTATCCCCGCACCTTCTCACATCATCTGGGTCTCCGATGAGATCGATGGAAGTCTCTACTTCAGAATGGTCCTTGCTGAATCTGCTTTTCTTCAAATGCGTATTTCTGTTTTAATCTAATGCAAAGATGCCAGATCACCTGCATGTGTGGTTGACTACGATCAGAGTTTCGATTGATCTAAATCAGTGAGCACAGGGCCAGATGTTACTATCATATGGATACGAAAGAAAGGAAAGGAGAAGGTGGGATAGTCTTCTCTACCGGTTTAATGAAATTTTAAAGTATAGAGGCATGAAAACACAAAATGAATCGACAGGCTGGGTGACTCGATCCTTGCTATTCTTTTTTGCAGTGTCTTTTTTGGCTTGTGAAACGCACGTCTTTTTTGGCGACAGCATGCCTCCAGGTGTTGCAGATTTATCCAGGATACCGATGCAATATGTTGGAGTTTATGAAAGTAGTACATCAGGGGCGATGGTACATATAGAGGATAGCTTAATCCATCGGCGGCTGATTGATCACCTGGGGAGGAACATTGCCAAGATGTTTACGGAAGTTCATTGCGACAATGATTCGGAAGATTTGTTTTTATCTGGTCGTACTTGCTATGCACATGCATGGGATTCCACGGAGATTGATCCAGCGATAAGGGATACCCTTTTTAGCTTATGTTCTGGAGGCATTGTAAAAAGTCATTCTCAGAAGCTTTTTCTGAATTATCAAGACGGGTATGGTACATACTTGGTGGCGGTGGTTTCATTCATTAATGATGATCTGCTGGTTTGGAGTTTGTTTGACCTTCCGGAAGACGAAAATAGATTGAGAAGAATGTCGAACGATCTGCAGGTATTGACCAATCGTTGCAATCATGATGTATTTGTCCTCGATCCGAAGCTCGCAGAGTTCGAAAGGCTTCTCACAAGCCAATATCTAATCGGGCAGGATTCGCTATTTAAGATCCATGGCACTTTGTAGGATGGAAGTGACAGAGCCCCATGCGGGGCCAAGGTCATGGGGAGCAATGATTTAGGTCAGTGCTAACAAAGTGATATGCAACGATCTTGGTAACAGTAAGGTAACCGGATCGCAGGGAAATTGGTCCGGCCTGATTGCCTTAAGGGACTAGAAACACACAGA
>JAHQVP010000198.1 GCA_019634275.1 Saprospiraceae bacterium
GGCACCTCTTGTGATGAAGCAAGGGTGGAACTTGCCCGTGATCCATCGAGCGTCTACCCAGGGGCGCTCAATATTGATGCTGATAAGAATGAAAGAGTAACCTTCGTTGTGCCGTCTCATTTCGATCCTCCTGCCAATCATTTTATTGATGGAGGCTTGAATATGATAGCTCCTGGTGTCTGGGAGTACCAGCCTTTAGAAGCGTATGTCGGCAGTGATCGGCTTCCTTTCTTTAACATTTCCGGCGGCAACCCTGTGTACTATGAAGTCACGATAAACTACACGGATGCAGCAATCCACAATGGATGGAATGCCCCGGATCGGGTTTTCACTGAGACATCCAATTCTATACAATTTGATGTTCGCAAAAATGATTTTCATGGTTCTGTTGTCGATGTCATCAATCCAAGTTTGGAAGGATCGTTGGCGGTGCTGGGAAACGGTGTCTATCGATATACTCCAGATGATGGCTTTGCTGGCACTACTCACTTTGACTACGTCACCTGTCGAGGAACAACATGTGACACAGCGACAGTAACGCTTGTCGTGCATGATTTTCTTCCCATAAGACAAGATTGGCATTTTCTCACGCAGAAGAACAGTAGCATCGATCTTCCCTATCAAGTGCCTATTGATCAATTCTATTTTGAGGTGGATCAATTTCCTCTAAATGGGGTATTGGAGCTCAGTTCTGATGGAAAGGGACTCCACTATACGCCCCAGGAAGATTTTATTGGTCACGACCTGGCATTGGTGGAGTACTGCACCAGGAATGGAGGTCGAGATAATTGCACCACCTTAGCCCTGTATTTTGCAGTTACCGATGATGAGGTACCACCCCATTGTGAATCCCATTGCCTTTATCCGGGAGATCTCAACAATGATGGTTTGGTTTCGATTTCGGACGTTTTGCCACTGGGCATTCATTTGGGTGCCTCTGGGCATGCCCGGGAGGATCAGACCATCGAGAAGTGGTATGGCCGGATGACTACTTCCTGGAGGCAGAGTGCTCCCATCGGTGTGCGAGATTTGTCCTATGTCGATGCCGATGGTGATGGTTCCATTGGACTGCAAGATCTTAACGCCACCGCATTGCATTATGGTCGTGCGCACAAGATTGTGCCATCGTGGCCGTTTCAGGAAGGCAACGTACCCATCTTGTTGGAGTTGCAGGATCCGACGGTCTCGGCAGGAGATGAGGCCGTTATTGAAGTCAGCTTAGGTACTCCTTCTGCGCAGGTATCCGCCATGTTGGGCTTCAATTTTTCAGTAGAAATCAACGATCAATTTGTTGATTCCAGTACCCTGCACTTTGACTTGATCTCTGGTGGCATTTTGGATGAGGACGATGGCATTCTAGCCTATAGCTACTCTCCTCGAGACGGTCAGTTGGATGTTGGATTTTCCAAATTTGATCAGAAAGAAATCGAGGGATATGGGGTGCTTGGTGAGATACGCTTTATCGTGGAAGAAGATCTCAATGGTTTTAGGAGATTCCCAGACCTCGAGTTTGACATCAAGGTAGATAAGGTACAGTGTTTGGACTCATATGGGCACTATATGTCACTGCCAGGAGGTGCTGTTCAAACTTCTCTGAGGCCAAGCAATGCTCCATCAGCGTTTTCAGTATACCCAGTTCCCGCCACGGATCAATTAACGATTGATGCTCCTTTCGAGATTAAGGGATATCGGTTGACTGACATCTATGGACGAATGTTGTTAGAGGGTCAGGAGCCATCTGGTCGCACCACGGTACCCATTGATCTAGGAGGCTTGGCACCTGGAGTGTATGTACTGGAGGTAGATGGGGCTACTCAAACCTTGAGTTCCAAGATTCAAGTGGTCAGATAAGGCGATCAAGCCGATCTGCAATCCCCGGCCAGTAACTACTCCCAAATAGGAGCAGATGAACGAGTAAGTAGTAAATCTGTAGGCATTGCAGTCGTTGCTCGAAGCCTGGTTCCTTGGGCAAATGAGCAAAGTAAGCGTCAAAAAAAGCAGCATGAAAACCTCCAAAAAGCTGGATCATGGCCAGGTCCATTTCGGGTATTGACCAATGAGCCGCAGGATCAATTAGGATGGGACCCTGATGGGAGAAGAGGACATTGCCATTCCACAGATCACCATGCACCAGACAAGGGGTAGGGGAGCTTGGAAAGAGGGTCTTCAGCCTTTCCTGTAGAGTTTCGAACAGCGCTATCTGACGCATGTTTAAACAGTGGGCTTCGTGACATCGTCTAACCAAGGGCTGAAAGCGCTCTTTCCACAAGAAGTGCACCCAATCGGATTGCCTTCTGCAGGATTGAGGGACGCTGCCAATGAAGTTGTCCTCTTCGAAGCCAAATTCTTTTGCCGAGGTTTGATGAAGTCTGGCTAGATCTTTTCCCAATTGCTGCCAGGATCTTAACTCCGGCTTCGTACTCGCGACAAACTCCAGCAGCAGCAAAGAGATGGACTCCGTGGAAAAATGATCAATAATCCCTGGTGTGCGAACTCCAGCCTGACGAATTGCTTCGAGCCCTTGCATTTCGGCTTTATGCATGGCACTCGCGTTTGCCCCCCGGTAGATTTTTGCAAAATAAGCTTGCCCATTCTTAATCACCTTATGGGCTTCACCAATGTCTCCACCGGACAGCGGAGTGATGCTGCAGTCAGGTCCCAGATTGTCTATCAGGAAGGAAATGACTTTGAATCAGATCTTGTTTTCGTTAATTAGCTGCAGTAAATCGTCCCGGTAATTTTTGCCAATGGGAATATGTTTTGCCTTTCCCGCCTCCACGATTTCCACCATGTTGCCCACTACTGCATTAATCTTATTGATGTTCAGGATATATGATCGGTGTATCCGCCGAAAGATCTTTTGGGGAAGTTTAGCTTCCAGACTCTTCATTGTTTGGAGCGTGATGACCCGTCCTGAATTGGTGCGGATAATTACGTAGTCTTTGAGCCCTTCGATGTATAGGATGTCCTCGTAGCGAAGCTTGACAAATTTCTTATCGGCTTTTACAAAGATGAAGTCTGATCCTTCGGTAAGCTGCTCCGGGGATTTTAGACGTTGTTGTTCAATTGCTTTGTTGCTGGCTTTCATGAATCGGTCCAGCGAGATGGGTTTCAGGAGATAGTCAAGAGCATCTAGTTCAAATCCTTCGATAGCGTAGTTGGGAAATGCGGTTGTGAATACCACCATAGGCGGATTCTTGAGGGTTTTGACGAAGTCGATTCCAGTCAGCTGGGGCATTTGTATATCGAGAAACATGAGATCCACCGATTGTGCTGAGAGGACCTCATTTGCCTCAAACGCATTTACACACCTTCCCACCAAATCCAACTCGGGCATTTGTGTGATGTACGTTTCCAATACATCCAATGCTAAGGGTTCGTCGTCAACAAGTATCGTGCGTAGTGCCATTAAGTTGATTTATAGGTTTAGAATTAAATTTACTTTGTAGCGATCCGGCTCGTTGTGGATCTTTAATTGGTACTGATCGGGGTAGATGAGGTTGAGTCTTCGTTTTACATTCACCAAACCGATTCCACCGCTTCGTGTGCGACCAGGGTTGGGTCTCTGGGGAGGTTTACTGTTTTCAATGCAGAAGTCAATCTTGTCGGCTTCCAACAGGAGTTTTATGCGGACAAACCCATCTGTGATCACATTGCTCAGGCCATGCTTGAAGCTATTTTCCACAAAGGGAATGAATATGAGTGGTGCGATTTTCTGATCTGCCACATTGCCTTCGACGGTCATGCTGATGTCTACATTCTCTTGTTGGCGTAGACGTTCGAGATCCAGGTAGTTTTTCAAGTAGGTGACTTCTTTAGAAAGTGGGACCAACCGCTCGTTGCATTCATAAAGCATGTAGCGCATGATTTCTGAAAGCTTGAGTACAATCTCTGGAGCATCATCAGATTTCTTTAAAGTCAGGGCATATAGGTTGTTTAGGGTGTTAAATAGAAAGTGAGGGTTGACCTGAGATCGGAGAAATTTAAGTTCCGATTGCATCGTCTGGGTAACTAATTCTCTTTTTTCGGACTGATGAATCAGCCATTCAGACACAATACTATAGATCGTGGAAGAGGAAGCAATCAGGAACATGGATAGAAAATACCATGATATGTTTGCCACCAGATAACCCTGAAAGTCGGGCTGATCACTGAAGATAAAGACCTGAGAAGCCACCTTGATCGGTGTAAGCAATAGTACGGTGAGGAATAGAAGAATGACGTAGAGCCAAAATCTCTTAGAGGTCAGGAAATTGGGGATGAGGTAATAGAGATTGATGTAGATAATAGTAGCATAAAAAGCCACGTCGATCCCCTTGTAAAGAAGGACTACCGGCCAACCAGTGTGTCTTAAATCTAAGAGTATCAATAAGACGTAGACAAATAACCAAAACAAGCCATGAGAAATCCACTTGCGGTGGGCCCACATGGCACTGTTTTGAAGAATCCGCTTTATAGCAAAGGCTCTGGCCATTCCAATCTAATCAACCCCTAGCTCAGGGAGTACGTTGCAAATTATCAACTCTCTAGATAAACGCTTGCCTAATCTCGATAAATCTACACGTAAGCAGGATTGAATCGAGCTCAAGACGAAGAATGGGAAGCCCTGTTCGGACTCCCCATTCAAAATTTGACCTTTTACTACTACAGGTGAGCTATCGATCAGTTGCTGCTCATCATCTGTACATCTGTCCGTGGGTAGGCCACGCGGATATTGTGCTTGCCCAGAGCCGCTTTTACATTTTTGTATGCGCCAAAATAGACGTCCCAGTAATCTTCAGGTGTTGAATAGGGGCGCACAGCCAGCAAGACATTGTTGGCGTCAAACTTTTCAATCTCGACAACCGGAGATGGATCACTCATCACTTTAGGAGTTGCTGCGAGGGCATCCTGCACAATGCCTTGTACCTTATCGAAGTCTTCTTCATATGGCATCGCTATGTTGAGATCGACACGGAGCATGTTGTGCGAAGACAAGTTTGTAATCACACCGCTTGTAGCAACGCCATTGGGGATAATGGTCCTTTTGTTGTCTAGTGTTTTAATAATCGTATTGAAAACCTGGATCTCTTCTACATGCCCAAGCTGCCCTTGTACGTCTACGAGATCACCGACTTTGTATGGCTTGAAAATCAAGATCATCACTCCGGAGGCAAAATGTCCCAGTGTCCCTTGCAACGCCATGCCTATCGCCAGGCCAGCCATACCGATCAACGCAATGAAAGAAGTGGTTTCAACACCGACCATGCCTGCAACAGACATAATCAAAAGCACCTTGAAAATAACGGAGATCAGCGAACTAAGAAAGGGAATGACGTCCTGATCAAGTCCGGAGTTTACCAGCGCTTTCCTAATCATCTTCATAATAGCCCCGATGATCCATAGTCCAATGATGAGGACCAAGATGGCACCTACCAATTTTGGTGCCCATGCAATGAGCTGATCAACCAACAATCCAAACTTATCTCCTAAAACTTCCATTCTATTAAAATTTATTGATGAATATTGTCCTTAAGACGATGTTAAGACGGCCCCCACTTAAGAGGGTCACAAAGGGAAAGACTAAAGACAACCTATGTTGATCAAATTGATGCAGGGAGATGTTGAACAGACAATCTTAAAAGAGATTGGTGCCTCGTTGAGAGGAGACCCTGCCTGGAGCAATCATGTACTCGAGCAGCCCTGTCTCCTGATGCCGGAGTCCACACAGCTTGTCGAGGAGATGGAGGGCATTCAGGGGGGCATGATCGGAATATTTGAGATTCGAACCGGTGGGATTGCATTGTTTGTCTCGCGATCGTCAAATCCCTTTGTACTGGTGATTCCTTTTTGGAAATTGCATTTTGCTAAGGGACCCGACACCATCACTTTGTTCAGTGCCGAACATAAGATAAAGGTAAAACCACTGAACGATGATCTGCGAGGCTTCTCTTCTCAGCTGATTGAGATGAAACTGACTTTGCAGGGAGAAGATGCCGGACCCAATCCAGGCTAATGACCTACCAGCTGCTGCCTCCACCTCCACCGTAGCCCCCACCGACACTTCCCTGGCTTCCTGTCACCGATCCTGAGGAAGTGCTCGGTTGTGCCACTGGTTCAAATGCAGTGACCATCTCTTTCGGTCTAAATTGTTGGACAAATTCATTGATAGTGGGTACTGCATTTACCGTAGCAGTAGTCGTGGCATGTTGATACCATGATGGAGCCCTGTCCTGGTATTGCGTCATTACCGGAAAGAACGATTCGTCGATGCCAAAAGCAATGGCATACGGAAGGCTCTTCTCCAAATACCGTGGATCATTCAACAATTGTGACTGAAGGGCTTCGGGATCTGGATCAGAAATAAACAAACGATAGGCATCAATTTGTTCGAAGAGCCCGACACCTACATTGCTCAAACCAGGTCCTGCCAAGCACATTATCAACGAAGTGATGAGCAGGATGACAAGTATGATGCCAGTCATGATCTTTAGCTGTACAAAGCACACAATGGCCAGAAATCCCGCTATGGCAGCTACCATTGCCATCAATCTCTTTCGCTGTTTGTAGTCAGGGGAGCGATCATATATTCCCATCTCGTTCAGCTCTTTGCGAAGCGCCTTGCCAATAGGACCAATGGAGGGGAAAAGCTTGTTTCTTAAGGACGTTATGCTCACCAGACTACCACCGGAGAAAAGGGCATCAAAAAGCAAATGCTGTGACCGATCTGTTCTTTTTAGGCCGTTCTTCTTTTCTATACAGAATTGATCCGCTGAAAACGCGCCCTGGGGTCCGTACATTTCAATATGACCGCGATTTGCCCAATAAGGAAGCATGGACAGTAAGTGTCGTGTTTTTAGATTACGCTCGATGACTCTGCCGGCTAGCATAGGCGATACCCCTGTCAAAAGAGCTGGATTCGGATCTGCATCAGGGGTTGATCGATTGACTTTGCGACGACCCCAGAACCAAATCAAACCCAACCAGGTCACCAGTGCAAGGGGTGCTTCCTTGTTTGCCTTCCAGAATCGGGCAGTGCGAGAGGGAATGGTAAAATAGTCTTGTGGGAGTGCTACTGCGACGGTGACTCCTTCCCCTTTCGCTAGATCGGTCACACGCCCGGTAAGATAGCCCTGATCAAAGTCCATGGGAATCAGTACACCAGCGCCCTGCTTGCCGCTATATGCCTCATAGTGGCTGGTAGGTAATGAGGATAGAGACTCCAATGCTATTTTAAACTCCATTTGTTCAATAGGGACATCCCATTCCGTCCCCACCAAATTCCAATAGATCTCGTCGTACGCATCATGCTCCATGGTGGCTCCTTCGACATCGTACATGATCGTGATGTCCTTCTGCCCCTGGTGGTAGACATCCTGGTCGCCAATCCTAATGATCGTGTGGCCACCTTCACGACTGATGTGGTGGTTCCATCCCGGAGTTTTGATGGCTTTGATACGAACCCGCTTGTCCTCACCGTTTGCAAGGTGCCTTGAGGGTATGTGTCGAATGATTCCTCTCTTCTTTTCGACGAAGTTGAGGGCATAGTGTTCCTGGACCTGTAGGAGACCGTTTTGATGAACATCCACCTCCACCAGGAGGTGTTCAATGTCGTATCCCTGACTTATGAGCAGGAGAGGGCAGAGCTGTAACAACAGCATGAGTAGAAGCTTCTTCATTGGTTCTCGTTAGACTTCAGCTACATCAACCTCTTGACCTGATCAGACGTTCGGGATGTAGACGGGATAAGTCGACGATCTGATGGAATTCGTCTAGTAATGACATATCTTTCGGTCTAGGACCTGCCACGCGATGGAAAGTTATGCTCAAGTATTGTCTTATGCGATTCCCGGTTTCGTCCTTTTGATCGCGTTGGAATCCATTTTCGCCAGATGGAAGGGCATGCAGGTCAATACGCCTATGGATACCATATCAAGTTTGAGCTCGGGCGTCACCAATACGCTGAAGGCGTTGCTTGGCATTGGCATTGTGATTGTCAGCTATACTTGGTTGGAGCGGCATTTAGGCGTTTTCGATATTAAATCTTCCTTGCTCCTCTATGTTCTCGCCTTTATTGGTCACGACTTTGCAGGGTATTGGTCGCATCGGTTCAACCATGTGTTCAATGTCTTTTGGAACAGACACATCATTCACCACAGCAGCGAAGAGTTTAATCTCTCCTGTGCTCTGAGGCAGGAGATTTCAGCTTTTGTAGGGGTATATTTCGTGCTCTATACGCCCATGGCTGTCCTGGGTATTCCTCCGGATGTAGTGGCGGTGGTTGCTCCCTTGCATCTGTTTGCCCAGTTCTGGTATCATACGAGAGTCATCAATAAGATGGGGTTCTTAGAACACATCATTGTAACTCCATCGCATCATCGCGTCCATCATGCGATCAATCCTGAGTACATCGACAAGAATTTCTCCGAGATATTCATCTTATGGGATAAGTGGTTTGGCACTTTTCAGCCCGAGTTGGAGGATGTCCCTGCAGTGTACGGCACGAAGCGCCCTGCAGGCACGTGGAATCCCATCATCATCAATTTCATGCATCTGGCCATGCTCTTCCGGGATGCCCTTTATACGAAGAGATGGTGGGACAAGATTCGAATCTGGTTTATGCCCACCGGATGGCGTCCTGAGGACGTCAGAGCACGATTTCCAGTGGAAAGCATTGATGATGTGTGGTCAAGAAAGAAATATGACAGTCAGCCCTCGCGGCTGCTGATCGGCATCAGCTGGGTCCAATTGGTCTTTGTCAATGTTTTGCTTTACGTTCTGATGACCCAATTGGGTAGTTTGAATGCCTCATTCCTGGTTTGGACAGTACTGTTTTTCTTTGTGGCCATCTTTGCCTATACTTCGTTGATGGATGGTCATTGGATGGCAATTCCAGCCGAAATTCTGAAGCTGTTCATGGTCGGGTTCATTGCAATGCAATTTGGAGGTTTTTCCATTTTTAACACGCAGATGATAAGCGGGACGTATTTGATGACTATTTATGCCGTCATTAGTACCTGCTTTACGGTATACATTTTGTGGCAGCGCAACGCGCTTAAGTTGAATCGAGCATTATAAATCTCATCGAATGAAAATCTCTCATCTTCCTTCCCTTTTCTTGGTTTTCTTTTTGCCCTCCTATCTGTCTGCGCAGAATCCTTTGGAGTTGGATTGGGCTGAGTTGCGCAAGACGAAGCCCTGGGTGGCCACGGAGCAGTGGGAACCCGTACCTAAACGAGTGACCCCAGGTCAATTAGGGGCACCTCCGGCGGATGCTATAGTGCTCTTTGATGGTAACTCCATGTCGTCTTGGCATACTCCTAAGCTTGACTATGGAGCCAGAATGGATAATGTCATGGCCATTGTACAAGAAAAGCTGGCTAACCCCTCCTTTTCTGAGCCCTTGTGGGAAGTAAAGGACGGAGCACTCATTGTCAATCCAGGATCTGGAGCCATTGAGACCAAACAGTCTTTCGGTGACTGCCAACTGCACATCGAATGGTTGTCGCCGGTTGATCCTGGCAAGGAAGGACAAGGGTATAGCAACAGTGGCATCTTTTTCATGGGCATGTATGAAATTCAAGTGCTGAATTCATATGAAAATGAAACGTACCCCAATGGACAGGCAGGCTCTCTTTATAAGCAGCACATTCCTTTAGTCAATGCCTCCCGGCCACCGGGAGAATGGCAGAGCTATGATATTGTATTTAATGCTCCTAAGTTTGACGATACTGGCTCTTTGTTGCAGCCGGCGACAGTGACTGCCTTCCACAACGGCGTCTTGATTCAAAATGATGTAGATCTAAAAGGTCCCTGTGTGTTCATTGGTGAGCCGCACTATATTGCTCATCCTCCGAAGCTACCCCTCTTGTTGCAAGACCATGGAAACAAAGACCGTTTTCGAAATATTTGGATACGCGAGTTATGAGGGACAGGTTTCCCTAGACTAAATCCTCATCACTCCAAGGACGAGAGGTACTTGGTATTTTCTCTTTTGAGCGATCGCGAAGTTCGAGATGATCATCAGTGGGATCTTCTTCTTTTTCTTCTTCCTGCAGTTTAGCGAGTTCTTTGCGAAGCTCTTTTTCTTCCCACTCCTTAGTGAGTGCTTTGGTTACCGGCAGTCCAAAGACGTTGAAATAGTGAAGTAAGACTCCAATTCCCCAGCCCATCAGCGGCCAATAAAACCACCAATCTCCAGGATAATCCATGGTCGTCACATTGAGCAAAAAGAAGAAGACTGCCATGGCAAGGTAGACCGAAAGGTGAACATAAAAACCTTTCTTCTCCTTGACCCGCTGGTACGCTCTCTCTTCATTGCTCATCAGCCATAAAGGTAGTATGGACCAGCATAGTATGCAAAAAATGCTAGTTTGTGTGACGGACGGCATGGACATATTTCTTTGTTTCTTAATAGCAATGGGATTTAGTGGATTGGGAGCATTACCAGTAGGTCTGATCAATCTGTCATTAGCCAATTGGACGATTCGCAAGGGGCGCAGAGCGGGTCTTGTTGCCACGATCGGTGCGATTCTGGTTGAATTCGGATACACTTTTCTTGCGGTATACTTTATTGATTTTTTTTCGACCAATGAGACAGTAGAACTGTACATCAAGATTTTTTCTGTCTTCGTATTCTCAGCGTTGGCTGTCTATTACTTTTTAAAAACTAAAAACAAGCAAGATCTTGCTCAACAAGTCAAATCCGGACAATCATCAAAAAGCTTCTGGTTTGGAATTGGCATTACCGGAGTAAATCTCTTGATTATTCCTTATTGGATTTTCATCGCCATTTGGCTAAGGTCCAATGGTTACGGTATTGCATCGCTGAACGAAATTCTTTGGATTTCGACGGGTTCCGCTCTAGGAGCTGGGTTGGTCTTCCTTATTTATGTCCAACTGGGTACCGTCATCGTGGGCAAAGTGTCAAAAGTCAATGAATACACCAACCGGGTACTGACTGTATTGTTCGCCATTTTGGCCGTCATTCAGGTCATCCGAATTTTTGCCTGATCAATATGTGCACCGTTACGTATTTCCCTGGGAATGATGGCTCTTACATTTTTTGTCACAGCCGAGATGAGGTAGCTTCCCGGAGATCGACAGCACTGGTGCATGATCGCAATAAGAACTGCCTATACCCAGTCGACCCCCGTGGAGGAGGCAGCTGGATTGCTGCCAGCAAGAGAGGAACCGCCGCGCTACTCAATGGTTCACGAAAATTGCATGAGAGAAGACCTCCCTACAGGATGAGTAGGGGATTAATTCTACTTGACTTTATGCGGTATGAGACCGCTCTTGCGTTTGCAAGTGACTACAATTTGACGGATGTTGAGCCTTTCACCCTCGTCAGTAGACTAGGTGATGGGCTAACGGAACTGCACTGGGATGGCAGACTCGTGGACCTGGTCACTCTTGACCCTCAGACGCCCAAGCTTTGGGCATCATGGACGCTCTATCCTGCAACTTGGCAGCAAAGACGGCAGGAATGGTTCCAAGAGTGGATCCTGAGCCATGAGCACCCTACTGTGCAGGACCTGGAAGAATTTCATAAAGGTGCCGGGGATGGCATCGATGCGTTTGATCTTTTAATGAAGCGAGGAGAGGGCCCATCAACCACAAGCATTACCAGTGTCCTTCATATCAGAGGAACATGCACCATGTCCAGCCTGGGGATAGAGGACCAACAATTGAGAACGGCGTCCCTCACTTAGCTGCCATTTTGCTATTTTCCAGTCACTTTCATCTCAAGAAGGTCTAACCCGCAAATACTCAAATGGACGACGCATATACCAGTGACATCGTAAGCTACTATGCTGAGTGTGAAGTAGACTACAAGATTGTATGGCATCTTGATAGTCACTATAGCATGCACTATGGGTACTGGGATGCCGACATCAATCGATTGCGTGATGCGTTGTTGTGTATGAATAAGAAGTTGGCAGAACTCGGAGGTATTACCGCAGAAGATCGGGTGTTGGATGCTGGATGTGGCGTCGGCGGATCGTCGATTTATCTGGCGGCCCATATCGGTTGCCATGTCGACGGCATATCGATCACCCCATCACAGGTGGAAGCATGTCGCCAAAACAGCGAGAAAATGGGTGTCGCCGATCTCACTTCGTTTCATTTGCAAAACTATCTGGATACAGATTTTGAGGATAACACATTTGATGTGGTCTGGGCTATAGAAAGCGTTTGTTATGCGCCAGAGAAGAAGGACTTTCTGGCAGAGGCGTTTCGAATACTAAAACCAGGAGGACGTTTGGTCGTGGCAGATTTTTTTACCAATCCGCCCACAAATGAGCAAGACGAGACCCTCATGAAGAGATGGACGGATTCATGGGCCATCGATTCGTACGAGGACCTCCACCGATTTCTGGCCAAGATGGATGCCGTAGGTTTTCAGGCCTCCACCATGCGCAAGATCACGCACTTTGTGGAGCGAAGCATCAAGCGCCTTTACTATTGCTACTTTCCCGGCATCATCATTACTACCATCTCCCAGTTCTTCGGATTTAGAAACCGAAGACAGTCTGACAACACCCGCAGTACCCTCTATCAGTA
>JAHQVP010000199.1 GCA_019634275.1 Saprospiraceae bacterium
GAAAGCATGGGATGCACTGAACAACAGTAGTGAAGAGCAAATTGAATTCATCGTAGCAGATGAAGAGGTAGAAGCCATTCGCAGAGTGTACAACTACCCCAATCCCTTTAATGAGAGCACCTGTTTCCAATTTGAACACAATTTCGTCAACCGCGACATCGACATCCGGGCTGAGATCTACACGGTGAAAGGGCAGCTCGTGAAGACATTATTTCAATCCATAAAACCTTCATCTTCCTTGAGTCGAGATCTGAAATGGGATGGCCGTGATGATTTCGGATCACCCTTGGCCTCCGGTGTCTACGTCTACCGAATTAAAATTAATGCAATTGGCAATGGAGGTTTCTTGGAAACGACGGCCAGTGACCTGCAAAAGTTGGTGATCCTGCGTTAAAAGCACACTCTCCATACCCAAACGTCAAAATTTGGCGTTAGCCATGAGAAAGCTACTTCCAATATTCGACGTTCTACCTTCTATATCGGTATTTCCATGGTTTTGACATGCAGGAGATTGCATCTCAAACTGATGTCTGTCATCAGTACTAATACATGAGGGGCTTCGTTATATTTGCGACCATTTTGAAAAATACACTAACATCATGCGACGAACACGTACTTGCACCCTTATAGTTGCACTCCTGGGATTCCTGGCCATGGACCTTCATGGACAATGTTTGGAGAGTCCTCAAGGCAGTGGCAACTGGATACTTCCTGATGGAAGCAAGTGCCCAAATGCCATTCCTACCGCTGTGCCATTTTTGCGGATCACGCCGGATGCACGAGCAGGAGCTATGGGAGATGCTGGGATCGCCATGTCGCCTGACGCCAACAGTGTCCATCTAAACACTGCCAAGCTGACCAACGTCGATACCGATTTCTCAATGTCGGCGACCTATTCACCGTGGCTGCGAAACCTCGGGCTCAATGATGTTTACCTGGCCTATCTAAGCGGTTTTAAGAAAATCGACGACCTTAACAGTATTGGATTTAGCCTACGGTTCTTTTCGCTTGGAGACATTCAGTTTACCAATGATCAGGGGCAACCAATCGGTATGGGAAGACCTAATGAATTTGAGATTGCATTGGGATACGCTCGAAAATTAGGAGACAATCTTTCTGTTGGATTGAATGGAAAATTTATCTACAGTAATCTTGCTGGAGGCCAGGAAGTAAATGGCATTCCTATCGAACCAGGCGTGGCGGGTGCAGCAGATCTTTCCATCCTCTACCAGGTACCACTGCAAAATAGCGACCTGTCTATTGGACTTACCTTATCCAACCTGGGATCAAAGATTTCGTATACCAGCGAAACCAATGACTTTCTGCCCGCAAATTTTGGACTAGGTGCAGCCTGGAAGTTTGACTTGGACGAATATAACTCGTTAACGTTTGCATTGGACTTCAATAAATTGATGGTCCCCACTCCTGAATTTCCATCCCAAGAAACGTATGATGAAGATGAAAATGGAGTGCCGGATTACAGAGAAAGAAACTTCTTCCAAGGTACGTTTGGCTCCTTTAGTGATGCACCACAAGGATTTAGTGAAGAGCTCCAGGAGTGGACCATTTCATTCGGTGCCGAATACTGGTACGACAATCAATTTGCCGTACGAGCAGGCTACTTCTACGAAAATCCACAAAAGGGAAATCGAAAGTACTTTACCGCTGGGCTTGGATTGAAATACAACGTCTTTGGCATAAACATGTCCTACCTGATCAGTACCAACCAAACGGCTCAACAGAGCAATCCGTTGGATAAAACGCTACGCTTCTCTCTACTCTTCGATTTCGGAGCACTGCAAGACGGGGCGAGCCTGTAAGGAAGTATTGGAAAGCAAAAGATCGCGAAGCGATAAACCGGATTCTGTCGCTTAGTCTTCGACTAAGGTTCCATCATTTATCTGGGAGTGCCTTTACAGACACTCTCTAGCTGCCTACCCTTCTCGCGTGTACAAAGACACCTAAGCGAGCAACGTACTCTCCCCTATGGGGGAGAACGAGATATACGTGGCATTTCAACCCACAAGGTTTATCTCCATCAACAGTTACCTGCCAAAGGCGTGCGCTCTTACCACACGTTTTCACCCTTACCTTTCCTTGGAAGGAAAGGCGGTATATTTTCTGCGACACTTTCTGTATCCCAATACCTTGGGACCCCATCAGTTAGATGGTGTGGTGCTCTACGTTGTCCGGATTTTCCTCACCCCATGCCTAACGACTTGGGGAGCGATGGAATGCTCCGCGATCTATCTTATTGACTTTCAAATAACCTACGTCAAACGCTTTTAATATTATATATTTATATAATATGTTATTGACTGACGCACGTAAAAGTAAGCACTTTTGGGCGATTCCCACGCTGGTGATGTTGATCACTGCAGGGTTATTGCAACAACTCTATGTGCAACGAACAACAGCGGAGTATGCGGCTCAAAAAATCGGCCAGTATATTGAAGAAGAGGAAGCGGATGTGCTGAAACTTGCGGAGAACTCCACACTGATTCAGCAGCTGCTTCAAGCAGACCAACTCAGCCAAGGAAGTAAGCATGAGGTCTTAGTCGCACTGGAATCCAGGCCTACTCACTTTTTCCTATTCGAAGAAGACAGGCTTACCTACTGGTCTAACAATGAAATCCGTCAGCCAGGGAAAATTCTAACCCACCAACAGATACCCATTTACAACGAGGGAGAAAACACCTACTATACGGGCACGGCAGCACTCACGCACGGCGACGGGAAACATACCCTTGTGTATTGCATACCGTTGAAACGGGGTCGTAGTGACGCTCCCTTTGGTCATATAGATGCCTGCATACCAGCAGGTATAGCGCTTACGCAACATGGCTCCGCTCCCATACTTCGCAATGCAGCGGGTCACGAGGTACTTTACGCCGATCATGAAAAGGTGCAGGGACTTACCCCTCAAAATCTTAGATGGCTCCTCCTGCTTTATGGATGTGCGGCTCTCTGCCTGAGTCTCTACATCATGAGGTTGTTTAGGTTGATGAGGGAAGCAGTTGGCGTACCGATGGCAAGTGCACTATTTGTTGTTACGGTTCTTTCGCTCCGGGCACTCAGCATGGCCATGGATCTCACTGCGCTTTTCTCAGAGACTGCACTGTTTCAAAAAGATCTGATCTCCTCATCATTGGGCAACTCCCTTGGGGATCTCCTCATAAACAGTTGCATGCTTCTCTGGATATCCATTGTACTGATTAATCAGTGGCACCGTCAGATAGATCGTTACCAATGGAGTACAGCGCAAAAAATTGGCGTCACACTACTGGGATACCTTCTTATTATCGGCAGCCTCTCGGCACTCGCACGATTCTGTACACAGTTAATTCTGGATTCGAAAATTGATTTCAATTTTGAATCTGTTCTTGATCTCGACTACATCAGTGTTCTGGCCATCGTCTGCATCATTGTGATTGTATTTGGGATTTTTCTCTGGTCCATTAAGTTCGCTAATCAGATCCAGCAAGTGGGCTTATCACCTCGCATTAAGATTGCAATAGGAGCAGCGGCAGTAGCATTGGCGATCCCCTTTGTGTATGCAATTTCTCCTAGTCTCCCGCTTTTCCAGTTTGCCATTGTGTCGCTGACTTTCGTTTTGCTTTTGGATCTCTTTACCGAATCAGGGAAGACAAACTTCAGTTGGATCGTACTCTGGTTAGTAGTGCTTTCAGGATTTACTTCCGTGCTGCTCTATAAGATCAATATAGACAAGGATGTGATTCTACGAACTCAACTTGCTCAGCAACTGATCGACGAAGCTGACCCAGAAGCCATCGCCGAACTGAATGCTCTGTCCTCCATTCTACAGCACCAGTTGGTCGATTCCACATCCCACATGCGGGATCAATTGAGAGATGTGATTGAGCAAGAGACAGAATACCTTCGTAATTTTTATCAAATCGACTTTCCGAGAGCAAAAGTTCTGGATGAATCAAGACTAGTATCCCAACCCTCAGATTTTCCTATCTGGCGACATAGTCGACAGCTCGACTACTATGTGGTCGTGCTCGAGATCGACGATCAACGCCTGGTCACCAGCTTCAGCAAGAAGAAAGTACTGCAAGTAGGCATGGCAGAATTCGGCCCTCGTCAAACCTACAAGAACATCCGCAGATTGGAGGACTATGTATATGCCATCTATGACCATACAGGATCCTGTTTGGAACGGACCAGCCCAGACTATCAGTTGCAACTGACCGCTCTTCCCACTATGGTCGGACAAGCGGAAGTACACTATGCCAACGATCGCTCCGAACTCATCTATTCCAATGGCATGCAAACCATCCTGGTGGGGCGAAAGCTGGCTGGAGTCATTAAACCTTTGTCCCTGTTTTCGTACCTGTTTATCATAGTGGTGCTGACCATGCTATGTCTATTGTTGGTCAATAGCTTTGCTCCCTACCTCCCACGAGAATTTGCTTTCGCCATGCGTCAAGGCGTATCGTTGCGAAACCGTATTCAGATATCGGTCCTAACCCTAATCCTATTGTCTTTCGTCATCATCGGAATAGCCACCGTACTGTATTTCCAAAATGCTGAGCGTAAAAGCAATCTAGATCGCATGAAAAAGACGGCGGTGTCTCTTCAAGAAGAATTGCAAGACTCCTGGAATGCACAGGTCAAACCGATAGAGGCAGCCAGACTGGAACAGCTGACAGAGCGGTACCAAACCCAGGTCAATCTCTACAATCGCATGGGACATATGGTGCAGTCGTCTCGTGACGCCGTGGGTGCTTTCACCCCCAATCGGCTATTGATGTCTTCCATTGCACAGCTCAAAAGCCTCGAAACCTCGGTGCTCACTCCTGCAGAAGAAAGCAGAAATGGGTCCGCCTTCATCGCCATACCAGGCAATAATGAGGTCTTGGGATATGCGGGGATCCCACTGCAAGCTTCACAGTCAGCCGCTGGAGATCGAGTGAAAGATTTCATGAGTACACTGCTCAATGTTTATGTACTCCTCTTGCTGCTGGCCATCTTCTTCTCACTTGCCGTATCCCGAAGCATTACCAGGCCTATCAGCGAACTGGTAAATAAGATTAAGGCTTTTAAGCTGGGAACATCGAATGATCCCTTGCGATGGGACACCAACGACGAACTGGGAATGCTGATCAATGAATACAATCAAATGATTTTTAAACTGGACGAAAGCGCACAATTATTGGCGCGGACGGAAAGGGAAGTTGCCTGGCGGGAAATGGCAAAACAGGTAGCGCATGAAATCAAGAACCCCCTCACTCCGATGAAATTGAGCATTCAACATCTGCAATATGCCATGGAAAAAGCAGATCTGATCGAATCACGGCAGCTCGTGCGTAGGGTGGCCATAACCCTCATCGAGCAAATCGACAACCTCTCAAAAATAGCCGCCGAATTCTCCAGCTTTGCCAAGATGCCCAAACCTGAGACCCAGTGCATTGTCCTCAACGATCTGGTTACGAGTGTCCATGATCTCTTCAAAAAGCGAGATGACATGGATTTCAATCTATATGTACCTATTGATGAAATCTGTGTATCTGCTGATAAGAGTCACTTGCTCAGAGTGCTCAATAATCTGATTAAAAATGCAGTGCAAGCAATACCGGCCAGTCGACGAGGCAATATTGACATTAAACTAGAAACTAAGGGAACACAGGCATTGCTCCAAGTCACTGACAATGGCAAGGGCATATCTTCCGAGATGAAAGACAAAGTGTTTTATCCAAACTTTACCACCAAGACATCAGGAACAGGCTTAGGGCTGGCCATCTCAAAAAACATCGTAGAATCTTTTGATGGTGTAATTTACTTCGAGACGAAAGAAAACTATGGCACCACGTTCTCCGTGGAAATCCCATTGCTACAGAAATCGACTGAAAGTCCTTCGCCGCGCAGAAAGCGTTCAGGGCAATCCTATCGCCGCAAAGCCGCTACCATCGTAGAGCCGATGTCCGCCGGAGATTGAACCACATGAATACCGCACTCCTCCATGATCTTCATTTTGGCTGCGGCAGTATCGTCTTTGCCACCTACAATGGCACCAGCATGTCCCATTGTACGGCCTGCAGGAGCGGTTTGTCCAGCAATAAATCCGACCACGGGTTTGGTTCCATGATCTCGGACCCATCGTGCTGCTTCTGCCTCCATACCGCCGCCGATCTCGCCAATCATAACAATGCCTTCCGTTTCCGGGTCATTCATGAGCAATTCCACGGCTTCCTTGGTAGTCGTTCCAACAATAGGGTCACCACCGATGCCAATGCAGGTGGTCTGCCCCATGCCAGCTTTGGTCACTTGATCAACTGCTTCATACGTGAGAGTTCCTGATCTGGACACAATGCCAATGGAACCTTTCTTATGAATGAATCCAGGCATGATGCCCACCTTGGCTTCCCCTGGTGTGATTACACCGGGGCAGTTAGGGCCCACCAATCGACAGTCTCGATCTTCCAGGAAGGACTTAACTTTAACCATATCCTGAATGGCGATGCCTTCTGTTATGCAGATGATCACCTTGATGCCTGCATCAGCCGCTTCCATGATGGCGTCGCCGGCAAATCGAGGCGGAACAAAAATCACCGTCGTATCGGCTCCGACCTTGTCCACTGCCTCAGCGACAGTATTAAATACAGGCCGGTCCAGATGAGTGGTTCCGCCTTTGCCAGGAGTCACGCCTCCCACTACGGGAGTGCCATATTCGATCATTTGTCCGGCGTGGAATGTTCCTTCCTTGCCGGTAAAGCCTTGTACGATAATTCTTGAGTCCTTGTTTACGAGTACTGACATGCTATTGTTCTAAAATGTATACCTGTTCTCCAGGCTTTTTCATGTAAAATTTCTCTCGAGCAAATTTTTCCTGATTTCGCACCACGTTGCTCTTCTTATTATTGGTCTCTTCAATTTGGTCCAGCAAGTATGCCTTTTCTGATTCGAGCTCACTAATCGTTTTCGAGAGTGCGAGCTGTGTCATCATTGAATTTCGATCAAAGAAACCGACCCACACCACGAAAATGGCGCCTGCTAGGAGATATTTATCCAGAAAAACTTGAGACAATCTTCTAAGAAGAGTAGCGCCTGAGAGTCGCATCTTGCTTCCCATATCAAGAGAATTTAGTCCCTTAAATATAAGAATTAATACTACTATGATAGAAGTGCTCTGCCCGGATAGACGGCAGAATCACCCAAATCCTCTTCGATGCGTAACAGTTGATTGTATTTGGCGATTCGATCCGATCGAGATGCCGAACCTGTTTTAATCTGCCCTGTATTCAATGCAACTGCAAGGTCAGCAATGGTTGTGTCCTCTGTCTCGCCCGATCGATGGCTCATCACACTGGTAAATCCATTGCGCGTGGCCAACCGCACTGCTTCGATCGTCTCTGTTAGTGATCCGATTTGATTTACTTTTATCAATATCGAATTCGCCGCTCCTTCGTCTATTCCCCTTTGCAGCCGCGTGGTATTGGTCACAAACAAGTCATCACCTACCAATTGGGTCGTGCCTCCTATTGCTTGATTAAGTGCAATCCAGCCGGCCCAATCGTCTTCATGCAATCCATCTTCTATTGACAATATTGGGTACTTTTCCGTCCAATCCTTCCAGAAGGCCACCATTTCACTGCTCGTTAGTTTTTCGCCAGTAGACTGATGCAGGTGATATACTTTCTCCTCTTCATTATAGAACTCTGATGCGGCAGCGTCCATCGCAATCATAACATCCTCCCCGGGTTTAAGACCTGATTTTTCTATCGCAGTCAAGACCGTCTCAATGGCTTCGACATTGGATGAAAGATTGGGAGCAAAACCTCCCTCATCGCCCACATTAGTGGAATGCCCTTTATCTTTCAATACTTTCTTCAAAGTGTGGAAGATTTCTACACCCATGCGGAGTCCTTCTGAAAACGTATCGGGACTCAAAGGCATCACCATGAATTCTTGAAAATCGATGCTGTTGTCGGCATGGGAACCACCGTTTAAGATGTTCATCATGGGTACGGGCATCACATGTGCATTGACACCTCCCACGTACCGGAAAAGAGGCAAACCACTTTCCGCTGCAGCCGCCTTAGCTGCTGCCAAACTCACACCCAGTATGGCATTGGCTCCAAGGCGTGATTTATTCTCCGTGCCATCCAGTTCCAACATGATGCGATCGAGATAGACTTGATCGAGTACCTCTACTCCAAGCAGTGCCTCTTGGATGGTGTCTTCAATATTGCGACAAGCTCGCTGTACGCCTTTGCCCAGGTAGCGGTCCTTGTCCCCATCCCGTAATTCCACCGCTTCATATTTGCCGGTGCTTGCTCCGGATGGAACGGCAGCCATTCCATGAGCACCTGTTTCGGTGGTCACTTCAACTTCCACTGTGGGATTGCCTCTCGAATCCAGGATCTCTCGGGCTCGTATATCTACTATGCTGCTCATCTATTGGTCTATTTGTTTTGGTCTATTAATTGAATAAAGTCATCAAAGAGGTATCGAGAGTCGTGAGGTCCAGGGCTCGATTCTGGATGGTACTGCACGGAAAAGGCAGGCTTGCCCTTTACCTTGATCCCTTCAACACTTTCATCGTTCAGGTTGATGTGGGTGATCTCCACTACATCTCGATTGGCTTCAACTGACTCTGGCAAAACACCGAATCCATGATTCTGGCTGGTGATCTCGCAGCGGCCAGAAACAATGTTCTTTACAGGATGATTGATGCCGCGATGGCCATTGTGCATCTTAAATGTATCAATGCCTACCGCTAAGGCTAAAATCTGATGACCCAGGCAGATGCCAAACAATGGGACATTATCGGAAAGTGCCTTTTGAGCAGCTTCCACTGCATAGGTCATCGGGGCTGGATCTCCAGGGCCATTTGAAAAGAACAATCCGTCCGGCTTCCATGCCATAACTTCTTCATAGGATGTCTGTGCCGGGAACACCCGGAGTTGACATCCTCGCTTGGCCATGCAATCCAATATATTTCGCTTTACTCCAAAGTCGAATACAGCCACCTTACGGTCTGTTCCCTCGCCATAGTCATATGGGCTAGCTGTGCTCACCTTAGACGCCAATTCAAGACCCTTCATCGACGGCACCTGATCCAATAGTGCTTGTAACTTTTCTACTTCGTGATGTTCAGAGGAAATGATGGCATTCATCGCACCACGATGTCGAATGTGCTTGACGATGGCCCTGGTGTCTACGTCAGCAATACCAACAAGTGATTCCTGTTGGAAGTACTCTTCAATGGATTGGTCTGCTTGTTGTCTTGAATACGGAACCGTAAAATTTTTACAGATCAATCCTGCAATCTTAATTCCATTCGATTCCTGATCGGCGTCTTTAGTCCCATAGTTGCCAATATGTGCATTGGTTGCAACCAATAATTGCCCATAATAAGAAGGATCCGTAAAGATCTCCTGGTAGCCAGTCATGCCCGTATTGAAGCAGATCTCTCCGGTGGTGGTTCCTTTCTTACCTACCGCTCTTCCTCGGTAAAGTGTTCCATCTTCTAGTAATAATGACGCCGTGTTCTCCATTGTGTCAGCCGTATCTTTTTTCAAAGCCGCACAAATATAGTATCCTAATTGATCATATGAAGCATAGACTCAAAAAGGATAATCGAAGAGGCGTTTCCAGTCCGGAAACTCCTGGTCCAAAGGGATAACTTACTCTTCTTCGCCTGCTGCGACCGCTGCAGCCGCGCCTTTTGCAGCACCTCCGCCGCGGCGTGTCCGACGTCTCCTGGACTTAGTTTCGGTCTTCGCTACTGAATAGACATCATTGAAGTCCACGAGTTCTATGAGGGCCATCTCTGCCCCATCACTCAAGCGAAACCCAGTACGGATTACTCTTGTATAGCCACCTGGTCGATCACCGACTGCGGCGGATACAGTACCAAACAGCTCGGTTACTGCATCTTTGTTCTGTAAGTAGGAAAAAACTACCCGACGAGAGTGGGTGGTGTTGGATTTGGACTTTGTGATCAAAGGTTCGACATAAACCCTCAGTGCTTTCGCTTTGGCCAAAGTCGTTCGAATGCGTTTGTGCTTAATCAACTCAATGGCCATGTTACTCAACAAAGCTCTTCGATGGCCCTTCTTGCGGCCCAGATGGTTAAATTTCTTTCCGTGTCTCATCGTTTACGTTTTATCCTCGCAGCACTCGGAGCTCAGCTCAACGTGTTACTGCTCGCTATTGAAATATGGTAGCGGGCTAAGCCCTACTCTAGTCCTCATCCAATTTGTATGGAGCGAGGTCCATGCCAAACGTCAAATTCTTGTTTGTCAAAAGCTCTTCAATCTCTACCAAAGATTTCTTTCCGAAGTTGCGGAACTTAAGGAGTTCGTGCATTTCGTACTTCACGAGTTCTCCAAGAGAGTTGATCTTGGCCGCTTTCAGACAATTGTAAGCTCGAACCGAGAGGTCAAGATCTTCAAGCGAAGTCTTAAGCAACTTACGCATATGAAGGATATGCTCGTCTACTACATTGTCTTCGCTTCGTGTGGCATCATCAAAAGTGATGTTCTCATCTGTGATGAGAATCAGATGTTGAATCAGGATACGAGATGCCTCCTTAATGGCCTCTTCTGGCTTAATGGTGCCGTCCGTGCGTACCGTGATCGTCAATTTTTCAAAGTCAGTCTTCTGGCCTACCCGTGTATTCTCTATGTGGTAGGAAACGTTCTTAATAGGCGTGTAGATGGCATCGACTGGAATTACACCAATTGGGGCGTCTTTAGGCAAATTTTCATCGGCAGGAACATACCCTCGGCCACGAGTCACTGTCAGCTCCATTTCCAGGTTGACCGACTCGTCCATAAAGCATATATGCTGATCTGGATTCATCACCTTGAAAATATTGGTGTGCTCCTCGATGTCTCCAGCCTTAAGTTCTTCCTTGCCCCGGATGGTAAGATAGATCTTCTCTTCTCCCATCTCTGCACTCTCAATCGCAGGCTTTAAGCGAATCTGCTTAATGTTGAGAATGATATCAACCACATCTTCCAACACTCCCTTAATGGTAGCGAACTCATGATCGATACCAGCAATTCGAACGGCGGAGATGGCATTTCCCTCTAGCGAAGACAATAGAATACGTCGAAGCGAATTACCGATGGTTTGTCCAAACCCGACTTCAAGAGGTTTAAACTCGAAAGTACCTTCGAAATCATCGGTCCTTTGCAGTAATATTTTATTTGGCTTCTGAAAATTTAAGATGCTCATCGTAGTGACTAATTAAAGAATAATGAAGAAGGAGAGAAAACAGCTTACTTAGAGTAAAGTTCAACGATCAATTGCTCGTTGACATTCTCTGGAATCTGCTCCCTTGTCGGGTACTCCAAAAACTTCCCTTCAAACGTATCTGCGCTAAACTCCAACCAGGGGAATTTACGTACATCTGATTTGTTGGCAATGCTATCAAGAATAGGCTCCATCGCTCTAGACTTGTTGCGCACAGAAACGACATCTCCAGGCTTTAACTGGCAAGATGGTATGTTCGTTACAATCCCGTTGACCAGAATGTGTTTGTGATTAACAAATTGGCGTGCCGCTCGGCGTGTGGGCGCAATGCCTAATCTGAAAACGGTATTGTCAAGACGAGACTCGAGGAATTGCAGGAGTACTTCACCAGTCACTCCACCTTTTCGGCTCGCTTTCTCAAAAGTGTTTCGGAACTGACGCTCAAGTATGCCATACGTGTACTTGACCTTTTGCTTTTCCATCAATTGCATAGCGTAGTCGGACTTCTGACGTCGACGACGCTTATTGCCATGAGACCCCGGTGGGTACTTTTTCTTTTCAAAGCTTTTGTCAAATCCAAAGAGGGACTGACCGAACGCTCTTGATTTTTTAGTCTTAGGACCTGTATATCTCGCCATTCTTTATGCTGAATTCCTGCGGTTAAACTCTTCTTTTCTTTGGGGGACGACATCCATTATGAGGAATGGGCGTGACATCCTGAATTCTTCGGACACGAATACCAGCACCGTCCACGGCGCGGATAGCCGCTTCTCTTCCTGAGCCAGGTCCTTTCACAAACACCTCGGCAAATCGCATTCCTGCGTCATATGCCACCTGTGCGGCATCTTCTGCTGCTCGTTGCGCAGCATAAGGCGTATTCTTCTTTGAACCTCTAAACCCTGCCTTACCTGCAGATGCCCAGGAGATCACTTGTCCTTTCTTATTGGTCAGTGAAATGATGATGTTGTTGAATGAGGCCTGAATGTAGACCAATCCTTCTGCATCAACACTGACTTTCCTTTTCTTTTTTGATTTTGCCATTCTCCTTCCTATTTCAGGCTCTATTTGACCGCCTTCTTCTTATTGGCGACTGTCTTACGTTTCCCTTTTCTTGTGCGCGCATTAGTTTGTGTCCGCTGACCACGTACCGGAAGCCCTTTGCGATGACGCAAGCCGCGATACGAAGCGATGTCCATCAATCGCTTGATGTTCATCTGCACTTCCGAACGCAACTCTCCTTCTACGGTATAATCGTCCTGTAAGATCTGTGAGATTGTTCTGATGTTATCGTCTGTCCAATCCTGCACCTTCACGTTTTTATCGATGCCAGCACGATCGAGAATTTCACGTGCACGAGAATTTCCAATGCCGAAAATGTAGGTTAAGCCAACCTCTCCTCTCTTAGTTCTGGGCAAATCTACTCCTGATATACGAGCCATACTTAACCTTGACGTTGTTTAAACTTTGGATTCTTCTTGTTGATGATGTACAACTTGCCTTTTCGACGTACGATCTTGCAGTCTGCTGATCTCTTCTTTATGGAAGCCCTGACCTTCATAATATCCTTATTTATAGCGGTATGTGATCCGTCCTCGTGTCAAGTCATACGGAGACATTTCCACTGATACTTTATCGCCAGGCAGAATTCGAATGTAGTGCATGCGCATCTTTCCTGAGATCGTAGCGACGATCTCATGATCATTTTCGAGTCGCACTCTGAACATTGCGTTTGAGAGTGCTTCTTCGATCACTCCATCCTGCTTAATTAAATCCTGTTTGGCCATAAAAAAATTTCGGAGTGCAAATATCTACTTTTTTATTGAAATTTCGGACAGTGAAGGGTTCTTTTTGATGGCTTCTTCAATGCGTCCATGATCGGACAGCACATCAGCCTCTGGCCCAACTACAGCAACACTATGCTCATAGTGAGCGGATGGTTTTCGATCCTTGGTCAGGATGGTCCAACCGTCAGGCATTTGCACAACGCTCCGGGTGCCCAGATTTACCATCGGCTCAATGGCGATGACCAGGCCTTTCTTAAGTTTTGGGCCCCGCCCCCTCTTGCCATAATTTGGCACCTCGGGACGTTCATGAAGCTCTGCACCAATCCCATGCCCCACTAATTCCCTGACCACCCCATAACCATGCTCTTTCTCACAGTATTCTTGTACTGCAGCACCGACATCGCCCATGCGGTTTCCCACTCTTGCCTGTTCAATGGCCAGGTGCAATGATTGCTTGGTGTGATAAAGCAGTGCCATGGTGGCTTCCTCGATCTCTCCAATAGCGAAAGTATAGGCTGCATCTCCAAAAAATCCATCCATTTTGACACCACAGTCTATGGAGACAATGTCTCCTTCAACAAAGGGTTCAGCATCGGGAATACCGTGCACGACACAAGCATTTCGCGAAATGCAAAGTGTATTGGGAAATCCACCATATCCTAAGAATCCTGGCACTGCACCTGCTGAGCGGATGTTTGCCTCCGCCAGTGCATCAAGGGCCAATCCCGTTACCCCCGCCTTAAGTTCTGAAGCCACTAAAGCCAGCGTATCGCAGACCAGCAGACAGCTTCGCCTAATGGCTTCGATTTCAGTCGCCGACTTGTAATGAACCATAGAAAGAAGGCTGCTTAAAGGTCAGACCCAATGGTCTGCATGGAACTGCGCCCTTTCAGCTTTCCGGATTTGACCAGGCCATCGTACTTACGCATCAAGAGATGGCTCTCAATCTGCTGCAAGGTATCCAGTACAACACCGACTAAGATCAGCAGCGACGTACCTCCGAAGAAGAAGGCAAAAGTCTGATTCACTCCGAACAACAGATAGACAACAGCTGGCAAGATTGATATCAATCCAAGAAATATGGATCCAGGCAAGGTTACCCGCGATGTCACGGTGTCGATAAAGTCGGCTGTAGGTTTACCAGGCTTAACACCAGGAATAAACGCATTCTGTCTTTTAAGGTAGTCCGCATATTGTGTCGGATTGACCAAAAGGGCCGTATACACAAAAGTGAAAGCTACTACCAGGAAGAAATAGATGATGTTGTATGGGACAGCAAAAGGATCGGACAGACTCTGTACCAAAGGATTTGTTGCAATGTCTGCACCCGTCTGGCCGCCCACAAATTGAGCTACCGTTGAAGGAATAAACATAATGGCCTGCGCAAAGATAATAGGCATAACGCCAGCGGCGGCCACCTTCACCGGTATATAATCTCTTACTCCTGAAACAGGCATATTGATGCCTCGCCCCACCATTCGCTTAGCAAACTGGAGTGGAATCTTCCGTATGCCCTGAATCACCAAGACCGTAACCATGGTGACAAAGAACAAGGCTGCCAACTCGAGGACAAAAATGATCAAGCCTCCTCCATTCAATTGCGTTATAAACTCAGCAATCAGTGAGCCAGGAAGTGTTGCTATGATGCCGATCATGATCAAAAGCGAGATACCATTTCCAATACCTTTATCCGTGATGCGCTCTCCGAGCCACATTGCGAAAATCGTCCCTGTTGAAAGAATGATGATGTTAGCCAGCCAAAAGATTCCGGGAGGAATTGTCGGATCAACCGCTCCCTGCGATCGAACATATGTTAAATATGCACCCCCTTGAACCAATGTAATGGCCAAAGTAAGCAGTCTGGTGATCTGCGTAATCTTTTTCCTACCTGACTCTCCCTCTTTCTGCTGTAATCTTTGAAAATATGGCACCGCAAATCCCATCAGCTGAATGATGATGGATGCCGTGATGTAGGGCATGATACCGAGTGCGAAGACCGCAGCACGATTAAACGCTCCCCCGGCAAACATGTTAACCAGATCGAGCAAGTCATTGGCTCCGCCTTGTCCCGCAGCACTCTGCAAGACCTCGGGATTGACACCGGGCAAAACGACATATGAGCCAAACCGGTAGATCGCGATCATACCCAACGCAAAAATAATCCGGTCGCGCAGATCCTTGATCTTCCAAATATTCTGTAATGTCTCTATAAATCGCTTCATGCCGTTGCCTTAAGCCTCCGTGGCTGTACCGCCTTTATTTTCAATCGCTTCCTTAGCCGCTGAAGAGAACGCGTGTGCGGTCACATTGAGTGCCTGCTGCACCTCCCCTCTGGCCAAAATCTTCACTTTGTCGTTTTTGCCGACTATACCATGCTCGATTAAGGTCGCTAAATCTAATGTAGTAGTATTGTATTTCTCGGCGAAGAACTCCAATTGATCGACGTTTAAGGTCGCATATTCTACCCGATTCGGCGACTTAAATCCGCGCTTTGGCAATCTCATTTGAAGTGGCATCTGGCCGCCTTCAAAACCTCGCTTGCTCTTGTAACCTGATCTTGACTTTGCCCCTTTATGTCCGCGGGTAGCCGTACCTCCTTTTCCACTGCCTTGACCCCGAGCAATTCGTTTACGCTTCTTAATGGATCCAGCTGCCGGCTTTAAAGAATGCAATTCCATGATCTTCTGATTTTACTACGCTATTTAAATTTCTTCCACCTGCACCAGATGCTCTACCTTTTTGAGCATACCTTTAATCTGTGCGTTCAACTCGTGTTCGCGAATTTGATTGATCTTGGTCAACCCCAGCGCATGCATGGTTGCTTTCTGACGCTTTGTTTGATCAATGACTGATCGAATCTGTGTTACCCTCACTTTTGCCATAATGCTATACGATTAGCCTTCAAACAATTTTTCCATTGAAATACCACGCTGCTTGGCGATGGTTTCTGGTGATCGCAGTCGCTGCAGTGCGTCTATGGTTGCCTTCACCACGTTATGTGGATTGGAAGATCCCTGGGACTTTGCCAAGACATTTTGGACGCCAGCACTCTCGAGCACTGCCCGCATAGCACCACCGGCGATTACACCTGTACCGTCAGAAGCCGGCTTGATCAGCACTTTCCCAGCCCCATATTTACCTTTCTGCTCGTGAGGGATCGTACCCTTATAAATCGGCACTGAGATGAGATTTTTCTTTGCGTCATCTACCGCTTTTCCGATACATTCTGATACATCACGCGCTTTACCGAGGCCATAGCCGACACGACCCTGACCATCTCCGACAACAACGATCGCAGCAAAACTAAATGTTCGCCCACCCTTAGTCACTTTCGCAACTCGATTGAGGCTCACCAATTTGTCCTTTAATTCTGCTTCACCAGCTTTTACTCTTTCTACTTGATTCGCCATAACGTCGATTAAAGTACTAGTCCATTTTCACGCACGCCTTCAGCCAAAGCCTTCACTCGTCCGTGATATAAATACCCACCACGGTCAAACCGTACATGAGTGATATTTTTCTGTTTTGCACGTTCTGCAAGCAAGGCTCCTACCTGCTTGGCTTGATCTACCTTAGATGCATTCTCTACCTCCCGTGAGCTTGCCTGAGCAATGGTAGTTCCCTGAGAATCATCGATTAGTTGACAATAAATCGCCCGGTTTGATCTGTATACAGATAACCTAGGTCGATTGCTGCTGCCTTTGACCTTGTTTCGAATTCGATATCGAATCGTCCTTCTTCGTCCTTGTTTATTGAATGCCATGCGATATACTATTCTTAAGATGCCGCAGTCTTACCTGCTTTGCGTCGGATTTCTTCGCCTTTAAATCGGATGCCTTTCCCTTTATATGGTTCAGGTTTCCGGAATGCTCTAATCTTCGCTGCAACTTGACCAATCAATTGCTTATCAATTCCTTCCAGCTTAACCACGGGATTAGAACCTTTCTCGGTAATGGTTTCTAATTTGAGATCATCCGGAATATAAAAGTAAACCGGGTGCGAGTATCCCAACATCAGCTCCAGGAGATTGCCTGTATTCGATGCACGATAACCAACGCCGACCAGCTCTAGCTCTTTGACATATCCATTGGAGACCCCTTCAATCATATTGGTCAAAAGGGCATTAGAAAGTCCATGGAGTGCCTTGTGTCGTTTTTGCTCTGTTGGACGAGCAACCGTGAGGGTACCATCCTCCAGTTTGAGCTCCATGTCCGGATCCAACTGTTGGCTCAGTTCTCCTTTGGGTCCCTTGACCTTGACTCTATTGCCGCTCTCCAAAGTTACTTCAACTCCGGTCGGCACGGCAATTTCTTTATTTCCTATCCTGGACATGGCTAGTAGTTCTTATGATTCTAAATTTCTAGTAGACATAGCAGAGGACTTCTCCTCCTACATTTTGCTTTCGAGCTTCTTTATCTGTCATCACACCCTTAGAAGTAGAAACAATGGCAATACCTAAGCCATTGATAATTCGAGGAAGTTCTCCCGCCTTTGCAAACTGCCTCAGGCCTGGTTTGCTAATGCGACCCATCTTACGGATGACCGGGTCTTTGGTATTAGGCAAGTACTTCAAGGCGATCTTAATGATTCCTTGATGGCCCTCATCATCATCAAACTTATACTTCAGGATGTAACCTTGGTGGTACAAGATTTCTGTAATTCTCTTTTTAACACGCGAGGCTGGAATCTCTACGATTCGGTGGCCTGCCATCTGGGCATTTCGGATGCGTGTTAAGTAATCTGCTATAGGATCAGTCATCGACATAGATACGTGCTCTTAAGGTTCTGCGCTTACCAGCTGGCTTTTGTAACGCCAGGTATTTTACCATCAAGCGCCATCTCTCTAAACTTCACTCGACAAAGACCGAAGTCTCTCATGTAGCCCTTGGGCCTTCCCGTCAGGCGACATCGATTGTGCAATCGTACTGCGGAGCTGTTCTTGGGCAATTTATCCAGCTCTTCCCATTTTCCTTCTTCCTTGAGTCGCTTACGCAATTCAGCGTATTTAGCAACCATCTTAGCGCGCTTTCGCTCTCGTGCGATTAGAGATTTTCGAGCCATGATTTAATTACTTTGATTTTTAAATGGCATACCCATTTCCTTCAATAAAAACAATGCTTCTGCATCCGTCTTAGCCGATGTAACAAAAGTGACATCCATACCAGTAATTCTGCTGATCTTATCGAGATCAATCTCTGGGAAAATGATCTGCTCTGTCACACCCATTGAATAGTTCCCCCGGCCATCAAAACTCTTGTCATTAATGCCTCGAAAGTCACGCACCCGTGGCAGTGCCACTGCGATGAGACGTTCCAGAAACTCATACATGCGATCTCGCCGCAGCGTCACGCGAGCACCGATGGTCATAAACTCACGCAACTTAAAGTTTGAAACCGACTTCTTGGCGGTTGTCGGAACTGCCTTTTGACCTGCAATAGCAGTCATTTCCTGCAATGCATTGTCGACTAACTTTTTGTCTTGGGTAGCTTGACCCACCCCTTGATTGATGCATATCTTCTGCAAACGCGGAATTTCCATCGTGCTCTTGTACCCAAACTTTTCCATGAGCTTGGGAACGACGTTCTCCTTGTAATGCTTTTTCAGATTCGGCTCGTAACTCATTTCTTAGATCGTTTCTCCTGATTTCTTAGCATATCGCACCAGTTTTCCATCTTCTACTCGTCTTCCTACGCGAGTCACTTCTCCTGACTTATCAATCAATTGAAGATTGGAAAGATGAATGGGATTGTTGATCTCACGAATGCCTCCTGCTTGCTCCTGTGTAGGCTTAGCATGCTTGGTGGCTAAATTCACATTCTCCACAATCGCCCGATACTTGGATGGTTGCACTTCTAGCACTTCTCCCTCCGTGCCTTTATAAGCACCGGCGATTACGCGAACGCGATCTCCCTTCTTTATGTGCAGCTTTCCTTTGTATACCTTACTCATTGCAGTCCATTTATTCTTTTAAAGCACCTCGGGTGCCAAAGAAATTATTCTCATGTAGTCGCGGTCACGCAATTCGCGGGCGACTGGTCCAAAAATCCGTGTCCCTCGAGGCTCATCAGCAGCCGTCAATAGTACAACTGCATTGTCGTCAAATCGGATGTATGATCCATCATTGCGACGAATTTCCTTCTTGGTTCGGACTACTACGGCCTTAGAAACCGTTCCTTTTTTGAGTCCTCCTGGAGTAGCCTCTTTAACGGACACGACGATGGTGTCTCCGATAGAAGCATAGCGACGACGCGTGCCACCCAAGACACGAATGCAGAGCACCTCTTTTGCTCCGCTGTTGTCCGCCACTTTCAATCTGCTTTCCTGTTGAATCATTTCGTCGTCCCCTTATTTAGCTTTCTCCAATACCTCAACCAATCTCCACTTCTTATTCTTGCTCAACGTCCTGGTCTCCATGATCTTAACCAAATCACCTATCTGACATTGATTTTCCTCATCATGAGCCATGAACTTGCGGCTCTTCTTAACAAACTTCCCATACATAGGGTGTCTCAGCCTCCGTTCCACCAATACGGTAATGGACTTATCCATTTTATTACTGGCTACCTTGCCGATCCGTGTTTTTCTAAGATTGCGTTGTTCCATTTCTATTTTCTTCTACGTGCCCGGATTTTGGAGCGTTTTGCCAGTTGAGTCTCGTCCATGGCTTCCAATTCTCTTTTTCTCACTTCCGTTTTCAGTCGAGCAATGTCGCGACGAACTTCACGCAAAGCCAATGGATTCTCTAGTCCCTTGGTGGCATGATCAAAAGTCATCTTACTGAACTGCTGCTCAGTTTCTCCCAATTCGTTCTTGAGATCTTCGAGGTTAAACTCTTTCAGCTCCAGTGTTTTCTTACTCGGCATAGCTTACGTCTAAGTGGTGACTACTGTAGGTCTCTTCTGGTTACAAATTTTGTCAGGACAGGCAGCTTTTGAGCAGCCAGTCGCAAAGCCTCTTTTGCAACATCGGCAGGCACGCCATCAATCTCAAACATGATGCGACCTGGCTTTATAACTGCCACGTAATGATCCAGAGCTCCTTTACCCTTTCCCATCCTAACTTCCTGAGGCTTAGCAGTGATCGGTTTGTCCGGAAAGATGCGAATCCAAACTTGGCCTTCCCTTTTCATGTACCGGGTCATGGCGATACGAGCAGACTCGATCTGGCGGTTGGTAATCCAACCGGGATTGAGGCTCTTGAGACCATACGAGCCAAAAGAAATCGTGCTACCACGGTGCGCCAAGCCCGTGTTGCGGCCCTTTTGCATCTTTCTGTACTTCGTCCGTTTTGGCTGTAGCATGTCTTATTTTTTTTCTAAAATTTCTCTCAATTGACCCCTCCCGAAAAAGATGGGCAAAGGTAAATTTTTACTAATTATATTTCTAGCGATTCTTCATATTTCTACCGCCCCGTCGACGTCTTCCACCGCCATCTCTCTTCTCTACGCCTACATTGGGAGACAGGTCTCGCTTCCCAAGGACTTCGCCTCTGCAGATCCAGACCTTAACCCCAATCTTACCGTATACGGTCTGAGCTTCGACCAATGCATAATCGATGTCTGCCCGGAAAGTGTGTAAAGGGGTGCGGCCATCCTTGTATTCTTCCGTTCTGGCCATATCCGCTCCATTCAATCGACCGCTAATCCGGATTTTAATGCCTTCAGCACCGGCTCGCATGGTGGACTGGATGGCCATTTTACTGGCTCGTCGATAGTTAATGCGCGATTCAAGTTGCTTGGCGATGGACTCCCCTACGATGCGAGCATCCAATTCCGGCTTGCGGATCTCCACGATGTTGATCTGCACGTCCGTACCACTGAGCTTCTTCAACTCTTCCTTGATGGCATCTACCTCAGAACCTCCTTTTCCAATGATGATCCCAGGTCTGCTGGTATGTACCGTGACGGTGATGCGCTTCAATGTACGTTCGATGACGATCCGAGCGATTCCCCCTTTTTGCACTCGTGCATTGAGGTATTCTCGAATCTTGGCATCTTCGACTACTTTATCCGCATAATCTGCACCGCCAAACCAGTTAGAGTCCCATCCCTTGATGATTCCTAACCGATTGCCAATTGGATTTGTCTTCTGGCCCATATATTTTTTCTATTCGTATTAAGCTTTTATTCTTCTTCGTCTCCTACAAACTCCTCGTCAAATGGAATGGAATTCTCGACGACAAGGGTTACGTGATTTGATCGCTTGCGGATCCGATGAGCTCTTCCATGAGGAGCTGGTCGAAAGCGTTTCAGCATGCCGGCCTCATCTACCATTACGGTCTTCACGATCAAGTCATGATCGTCTGCACTCAATGCCATCTGCTGCTTAAACTCCCAGTTGGAAATGGCAGAAAGCAATACTTTCTCCATCCAAACAGCCGCCTCCTTCTTAGTATAGCGAAGGATATTAAGTGCATCGTCCACTTGCTTGCCCCGAATCACATCGGCTACCAGTCGCATCTTACGCGCTGACATGGGGCAGTTCTTCAATTTAGCTACAGCTTCCATCGTGCTGATCTTTTAAATTTTATTAGCGTTTTCTATTTCCAGCATGTCCACGGAATACCCGTGTTGGAGAAAATTCTCCCAGCTTGTGGCCTACCATATTTTCGGTCACAAAAATGGGGACGAAGGTCTTTCCATTATGCACCGCAATGGTCTCGCCGACCATATCAGGAATGACCATGGATGATCGTGACCATGTGCGGATTACCGTCTTCTTCTTGCTCGCTTTTGCCAGCTCAACTTTCTTGAGCAGCTTATGGTGGATATAAGGACCTTTTTTAACTGATCTAGCCATGGTGGCGCCTATTTTTTACGTCGAGAAATTATCAATTTACTGGATGGCTTGTTGCGCTTCCGAGTCTTCTGGCCTTTGGCCATCACGCCGGTGCGAGATCTTGGATGACCTCCAGATGCGCGTCCTTCACCACCGCCCATGGGGTGATCTACAGGATTCATCGCTACCCCTCTTACGCGTGGTCGTCGGCCTCTCCATCGCTTGCGACCAGCCTTACCGAGTACTTGTTGATTGTGATCCGGGTTAGAAGCCGTTCCTATGCTGGCACGACAATCTGCCATAATTCTACGGATCTCACCAGAAGGTAGTTTTACTACCACGAATTTTCCTTCCTTCCCCACCAGGGTAGCGGAGGTCCCGGCACTACGCACAAGTGCGGCGCCCTTACCAGGGGTCATTTCGATGGCGAAGATGCTTGCTCCAAGAGGTATGTCTTTTAGAAAAAGTGTATTTCCAACGCTTGGAGATGCATTTGCGCCTGACTCTATGGTGTCGCCAACGGACAAGCCATTAGGTGCCAGAATGTAGCGCTTTTCACCATCGGCATATACAACAAGCGCAATGTAGGCAGAGCGATTAGGATCGTACTCAATGGTACTGACTTTAGCCGGAATGCCATCTTTGGCTCGCTTAAAGTCAATCACGCGGTAACGACGCTTATGTCCACCACCGCGATTGCGCATGGTCATCTTACCCCGGCTGTTACGTCCACCCGTCTTCGCCATAGGGGCCAACAGGCTCTTCTCCGGTGAGTCGGTTGTCACTTCTGCATAGGTATTCCCTACGCGAAAGCGCGTTCCTGGAGTTCTTGGACTGAATTTTTTTAGTGCCATAATATTTGTGGTCTTCTCTCTATACTAGATGTCTCCAAAAAAGTCTATCTCTTCTCCTGCAGCCAACTTAACAATGGCCTTCTTGTACGCCTGGATCCGTCCATTTTGCGTACCAGCTCGCGTAAATCTCTTCTTTGCTTTGGCGGGCATGATGGCCGTATTTACAGAATCAACAGACACGTTATACATGGCCTCTACCGCCTTTCGGATTTCGATCTTATTGGCCTTCTTATCCACCACGAAGCTATACTGCCCATGATTTTCAGAAAGCTGTTCAGCTTTCTCGGAAATGATCGGTTTGATTAAAATTCTCTTTGCCATCCTACTATTGTTTTCCGAGTACTTGATCAATCGTTCCTACAGCGCTCTCCGACAGGACGATCTTGCCTGCATTGAGCAAATCATATGCATTGAGATTCCGTGCCTCTACTACTTTAGATTTCTGCAAATTTCTCGCAGACAAATGCAGGATTTGGTCAGGCTCTGCGGTTACGAAAAGGACCTTTTCACCCCCCAATTCCAGATTATTGATCACACCCACAAACTCACTGGTTTTTGGTTGATCGAAAGTAAAATCTTCCAGGATCACAATCTGTCCATCCGTTGCCTTGGCAGACAAGACCGACTTTCGTGCAAGCTGCTTTACTTTCTTGTTTAGTTTAAACCCATAATTACGTGGTCGTGGGCCAAAGATTCGACCTCCTCCTCTGAAAATCGGGTTCTTAATGTCCCCTGCCCGCGCTGTTCCAGTGCCCTTCTGGCGTTTGATCTTTCTGCGTGAGCCGGTAATCTCCCCACGCTCTTTGGTCTTACTGGTCCCTTGTCGCTGTTGTGCATTGTATTGCTTTACGGCAAGATACACTGCATGCTCGTTGGGCTCGATGCCGAAGACATCGTCAGAAAGTTCTACCGAACGTCCCGTTTTCCCTCCTTCTATATTTAGTACATCAAGTTTCATCCTTGCTTACTTTTCTATAACTACATAAGAACCTCGTGAACCGGGGACGGCTCCACGGATTACCAATAAATTCTGCTCTGGGAACAATTTGACCACGTTTAGATTGGTCATCTTGACGCGTTTGTTGCCCGTCTGGCCCGCCATTTTCATTCCTTTAACAACCTTCGCAGGATACGAAGCAGCTCCAATACTACCTGGTGCACGCTGGCGATTGTGTTGACCATGTGTAGCATCTCCAACACCCCCAAAACCGTGTCGCTTGACAACGCCTTGAAAGCCTTTACCCTTAGAAGTGCCCACAACATCCACTACATCACCCTCCTCAAATACATCTTCCAGCGTTACGGTATCGCCCAAGTCTTTCTCGAGATCGCAATCTCGGAATTCCACGACTTTTCTTTTGGCGGTGGTACCCGCTTTATCGAAGTGCCCCTGGAGCGCTTTGCTGGTATTCTTTGATTTGGCCTCTGCATAACCCAATTGCATGGCATTATAGCCATCAGACTCTTCCGTCTTGACCTGGGTGACCACGCATGGACCCGCTTGTATCACTGTACAAGCGATGTTCTTCCCATTTTCATCGAAGATGCTGGTCATACCGATCTTCTTACCGATTATTCCGTTCACCTTTTAAAAATTTAATCAGCGATCAAACACCTTATCCCAACCCTACTAATTAGAGGGCCATTTTATGGATAAGGCTATGTTAACTTAACCTGAATGTCTACGCCACTCGGGAGCTCAAGACGGGACAACGCATCCACGGTTTTTTGAGTCGGTGTATAGATCTCAATTAACCTTTTGTGAGTACGAAGTTGAAACTGCTCACGAGACTTTTTATTTACGTGCGGAGATCGCAAGACCGTAAATACTTTCTTCTCAGTGGGCAGCGGAATCGGTCCCGTCACAACAGCTCCACTGCTGCGAACAGTCTTCACAATCTTCTCCGTCGATTTATCTACCAAGTTGTGGTCGTACGAACGAAGTTTGATTCTGATTTTTTGATTCATACCTTATTTTAAAATTCTATTCAATTATACCTTGACCTCTCCTCTTGCTTTCTCAACAATCTCCTTGGCCACTCCCGTTGGAGCAGCAGCGTAGTGTGAGAATTCCATCGAGGAAGAAGCCCTTCCTGAAGTGATGGTACGCAACTGTGTTACGTAACCAAACATTTCTGACAGCGGCACATCGGCCTTGATGATAACCGCATTATTCTTTATATCCTGTCCTTTGACCAATCCGCGTCTGCGGTTTAGATCTCCAATAACGGAACCTGTGTACTCGTCCGGACTGGTAATTTCAATCTTCATGATGGGCTCCAAAAGCTGCGGCCCGGTCTTGGGTGCACTCACTTTAAAGCCTTCCTTGGCAGCCAATTCAAATGCAATGGGTTTTGAATCTACCGGGTGAGTAGAGCCGTCAAACAAACGCACTTTCATGCTGTCCATGCTATAGCCGGCCAAAATGCCATTGTCCATCATGGCCTTGAATCCCTTCTCTACTGATGGGATCAATTCGCGGGGAACACGTCCACCCACCACATCATTGACAAATTGCAAGCGCTTCTTTCCTGAGGTAAAGTCTTCTGACTCAAGAAACTCCTGATCCGCAGGACCAAGATCAAACTCAATCTCTGCAAAAAGACCAGAACCACCCGACTGCTTCTTCAGGCGCTCACGATGTGTCACCGTAGAAGTCAAGGCCTCTTTGTAGTTAACGTGAGGAGCGCCCTGATTGCATTCCACTTGAAACTCTCGGCGGAGACGATCTACAATGATCTCCAGGTGCAATTCCCCCATGCCGCTGATGACGGTCTGATTGGTGTCCTCATCGTATTTGACACGGAATGTAGGATCTTCTTCTGCCAATTTTGCCAGCGCCATCCCCATTTTCTCAACGTCCTTCTGCGTCTTGGGTTCTACAGCAAGTCCAATCACGGGATCGGGGAAAGTCATGCTTTCCAACACAATCTGCTTGTCCATGTCGCAGATGGTATCCCCTGTTTTCAGGTCCTTAAACCCTACTGCTGCTGCGATATCTCCTGCCTGTACTTTGTCAACCGGATTCTGCTTATTCGAATGCATCTGGTACAGACGAGAAATTCTTTCTTTCTTTCCTGATCGACTATTAAATACATAAGATCCCGCTTCCAGCGTACCAGAATACACTCTGAAGAAGGCCAATCTGCCCACATATGGATCCGTCGCGATTTTAAACGCCAAGGCTGCAAAAGGCTCACTAGGATCGGGCTTTCTCAGCACGACTTCATCAGTCTTTGGGTTTGTCCCCTCTACTGCATCCACGTCTAATGGTGAAGGCATGTAGCTACAAACCGCATCCAAGACCGCTTGTACGCCTTTGTTTTTAAAAGCAGATCCACACATCATAGGAATGATGCTCATATCAATCACTGCAGCGCGGATGGCTGTTCGAATTTCGTCGGGAGTGATTGAATTAGGATCATCAAAGTATTTCTCCATCAAAGACTCGTCGTACTCTGCAACGGACTCCAGCAGTTTCTCACGATACTCCGTGACCGTATCCTGAAGGTCTTCTGGTATCTCAATCTCCTCGTAGGTCATGCCCATATCTTCGGCATTCCAGACGATCGCCTTGTTGGTAATCAGGTCAACTACCCCTCGGAATGAATCTTCGGCCCCAATGGGTACCTGGAGTGGTACCGGATTAGCACCCAGCATGTCCCGCACCTGATTGACCACCTCAAAGAAGTCGGCACCAGAACGATCCATCTTATTTACAAATCCGATTCGCGGCACCTTATAGCGGTCTGCCTGACGCCATACGGTCTCGGACTGGGGCTCTACCCCACTAACGGCACAAAACAATGCAACCACCCCATCCAATACACGCAATGATCGTTCTACCTCTACGGTAAAATCCACGTGACCAGGCGTATCGATGATATTAATGGTATAAGGCTGATCCTTCCATCGCCATTCGGTCTTGGTCGCAGCAGAGGTGATGGTAATTCCACGCTCCTGCTCTTGCTCCATCCAGTCCATGGTGGCAGCACCATCATGCACTTCCCCAATCTTATGACTGATTCCTGTATAGTACAGGACACGCTCCGTAGTGGTCGTCTTCCCAGCATCAATGTGTGCTGCGATTCCAATGTTGCGTGTGAATTTTAAGTCTGCCATCAGGTGTTACTGCTTTTAAGTAGTCGTTTAATTATACCCGGAAGTGGGCAAATGCTCGGTTGGACTCTGCCATCCGATGCGTATCTTCTTTTCGTTTTACGGCTGCTCCCTCTCCTTTGCTTGCAGCCAGCAACTCGGAGGCCAGCTTCTCTGCCATGCCTTTTCCGTTGCGTTCGCGAGCAAATCGGATCAGCCACTTCATGCCGATACTGGTCTTGCGCTTGGCAGGAATCTCAGTAGGAATCTGGAAGGTGGCTCCTCCGATGCGTCGGCTGCGCACTTCCACCTGAGGAGTAGCATTGGTCAGTGCAGTCTTAAACACATCAAGTGCAGGCTCTTCCGTACGCTTGGAGACAATATCCATAGCAGCATAAAAGAGCTCATATGCGAGGCTCTTCTTGCCTTGCCACATTAAGTTGTTCACGAACATGGTCACGGTGATGTCACCGTATCGTGGATCGGGATTGATTACCCTTAATTTTGGTTTGCGTTTTCTCATGCTTCCTTATCCTTTAGGACGCTTACTGCCGTACTTGGAGCGGCTTTGTTTACGATCGTTAACACCAGCGGTATCCAGAGCTCCCCTTACAATAGTGTAGCGCACACCGGGCAAGTCTTTAACCCTACCTCCGCGCAACAACACAATAGAGTGCTCTTGCAAATTGTGACCTTCGCCCGGGATATAGGCGATCACCTCCAATTGATTCGTCAGTCGCACTTTTGCCACTTTTCTAAGCGCCGAGTTGGGCTTCTTGGGAGTGGTCGTATATACACGTGTACATACCCCTCTTTTCTGTGGGCTCCCTTCCAGGGCACGTGTCTTACTGGCAGTCACAATCTTCTTTCTGCCCTTGCGTACTAACTGATTAATCGTTGGCATATACCATTCTTTTATTTTAACCGCTCGAAATCAACTTTTTACACGGTTTTTTCCTCCCTTTTTTCAAAGAGGATGCAAAGATATATTTAATTTCCAGTTTTTCAATCGTCTGGTTCGTACAAATACCGTGTTTTATCATGAGTAAGTTAGATGGGTTTCAAGATGCTGTCGAAATTCGGCCCGGTACGCGAGCAGATCTTGCTGATGTGCTGGATTTAGTAAGAGAACTCGCTGTGTTCGAGGAAGCGGAACACAAAGTGACCGCGACCCTGCAAGACTATCAGGATGGATTTGATGCAGGCACATTTGCCTTTCTACTGGCAAGCAATGATACAGAACCC
>JAHQVP010000200.1 GCA_019634275.1 Saprospiraceae bacterium
CAAAGCTTTGGGATCGTACCGGTACCGCGTCACCTTTATGGGGCCTGGTGGTCATTCTTGGGGTGCGTTTGGACTGGCCAATCCCCACCATGCACTAGGTGATGCCATTCGTCTCTTTGTGGAAAAAGCGGATGCCTTCACAGCGGAGGGTCCAAAGACCAGCTACAATGTGGGAAGAATAGGGGGTGGCACTTCTGTAAATTCTGTTCCATTTGAGTCCTGGATGGAGATCGATACACGCTCAATCCTTCCCGAAAATCTTGATGCTCTCGAGGTGTTGCTGCACAGTGCCGTGTCCTCTGCGGCAGCCAACCAGAATGCCATACGAAGGTTGGGAGCAGAACTCACCTACCGCATCGAAAAGATTGGTAATCGTCCTTCTGGAGAGCTTTCATCCGATCTGCCCCTAATTCAACGCGCCATTGCAGCTACGGCACATTTTGGCAAAAGAGCTCGCCTAACCCGTGGATCCACTAACTCCAACATCCCTATCTCATTAGGTGTCCCGGCTGTCACGCTCGGTCGAGGAGGCAAAGGAGCCAATGCACACTCGCTCGATGAGTGGTGGATCAACGACATGGGTCATCAGGCCATTCAACTAGCCTCCCTGGTCTTACTGGCGGAGGCAGGTCTAGAGGGCCAATAAAGTATTTGCTTCTTGAATCCTCTTTCGGGCACGAGACCTAAACCATTGCAACAGCTGATCTGAGGACCCATGAAACTCAGTGCCCTCCACCAGACGATAGAAGGCCAACGCCCCCTGCATTACGGGCAGGTCAGGATACGTCATTCGAGCATAGTGGACAAACTTCATGGTACGGAAGGCATTAAACCACTGAAAGAATCGCTTTTGAAAAGCTTCTAAACTACTGGTATGTTGCAAAATCTGGCTCAGTGCCAGGACGCCGTCGATCGAATTCACAAAGGATTGGAAGAGGGTCGGCTGAGTGACCAACCAGGCATGCACTCCCTTCTCGTAAAGCTCTGGCAACGAATCGATCACTGAATTCAATTGCATCAGGGCATCCAGCGAGGTAGTCGTCTGCTCTTCGCCACTCACAATTTTCCGTACAGCACGACCAGTACCGAAAGGGACTCGATCAGAGGGTCTACTACTTGGAAATACTGTCGTAATCTCGATTTCGCTGAAAGTGCCTATCGCGATGAATTTATGCAAGAAATAAAAGTCCTCGCCCGCTTTTCTACTGTTCATCCCCCCCATCGATGCGTACGCTTTGGAGCGGACCACCATACAAGAACCCAATGTTTGATAAGCATGTGGCAAACCTACCCTTTGCTGCGCTTGGATGTAATACCGAAGATGCAATTCGTAAGCTGTAATGGCCGGGTCAAGATGCGGATGTTCGAAGAAGACTCCCGCAGCAGATGTGAGGGGTCGATCGATAAAGTGACGTCTGATCTCCAAGAAGTAGTTAGGAAGACAACGACAGTCCGCATCGATATTGAGAATCAGTCCATTGACATTCATGGCCTCAAAACGGCGCAGCCCTTCATCCATGGCCATCTTTCGAGCCAGGCCAACTCCTGCCTTTTTAAGGGGCAACTGATCCTGATAGCTCCAGTACAGATTCATCCAATCGGTTAGCCGGTGTCCGTGGGCCTGCAATTGTTGGAGAAGAGAGCGATTGATTGCCGTCAGGTCATCGTCCGAGTCTTGGGCTTCATTGATGAGCACCAAAACCTCCACGGAACATCCGGGATCTATGCAATCACTAAGTGATTGCAGCAAATCAGTGAGATCTGGTTCGCGATGACAAGGTACCACAAGAAACATCCCGAGATTGGGATCTGTCTTCGCTTCAATCAGTACAGGTACCGATGCCAGTTTTTCGAAGTAATCGGCCATCGTCGGCAACTTAAGTTTTTCTTTCAAGAACGTACATTGCATACTAGGATGGAAAAAGCAGACCCGGTACGAATAGAACTGCCCTACTTAGGTGCCCAGTCCTGGTATGCCCTCCTTCGTCATCATCATGTAGTCTTTGAAGCCTGCGAAACGTATCAAAAACGTTCCTTTCGCAATCGAACCCTCTTGGTTGGGGCATCGGGCAAGGTGATGCTGTCCGTACCACTACAACAAGGAAAACATGAGCAGATGCCGATCAGGCAGGTCAGAATCGCATACATGGAAGATTGGCGAAGGTCTCATCTACGCACCATACGGACTTGCTATCAATCGGCCCCTTTTTTTGATCACTATTTTCCTGCATGGGAGCATCTTTATGCACAATCCTATGAATATCTATGGGACCTCAACTGGCATTGTACATGGCTTGCCTGCACCCAACTAGGCATAACAGTACAGGCAAGTTCCAGCACCGTCTTCGGTCAGGATTATCGATGGGATCTCTTAGGAAAGATTACCCCCAAAAATCATCATGAATTTGCTTGCAAGCCTTATCAGCAGCTATTCGAAGATCGCCAACCCTTTGTGAAAAATGTGAGCATTTTGGATCTTATCTTCTGTTGTGGACCAAGTGCAAAGGGGCTGCTCGAATGGTCAGATTCCAATACAGTATATTTGCCTCGATCGTGAAATCTTTCAACCTCTGCTTTATACTGATCGTTATGGCCATTGGGCTTCAGTCCTGTGGTGGTGCTCGGCAAGCAAGTCAATTGAAGTGGCATCAATCCTATCTCAGCCGTATTGCCCATGCTGATCTCGGTCCCGAGGCTAAATTAGACTCCATGGCCATCAGCTTCATCGATATGATGAACGAAGGATTAAAAATTGTAAATCCTAAAAAAGGGGCGCAATACGTCGAACGATATGCCAAGCAAAATGATGCATCGATCGATCTTATTCTTAAGGAACTTGATGCCTGGCAAGCGGACTTGACTCCTCTTGAAAAAATCGGGTATGGAGTTAAATTAGCGGGTAAACCCTATGCACGAGATCTAGTGGGTGTCTTCCGTAAGTTTGAAAAGAAATATAAGCAAGCAAAATTAATCATGAGCCTCTCCAGGAAGGTAAAGAACGGACTGCTTAGTGCAGGTCTCAAATCACTTGGACTGGGAGGCTAAAATCAAATAGTTACCGTTTTATGAAAAAAGTACTCTACCTACTACTGGCACTGTTTCTGGCTACTCCACTGCAAGCTCAACTCGCCTCCGTGATTGATGAAAAAGCAGCGAGTGTAGAAGAGCAGGTGATCGAATGGCGTCGTGACATCCACCAGTATCCAGAGCTTTCTAATCGAGAGGTCAAAACAGCGGCGAAAGTGGCAGCGCACCTTGAACGCTTGGGCATGGAGGTTCAGACGGGTATTGCTCATACTGGGGTTATCGGCATTCTTGATTCCGGCAAACCCGGTCCAGTGGTCGGTCTACGGGCGGACATGGATGCGCTCCCCGTCATTGAACGAGTAGATCTTCCCTTTGCCTCTAAAGAAATGACCACCTATCTGGGACAAGAGGTAGGCATCATGCATGCTTGTGGCCATGATACCCATGTGGCAATTTTGATGGGGGTCGCACAAATATTGACCGACATCAAAGAAGAGTTGAAAGGCAAGGTGGTATTCATCTTTCAGCCTGCTGAAGAAGGCGCTCCTCCGGGTGAAAATGGAGGTGCTAAAATGATGGTAGAGGAAGGGATCTTATCCGACAACAATGTCGAAGTCGTCTTTGGCTTGCACATCAATTCCCTCACCGAGGTAGGCAAGATCCGCTATCGTCCAGGAGGTATCATGGCGGCCGCGGATCGTTTTACCATTAAAGTAAACGGAAAACAAAGCCATGGATCTATGCCTTGGGCGGGCGTAGATCCTATCGTTATTGGCTCACAAATCGTCATGGGACTGCAAACAATCGTCAGCCGGCAGACGGAGCTCACGCGTGAAGCGGCCGTCATTTCCGTCGGAAAATTCCACGCAGGTGTGCGCAATAACATCATTCCAGAGTCGGCCGAGTTGGTCGGCACCATCCGTACCCTGGACGTAGGCATGCAAGACATCATTCATGAAAAAATAGAAAAGACGGCTAAGGCCATTGCAGAGGCAGGCGGTGCTACAGCCGATGTAGAGATACAAAGGGCTGTTCCTGTTACCTACAACGACATTGACCTCACTCGTGCCATGTTGCCCACACTGGAGCGCACGGCTGGCAGCGAAAATGTCATTGTGTCTGCTGCTGTTACGGGAGCCGAAGACTTTTCCTTCTACGCCAATGAAGTTCCTTCCTTTTTCTTCTTTTTGGGTGGAATGTCGAAGGGCATGTCTCCTTTAGATGCCGCCCCTCACCATACGCCCGACTTCTTTATTGACGAAGCAGGAATGCCCTTGGGGGTTCGGTCCCTCTGCAATTTGACCCTGGACTATATGCATAAAGCCAATTGATCAAGCGTTAAAAGCCAAATACTGGGCAGGACATCATCTGCGGATGCTTAAGCTGATTCATCCTCGTCGTGCAGTTTTATTTCGCCCCGATGAATGGCCTTATACATCTCGTACAGCTGGTGTTGTCTCGTAGTCAGGTCTGTCCCGTATTTACCCTGATCCGCCCGCTGACGATAGCATTCGTATAGACTCACTGCACAGGCGACCGACACGTTGAGCGACTGGACCATCCCCACCTGAGGAATAATGAAGCTGCCGGTACAGTGGGATTGTAATTCGCTGGATACTCCTTCATGTTCGTTGCCAAATACAAAAGCAGCAGATTGGGTTAGGTCAAGTGCATAGAGATCATCCGACTCAGCAACCAACGCGGCACAAAGAAGTCTCTGATACGTGCTCTTAAGTACGGAAACTGCTTCGCTAATGGATTCAAATATGACCACCTCGATCCATTTGGTGGTGCCGGCCGATGAGCGATGGCTGAGCTGATGTACACCATCGTCCTGCAATCGTGGATCCGTATTTAGAAGGTAAATCTTTGGGATTCCGATGGCATCACAACTGCGTAGAATGGCTGAAATATTATGGGGATCATGTACATTTTCCAACAGGACCGTTACATCTAGTTGCCGCTGAGAGGCAACTTTCCTTAATCGTTCCTGGCGCTCCGGTGTCACCGCCAACTGTCCTTTACGGGTACGAATTGATAATCTTCAAAATGCATTATCCCAATGTAGTCGTTGATGTGGTATCCGACACTTTCCCCCCCTTCCTGCAACTTTTCTAAAAAGCTAAATTGCTGCTTCGTACCGGCACCATTGGCGTCCTGTAGTCCTTCCGTAATCAATGTGCCATTCTGTTCCAACATATGTCCCGTCCAGACCCCCATATCAAGTCCATAGTATGCCTCCGGGTCGGGCAACACACCATATCGCTCAAAGAATGATCGAGCGAAATCTTTTGACTGGTCGTCCTGGTAACGGATCGGGCGAGTAGCTGAAATATACACCTGCAAGTTTTCCAAAATGTCATAGTCCATGCGCTCCATAGTAGCCCATTGTGGAAGACCATAGACACTAATTTCCCGATTCCCCTTTGCAAAATTTATTTTACCCAGGACCGAAATCAGAAAAGGTTCATTACTCCATAGAGGAAGGATGATGGCACGAACACTGTCGGTCATCCAGATCGAAAGGAATTGATCCATGATGCCCTCGGCATTGATATCACTGATGATAAATTCATTGAGTTTCTGGGCATTGGGATCTCCTTCAAGTCGGGCATGCACCGCCTGGATGCCTTCGCGGATATCCCGGTCACGATCTGAGTCTGTGGTGATGATGAGTAATTCTTCACTGGGATTGCGCCCTTTCGCAAAAACGGTGAGCGCTTCACAGTGGCGCTCCAAAGAGGGGCGCATCTGAATGTACATGGGATTGTCGGTGACGACCGGGGTCGAATTCCACGGGGATATAACCACCTTGCCTTCTTCCTTTGCAAAATCAGAAACGGCCTTTACATTCGGAGATAGATAAGGGCCGATAAACAGATCTGCATCCATAAAAGCAGGATCTTGTCTCAGTTGTTCCGGTGTCAGGTTCATTCCATCGGAGTCAAAGACGGAAAGGTTTATGCCGACGTCCATGGGCTCATGTTCAAGCGCATGCTTAAACCCAAGATAAAACTGGAGCAAGCGCTGGCGTCTGCTGGAGAGACGATCAATGGCGAGTGACGCCTGTTCCGCTCCAAAAGGAGCTGTCAAAAGCACCTGATAACGCTGCTTGGTAGTCGTCGTTACGGGAACACTTCTTTCTCTAATAGGGACGAAATCGTCTTCGGAGACCAATGATAAATCTATGGTGTCCACCACGGATCGGGTAACTTCCTCAGTGGGCTTCTCTTCGACGGGCACCTCAGTGGTGGTCGTTGGCTTAAGCAGCGAACAAGAAGATATCAACAATACGAAGAAACATAGGGCTGCTAGCTGCCTATTCCCATTCGATCGTTGCCGGAGGTTTTGTACTGATGTCATAAACAACCCTATTAATGCCTTTGACTTCGTTAATTATTCTCGTCGATACCAACGAAAGAAAGTCATGCGGCAGAGGACTCCACACTGCAGTCATCCCATCAGAACTGTTTACAGAACGAAGTGCAACAGCTTGTTCGTAGGTACGCTCATCTCCCATCACCCCTACACTTTGCACCGGCAGCAGGATTACCCCTGCCTGCCACACCTCGTCGTACAGTCCTTGATTTTTAAGTTCGGAAATAAATATATGATCTGCCGCCTGCAGCAAATCTACTTTTTGTGGGGTGATGTCTCCCAAAATCCGAATGCCTAGGCCAGGTCCTGGAAACGGGTGCCGACCCAGGATATCCATGGGAATATTCAATTCACTTCCGACTCTTCGGACCTCATCTTTAAAAAGATTGCGCAAAGGTTCCACAATCTTCAGATCGAGATGATCAGGTAGGCCTCCAACATTGTGATGTGACTTAATGGTTACACTTGGGCCCGTAACAGAAACCGACTCAATTACATCCGGATAGATGGTTCCCTGGCCCAACCAGGTTACGCCTTCCAGTTTTCGCGCTTCTTCTTCAAAAACACGGATAAATTCACGACCAATGATCTTCCGCTTTCCTTCTGGATCCGACTCGCCAGCGAGTGCTTTGTAAAACCTATCACGGGCATCAATGCCTACTACATTGAGTCCCTGTCCCTTGTAGGACTCTAAGACCTCCTCGAATTCATTTTTGCGCAGGAGTCCGTTGTCGATAAAAAAGCAGATCAACTTATCTCCTACCGCACGATGCAGTAAAGTAGCTGCGACAGTCGAGTCCACACCACCTGAAAGTCCCATGAGGACACCTTCTCCTCCAATTTGCTTTTGCAGCCCTTCAATCTGTTCTGCTACAAAAGATGCCGGCGTCCACTCTCCCTTGCATCCCGCGATGTCATAAATAAAGTTCTTCAGGATCTGCAAGCCCTGCACCGTGTGTGTAACTTCGGGATGAAATTGTAGGGCGTACACCGGTGCGGAAAATGCATCTGTGCGACTACGAAAAATCGCTGATGAAATGTCCTCGGTACCAGCCAGCAATTCGAACTGTGGTGGAATGGTGGAAATGCTGTCTGCATGGGACATCCATACTTGG
>JAHQVP010000201.1 GCA_019634275.1 Saprospiraceae bacterium
ACCTTGCACTAGCCCCGTCCTCATGTGCACACCATGCTAGTGAACACACGCACACTAAAGGCTGGCGCCGGACGCAAGCCAGCCCACACGGTGGAAGCCATTTATATTGAAGTTGAGCGTTAAGAGGGGAAACACGTATCACCTCCTAGCAGTGTGATCCCACACACTACACCTTACACTAGCCCCGTCCTCCTGCCCACACCACGCTAGTGAACACACGCACACTAAAGGCTGGCGCCCAACGCAAGCCAGCCCACACCCAATTATTGGTATGATAATTGTTTACCATATGGTATAACATCGACTTCATGAATCTCTGGATCTTTCTGCTTGTACCTTTCCTTGTTCGAATCTTCCGAACAGCTCTAGTACGTCGAGAGCAGCAACAAGTTGGCTAGGTTAAAAATAGATGGAGTAAGATTCGCATTATTAAACATATTACATATATTTGTAATATGTTATTCTCATTTTAGGAATTCCATCCCAAGGACATTCAATATGAGAATATGAAAACTTTCTTGAAGACGACTCGACTCGTATGCACTATGCTTGTTGCTCTAGCGGGTCATGATCTTGCAATAGCTTCACCGGCGAACGTGGAATCAACCACAGTGGACTGTCGAGAACACAGTGTGGTTTATCTGGATTCGGTGACAGGTAAGAAGCAGGTCGATCCTTGCGATATTCTTGATGGGGCATGTGGCGGCTATACGTTGGTGGTCCCAGGAACGGGTACGGATACGGTGGACTGTACCTATGCTGGTAAGACTGCGCTTGTTCAGTTGACACCCCCAGGGGGCGGTTCGAGCTTCTACTGCAAAGTGAAGGTGATCGATGCTGATGCGCCAGCTTTGGTCTGTCGCGATACATTTGTTAGCTGTGATGTGGATATATTCAATACGGTTCCAGATTCTCTTGGAGTGACGGCTTGGGATGCCTGCGGCATAGATACCATATATCCGTTGTTATGTGGGTCAGCACCTGGAACCTGCGTCGAAGATACCTTGAAGACCCTTAAAATCCTGTGGCAAGCAATAGACTCCAGTGGTAACTTGTCTTCTTGTACGCAGCTTATAAGCATCATTAAGCCAAGTCTGGATGATGTGGTTGCACCTAAGGACACCATCTTATATTGTCCAGACTATGATCTTGACGACCTGCCGGGACCACTTTTATTCGATAGCAGTGAAATAGGAAAAAATTGCGGGCTGATCGTCAGCTACTTTTCTATTGATACGATGGTGGTATGCGGAGCCGAGAAATGGATAAGCCGACACTGGTCAGTGCTTGATCTATGCACATTTGAAATGCGCGATAGTGTACAAATGATCAATGTCGTGGATACTTTTGGTCTTGAAATTGAATGTGATACGCTATTAACCTTGGTAATTGATGAATCCGATCTAGGTTGTAGTAAAGAATATGTGCTACCAACTCCTGAGATAAATAGAAGCTGTGAAGGTACTGCCGTAACGGTTTCCTACATCTATGAGGGTGCTCGCTATGAACCCGAATCCACAATTAGCCTCGACACTGGCACTCATATCATCGAATGCTATGCTATTGATGAGTGCTGGAACCAAACAGAATGCTTTATAACGGTTGAAGTCCGAGATTCACTCGTGCTGGAGTGTCCAAGTGACATCTGTCAACCCATCACCAATGGAGTGTTGAGTTCTTCTGAGCTCATCGCGATGGACTGCAAAACCATCATGGACATTTATTACCCTTCGCCATCACTCATTCTTCAGAGTCCGTGTTGTGGCCTTGACACTATTGAGTGTTTTAAGACAGTGGATAACATGACCACAACTCCTGCGGGAGATACCATTGTAGTGGTGATGAAATACGTTGCAAAAGATAGTTGTGGAAATGTATCGGATACTTGTTATCAGAGTATTTGTGCACAGGCCAGCAACATCGAGGCGAGAATCGTTCCTACGTATCTCGAATCCCAGGCCATCAGCGGTAAGGCAACAATAGTACCGAATCCAACATCCGGTGACGCCAGAATCTTGCTCGGTGATCAGATGCCTCATGAGCCGGAAGTAGAAATCGTCCTGAGAAGCCTTGGAGGTGCTGTTTATGCAAGAAGGAAGCTTGCACCTGTGGAAGGAATGGCTATCCACCTTGATGCACAACTAGCGGAAATGCCACCCGGACTGATCTTGGTAACGTTATCCAGTCCATCCTACTCAAAGACATTTAGACTGCTCAAGCAGTAAAGACTTTGGCACTTATTTTTGAGACTTTTAGACAGCAGCCGCTGGTGATCACCAGTGGCTGCTTTTCATTCTCAGTAAAACATCCGGACATCAGAGAGAAATATAGATATGTATAGAGTCAATACCATGTTCAGATTACGTATGCACTAAATAACATATGTTAAACTTGGTCAGCGATATACATATTATAAATAAATCTAATATATATTTGAAGTGCTGCATGGTCAGCAATAAGTGCCCAATTGAAGATTTAACCGATTGATACCAGATACGCACGCCAGTTAGCCGTCCCCGCCAAAAGGAAGGCTATCATTTCTTAAACAGTCTAAAATTAAGGTCTCATGAAAAACGAGTATCGTGCCCGTTTTCAACACCCTCTCTGTGTCCCATCGTTACTGGCTAACTTGTTTGCCACTCTTTTCTTGATCATTTGTTCTGGTCAAGATGCGAGTGCCCAATGCTTCATTCCCAGGAATGATACGGTGTTTTGTATTCATCCGTTGGCACAGCTGACAGGGACTCCCGATACGGAATTTTGGCCAGATACCACTATGATCTGTGCCACCAACGACACCATTCAAAGCATAACTTTCCAGAGCCAAAATGTGGACAGTATCTACGACTGCAGTCCAACTCAAGATATTGCGTATTCCATCGTGCGGACCTATCGAGCAGTGTACAAAGACGCCGTCGAAGACATTAATGATACCACCTGGGTATATGCCATCAATCTAAGGAGTGGAAATTTTATTTGTCCGGAGGGTATAGATAGTATTCAGTGTGGCTCGAACGGCCCTAATGCATTGAGCAACCCAGCCCTAAGAGCCCCTATGTACGGAATTGCTGGAGTCGATACGATTCCATTAGATGGCAGCGACGTATTGTGCAAAGTAGCCGTTTCCATGCAAGAAGACGTATGGACTGGTTTCTGTAATGACATGTGGATAGAGCGCACTTGGAGACTAAAGTCCTGTGGAGTTGATACCACTTGCGTGGATACGATCGTCGTTTATGATGATCTCGCACCAGAGATTAGCTTTGGAGATCCAAAACTGACTCTCGAGGAGCACACATTTGATGGAGTATTAGTTGAGTTACTCACCGATACGATCGGTACCGGACATAGTTGCGATGGACAGGGTTCGCTTCCCTACGCAAGTGTCTTTGATAGTTGCAGCACCGAAGAAGAAATCACGGTTTTCATCAGTTCTCCTACTGCTGGTTTCGGGATACTGGAGTATCAGGGAGACCAACGACCGAGCCTATTTGTCAGCGGAGTATCTCCAGGAAAACACTTGGTCATATATAAGGCAAAAGATGCTTGTCATCAGATCAGTGCAGATAGTATCGTGTTGGTGGTAGCAGATAGAACCCCTGCTGTGGCGGTCTGTCATGATGCGGTTAATCTAACGTTGACCAATGTAGATGACTTTACGTTGATGAAAGCATCTTCAATGGATGCTGAGAGTTACGACAATTGCCACCTCCATCAAATCTTAGCGAGAAGAACAGATTGGTTGGAGGCCTGCAATGTTGATACAAATGCCGCACCGGGAGAGAATTCCATCAATGACTTTTACCGACATTTTGCAGATTGGGTTGCTAACGACCCCGGTTTATGTCCTGGGGTTTTTGAGCTCGGCTTTGCGAGTGAGGTGCCTTTTTGCTGTGACGATGTTGGTAAGGAAATCATGGTGGAGATATTGGTGATTGACCAGCATTGCAATGTTGATCGATGCTGGGGTATGGTCAACGTCGAAAGCAAAGTGGCTCCCGTGAAAATTGAAGCCTTACTTGATGATACGATCTCTTGCGAAGCGTACACGGCAAACTATCGCCAGGATGTTTTGGCAGGTGATCTTGCAGCATTAAATGCTCATTTTGGTAAGTATGTCTTTGATGAGGCGGATCAGGATCAATGGACGCTTAATAACATCAATTGTGATGGGACCGAAAGCACGCGAGACTACTGGGATGGGTTGCTAAAAGCAGCTTGTGCCACAGAGCTTATTGAATCCGTCGAAGAACCCAGTGTTGATTGTGACGGTGGATTTATCAAACGTAGCTGGGAGGCCGTTATACAAACACATGACGGACAGGATACCATTGCAGTAGCAACTCAGAAGATATTTATCAAGCAATGCCCGATGGGCACCAATATTTTACCTCCAGAGCCTGAGGTTGAGTTTTTTGCGTGCGATATCACATATGGATTGGATGGCAATACTACATTCATAACCGACCCACCGGACGTGAGTGCTGCGATCAGCGAGTGTCGACAACTGGGTGTCGGGTACTTTGATAAAGTGTTTGATGTGGTTGCAGGTCGAGGGTGTAAAAAAGTACTCCGCACTTGGTGCGTTATGGATTGGTGTGATCCCGAAGTTCAGAATGCGACAGACTGGAATCACATCGCAGGACTGCCGGGCGTGAAGACTTACACGCAAAAGATTATTGTCTCCGATACCATTGCCCCCACCATCACGATGCCGTCGGTTAGTGCAACAAACAGAACGATAAACTGCAGTGCATCTTTAGAGACGACCGTGAGCATCAGTGACGCTTGCGGTGCCACAGCAAGATGGTCAGTGCAATCCCTATCTGGAGAGACCGTTGCTCAAGGTACAGGCGAGACGGCAAGTGTGGCATCACTAAGTCCTGGCGGATACATTCTGCGATTTGTCGTAACTGATGGATGTGGAAATGAAGCTTCTCAAATGACCACCTTTAATGTGTCAAGCGATGCCCAACCCAGCGTAGTGGCTCACTCCATGTTGACTGCACAATTGACTCCCACGGATACCGATGGAGATAACACCGCGGATCAGGGAATTGCAGAAGTCTGGGCACAAGAGTTCAATTCGAGCAGCGCCCCGCCTTGCGGTGGAGATCCCGGAAACCTGATTTATCTTCTAAGGATTGATGATGGAGCGGAGGAACCCGTTGTTCCCAACAATGACCAGACCGCCATTCAATTCACTTGCGCCGATAAGGTGGGAGATGGCATTGTCCTGTTGCAGTTCTGGGTTAAGGACACGTTGACCAATACGGCTGACTTTACTTATGTTTTTGTAGATCTTGATGACAACTCCAACATCTGCTCCGGAAGCGCCCCACCCTCTTCTGCAGTGAGCGGGGTAGTATTTACAGAGGGAAGCCAGCAAGTCGCCAATGTTAAGGTGACTGCAGAATCGGAGAAGGGGTCTAGTACGGCACTATCTGATGTCAAAGGAAGTTTTTCTCTGATGGTGCCTGCTCAACAATCCGTCAGGCTAGTCCCTGAGAAGAACTCAGACTACGGCAACGGTATTTCTACACTTGACTTGGTCAAAATTCAGAAACATATTTTGGGTATACAGAGGCTCACTTCTCCGTATCAATTGATAGCGGCTGATGCTAATCGAGATAAAAAGATCAATCCAATCGACATCATACAATTGAGGCGACTTATCATTGGAAAATCTGATCGACTTCCCTCTAATTCTTCCTGGAGGTTTGTGGATGCGCAGTATAATTTTGCCTCTCCTTTGGAAGCACATCAAGAAGACTTTCCTGAATTTGTCACTGCAGCATTTCAGAAAGATCCGATAAAAATCATTGGCATTAAAGTAGGGGATTTGGACGGGAATGTTGTGGCCTCACGGGCCCGAGAAAGTCGTGGTATGGAAGTCCTCGTCCAAGATCAATTTGTGCAGAAGGGCAGTTCAGCAATGATAGCGATGGAGACCGAGCAAATGTTGTCAGGGTATCAGATGGATCTCTTACTTGATCCTGATAAATTGGAGTTGGTATCGATCATCTCGGATGACCCTTTGTTTGCGGAAAAATATTGTAATCTGGATCGGTCCTCAGCACGGATAAGTTGGTCTTCAGTAAACAAGGGAGCACCTCTCCAATTGATGTTGGAGGTAAGGGCTTTGGAGACAGTGCATTTGAGCGATGCAATGGCGATTTCTGAAGCACGCATACCATCACAAGGAGTCACCCCGTCTGAGGGGGAGGCATCACTCAAGCTTAAGTTTAGATCTGATGCATTCACAGTGGAACAAAATGCACCAAATCCATTTGGAACTTTCACGCAGGTCGAATTCGATCTTCCCGAAGCTGATTTTGTGACCTTAATGATCTATGACGGAGCAGGAAGGGTGATACAAAAAGTGGCAGAGTTCTTTCCAGCAGGTAAAAACCGCATTGAAATTGAGGGAAGCGACCTGCCTCAAGGCATCATGAACTATACCCTTTCGTCACGATTTGGATCGAAATCTAAACGTATGATTCACCTCCAATAAGAAACCATTTAGCGATTTAAAAAGTTACTGTTTTTGGGATGGAATTCCTTTCCCCTGCTTGGTCAGGGGAAGGGGATTTTTAATTTCGCAAAGAAGTATGGGCAGAATTTTAGGCATTGACTATGGAGAAAAGAAGATAGGAGTCGCAGTGACGGACCCCCTACAATTGATTGTGACAGGATTGCCCACGATTTCGAATAGCGACCTGATTCCATTCCTTAGCGAATATGTCGCCAACCAAGACGTAGAGGAGATCGTATTGGGACTGCCTCATCATCCAGATGGAAATCCGGCCCAATTGGCCGAGACCATCCAGAAGTTAGGTGCCGTTCTACAACAGGAGTTTCCTACGATTGCCATCCGATATCAAGATGAATCGTATACTTCTAGGGAAGCTCGCCAAATTATCTTACAGAGTGGAGCCTCGAGAAAGAAAAGAAGAGATAAGCACCTTGTAGATAAGATTAGTGCGGTACTTATCTTGCAAAACTATTTGAAGCATTACTGATGATACTACCCATCTATGCCTTTGGCCATAAGGTGCTGAAACAAGTGGCAGAGCCTATTGATTCTTCTTACCCTGACCTGGATAAGTTGATTGCCAACATGTGGGAGACCATGTACAATGCGAGTGGTGTGGGACTTGCTGCTCCCCAGGTGGGATTATCTGCTCGCATTTTCCTGGTGGATACCATCCAACTGGAACAGAAAGGGGAGGACTTTAAAGGGATAAAACAGGTGTTTATTAATCCTGAGATAGTGGACTCATCAGAAGATGAGTGGGCCTACGAAGAGGGGTGCTTAAGCATACCTAAGATACGGGGCGACGTAATCAGACCAGAGTCGTGCACGATACAGTTTTTCGATGCAAGTTTTGAGAAACACACGCTGACTTTTGATGACCTTAATGCTCGAGTAATTCAGCACGAATATGACCATCTTGAGGGTAGACTCTTCACGGAGCAGCTCAAACCTGTTCGCAGACGACTCATACGTCGAAAGTTAGAAGCCATCAAGAAAGGGCAGATTGAAGCAGACTACCCCATCCGGTTTAAGTGACTACTTGCGGCCAAAGTCTGCGGGGATCTCTCCCCAGCTTTTGGTTTCCCATTTGATGATGGGATTGTCAAAAGTATGGTCCGCTAACCATTTTTCTGCGCGAAGAATCAGATCAAAAAGAATGGCATTCTGGTTTGTCTTCTTCAATTTGGTGTTGGCTTTCTTGCGCTTGACCCAGCCTAGTGCGATGCGCGAATCAGTATAGATGGGCAAATGATACTTTTCTTCTTTTTGTAAGAGGGCAAGTCCATGGACCAGCGCCAAGAATTCACCAATATTATTGGTTCCCTGTTTGAAAGGACCCTGCCTAAACAGCTCTGTTCCGGTTTTGGTATCGACGCCACGATATTCCATTAGACCTGGATTGCCGCTGCAAGCCGCATCAACAGCAATGCTGTTCCACATGATATCAGCCTCACTTACTTGCTTTCGCTCTACTGGTTTTTTCTTTTCAACGCTCTCGAAGTAGGTGCCTTGATAGGCTGCTTCTGCTTCTGCTCGAGATGGGAATCCCTTGTATCGAGCATTGGGGTATCCTTTGATTTGGGCCTGGCAAGCAGGCCAACTCGAGTAGATGCCGGGAGTAACGCCTTCCCAGACAACATAGTACTTATTCTTCTTTGCCATGCTTAAACAAAGCTAGCAGAAATGACTCAGACGTCGCAGGCATTGGCAGACTTGCGATGCACCAATAAATATTCTTTATTTTCAAAAAAGTAAATCACAAAACCATCATCTCGCGGCACACCCATCTTAGCATGCCGCCTCATCTAGTTTCGCCATCTATGTCTCAGTTGTTGTACAAAATTGCGCTGACCAAGATTCCTAAAGTAGGACCTGTCCTGGTGAGAGAACTTGTTAGTCATGCAGGATCCCCCCAAGCCGTCTTTGAGTTAAAAAGAAAGCAGTTGATGAAAATACCGGGCATCGGACAGAGCGCTGCCCATGCCGTTTTGCATAGCAAGGCACTTGAGGAGGCAGAAAAGGAACTTAAGTATGTGAGAGCGAATGGCATCCGAGTTCTGTTCTATCTTGACTCAGACTACCCCAGTCGTCTCACACGGATACGAGATGCTCCGATAGTACTCTACTACATAGGCACGACTGACCTAAACGCCAAAAGAATCCTTGCAGTAGTAGGGACACGCAAGCCGAGTGAATATGGATTGGCAGTTTTACAGCACTTGCTTGGCGATTTATGTAAGATGGATGTTTTGATTGTCAGCGGATTGGCATATGGTGTCGACATTGCTGCCCATCGAGGTGCATTACAAGTCAAGATGGATACTGTGGCGGTCATGGGCAGTGGCCTCGATCACATCTATCCTGCGCAACATCGCGGCTGTGCCAAAAAGATGATCACGCAAGGAGGTCTATTGACGGAATTCGGAAGGGGAAGCAAACCCGATCGTGAACATTTTCCCATGCGTAATCGCATTATCGCAGGTATGTGTGATGCTCTCTTGGTGGTGGAGTCCGACATACGTGGGGGATCCATGATTTCCGCTGATCTGGCAAACGGATATCACAAAGATGTCTTTGCTTTCCCGGGTCGTATTACAGATCGCTGCAGCAAGGGAACAAACTTATTGATTAAGTCACATCGAGCGCACCTATTGGAGAGTGCCAAGGAACTTTGCGAATTTATGAAGTGGGAGGAACTGAGCAATCCAGACGAGAATCCTCAAATCCCGCTCTTTAGCGAACTCACGCCGGAGGAATCCATCATCATGGCACACTTTGAATCCCAGGACCCTGTAAGCATTGATCTGCTCCATAGAAATGCAACATGGACGCCAAGTGAACTGGCTAATCACTTACTAAATCTAGAATTTAAAGGGATGATA
>JAHQVP010000202.1 GCA_019634275.1 Saprospiraceae bacterium
CAATATTTCCTACTACATCAACGGAAAGGGATACCGTTTCGTTGGAAATGATGAGGATGTCTGTCGCATGGATCTTTCCTCTTTTGCTTCTCCAGCCAGTGTGTCTCTCTTGGATCCGGTAGACATTTCCTCCAGTCAGAACGGTTTTACGCGTCTAGCGATCGAACCAGGAGACGAGATCTATCTGGTATTTTCCTGGAGTGGAAATGTTCCTGCTTCTTTCAGACTATATGGACAAAACTTTATTAAGACATCCCCCGAAGAGTGTGCTGCTCATTCATATCTGTTCCCGGTAGAGGCTCAGGATCCATGGAGTGGTGTCAAGCAAGTAAAGGCACATATCGAGGACTATGGAACTGTCGAACTGCTCTATGACAGCGAGACAATGTGTTACAAGGCCCAAGAACGAATCCGATTGCCGCACCGCTATGAACCATATCGGGTACATTATGAAGCTGTAGACAGCTGCCATCTACGAACTACGGACAGCATCTTGGTCTTTGTTAAAGATCTTACTCCACCAGTTCCAGCAATTGACAAAGGAATAACCGTCTCCATTACCGATAAGAAAGTCTGGATCGATGCCGAGGATGTGGATGAGGGAACAGCAGACAATTGCAATTTGGCGGTCGTGTTGGCTCGTCGGAGTGACTGGGCAGAGAAGTGCATTGATTTGTGCAGCTTGGTAGACACCGTATGTCACGGGGATGGAGAACATCAGTTGTATCAATCAGTCCTGGAAGCCGATAAGGACATAGACGAAGTCGAGGCCAGATACCATTCGTTTCTAGAGTGGCTCAAGTATGACAATGGTCCCTGTCGTTCAATACTATATAATGCGTGGCAATATGCATTGATTAAGCATGCATCCCTTGAGTGCAATGAGGATTGGTATAAACTCGATCCACATGATTTCGGGAAGCATGTCTTGAGCTGTCGCGACCAACTGGATGAATTGTTCTTGCCCGTGTATACTGATCCACTTGCTCGCCAGTTTTCAAGTCGGATTACACCAGATCTGATTGATGCTTATGAAGGTATAGGAGGAGGTTGGTCTAAGGAGGTGTTCTTTGATTGTGAGGATGTTTGTACGCCAGTTGCCGTGGAGGTACTTTCCATGGATTACTGGTGCAATTGGAGCATTGCCTGGACGAATATTTGGGTGGAAGACAAGACTCCGATCGAAATTCCAAAGGACGTGATTACTGAAGAGACCATTAGTTGTTCCTCTTATAACGACACTAGATACCCTTATCCTGGAACCGATAAGTTAATTAGTCTTTCTGAAATCGTAGGTAAGGCTGCAGCCGGAGAAACTACGGCTAAACTCATGCTGAATGATATTTTGGGAGGATATAAAAAGGCCTGGCCCGGCTATGAACATGACACTTATGTGGATGCTGCAGGGCATGAGATTGACTGCGAGTTGACGTATACGGACAGTACTTGTTGGTTGGTCGAGAAGGAGATCCCTGTCCAGGTATATGATGAGCATCTTGGCTATGCCTGGATCGATTCCGTTTATCACGAATGCGTTCGAGAGGCTAATGTGGTCAACCTCGCACATGGCATCATTCTACCCAACTGTGTAGAGAATCTGGTATGTGATCAGGATGTATGGTATGAATTTAACCACTGTGGCGAGGGCTATATAAAAAGGACCTTCAAGATCTACAGAGACTGTGGTGAGAATTTTGAAGAAGACCATCCAGGCGACCGTGAACAGCCTGATACGGTGTTTCGTACACAGTTTACCTATGTCCGCAATGTTTGCGATTTTAATAAGTATGCTTTTGACATCCCACAGCAGGTAGAAGTTCCTGTTTGTGAGCTTCGTTATGATGATCAAAATAATCTAGTAGGTGCAGCATCTCCAGATGCAACAGGATATCCCAAGTACAAGTTTGACTTCGACTGCCGTCAATATGGCATCGCGCACTCAGATAAAGTTTTCAAAATCGTCGATGGAGCAGAAGGAGCATGTTACAAGGTATTGCGTACCTGGTACTTTGCAGACTGGTGTGCATCGGACCGGCCTGATGACCAGCGCTGGTGGCTGTATGAAGGGCTTGTCATGGATAGTTGTGTACAGACTTTGCTTATTACGGACACCGTTGCACCTGTATGTGAGATTGTGATACCGTATGAGCAAAACGGCGTAGTGGATGTAGCAGCCTGCGATTACACGCTGATGCCTGTCATCAATATTTTGGAAGGATGCGGTATTAATCGATATGTGTGGAAGCTTGATGTGCAGCAGTCAAATGGTCAATTTAGCACCGATCAGATCGGCAGTGGAGGTCCCATATCGGTTGACAGCGACTTGACGCTGTCCATATCCGATTTGATTCCTGACAACACTTATCGGTTAAAGCTGACTTTGGTGGATGAATGCCAAAATGAATCCACTTGTGAGCACGTCTTCGAGTTGAGAGCGGCAAAGACGCCAAGTCCAATATGTCTAACGGAAGTGACGGCGAGGCTAAACCCCATGGATCTAGATCGAGATGGACAGATTGATTCAGCCCTGATCGACGTTTGGGCCAATGAATTTGATCGCAGCAGTACTCCCATTTGTGGGGACGAGTCCGTACGATTTAAAGTTGAACTTCTTGATGGGATCGGAGATGATACACACGTGGATGACACATCATACATCCAAGTGGGTTGTGTACATATTGGCGAACAACCGGTGCGGGTGTGGACAATCAGCGAGCCCAGCGGCAATTTTGACTACTGTGATGTAATGCTTACGATCTTGCCTGCAGCAGAAGGATGCGACTTTCAAGAGCCTGTAGAGACTCCGGATATGCCCGTTATGACTGCACAATTGATGCAAGAAGATCAGAATGAGAAAACCTTTGTGGAAGGTGACCTGATCAGAATAGAACCAATTAGCAATGCATCAAGAACAGGAAGCATAACATCGGACTTTTCAGCTGCACCCAATCCTTTTGTGCATCAGACTGCATTAAGGATTGTTACTGCACAGAGCGGCACTCATGTGCTAAGAGTGTTTGATTCTGCAGGCCAGATGATTGTCAATCGCAAATTTGAATTGTCGATTGGGACATTTCAGGTGGAAGTTAATGGACAACTATTGCCTTCTTCAGGTATCTATTATGCACAACTGGTCCACGACGATCAGGTGTTGAGCCAAAAGTTGGTCAAACTATAAGGTCGCTCAAACGCAAAAAACATAATTAGTTTGGTGAAAGGTCATCAGGAGTAGCCTGGTGATCTTTCTTTGTCTCAAGACTTTTCTCTAGTATATCGAGGAGAAGATCAACATGTAGTTGATGGGTCCTGAATACCAGGATGCAAATCCGCAGCCAAAATACGCCTTCGATGGATGTGGAGGATAAATAGACACGTCCATCCTTTTGAATTGCATGGAGTATCTGTCGGTTGATGTTGTTGTCTTCTTCAGGGGAATTCCGGTGAGACCATCTGAAGATGACCGCCGTAAGCATGGGATCTGGTCCCACCACAAATCCCATGGACTGTACCTTTCTGTAAAAGTATCTCGTCAATTCTAGTTTTTCCGTCAGCACTTGACGAAAAGGAGCTACCCCAAAATATTGTAGCGAAAGCCACATCCGTAAGCCCCGAAAATGTTTGGTGAGTTCTGGAGATAGATCCGCTGGATCAGGATGATCAAAGGAGGTAATGGCATCTTGCATGTAGTGCGCCCTATACTCAAAAGCCTGCAGGGCTGCTTCCTTATGTCTCACCAGGACAGCACCTGAGCCATATGCCAGAAAGAGTCCCTTATGGGGGTCGATAACCACAGAATCGGCTAGCCCTATGCCGTTAAAATGATCAGACAATTCGGGCACTAATTTGAAAAATCCACCAAAGGCGGCATCTACATGAAACCAACAACGATATTCCTTGGCGATTGTAGCGATTTCTAGAAGAGGATCAATAGCACCTACGTCAGTACTGCCTGCTGATGCCAGCACCATAAAGGGTTCCAGTCCAGAAGCATGGTCCTGCTCAATTTGAGAACGCAATTGAGTCAGAGAAAGCGTAAAGTCCTCTTCCATGGGGATGCTCCTGAAGGTGCAGAAGTCAAGGCCTGCAATCCGTAACGATTTGTGCACACAGTGATGCAGTTGACTGGTGGAGTAAACCACTTTCTTTCGAATGTTTTCAGGAGTGACGGAATGGTGGTGCCTTGCGGCGACTACGGCAATAAGGGTTGCAATGGAGCCACCGGAGGTAAGATTGCCAACACCTTCCTTTGGAAAATCCAATAGAACCTTTAGCCAGTGCAATACTGCATTCTCAATGGCAACGCCGCCAGGACTGGCAAAAGATAAGCCGGCATACTCGTTTCCGAGCGCCGCCAAGAAATCTCCCAAGGCAGACGTAACTATGCCACCTCCTGGCACATACCCCATGTGATGAGGACTGGCTGCGTTGATGCCTGCACCTTCCAGTGCTATTTTAAGTACATCCAAGATCGTTTGATAATCTCGACCGTGCTCCATGATAGGAAGTCCTGCGATGACTTCGGCACTGTTGTGGACGCCACGATAGGCTTTGGCCTCGGTGATCTCCTCAAGAAAGCGGGTTGCGTACTTCATGCTCGCCTGCATGAGTTCGTCGAATTGATCGGCAGAGGGTTCCAGAGAGTCCCTGCTTATCAATTCGGAGTTTTCAGAATGTGTTAGTCCATTGTCCATTAGAATCGAAAGTCAAGATTTTGTCCAGATCAACCAAATAAATAGTCGAACTTTATGGCCTCTAAAAGCGTGAACCATGTCAAAGGCGGTATTCCCAGGATCGTTTGATCCCATTACTTCTGGTCATCTAGACATCGTTAAGAGGGCCATACCGCTATTCGAAGAAATTGTTGTAGCCATTGGTCAGAACTCCAGTAAATCTTACCTATTTAGTGTAGAGCAGCGTAAATCATGGCTGACCGAGGTATTTGCAGATTACCCATCTGTTAGCATCGGTTATTATGAAGGGCTGACAGCAGAATATTGCCGAGAAATCGATGCAAAATTCATGATTCGAGGACTGCGAAATGCCTCGGACTTTGATTATGAGAAAACCATCTCACAGCTCAATCACATTATCGGCAAAGATTTGGAAACCATATTTTTCATTGCCCGCCCGTCCTATGCGCACATCAGTTCTACGATCGTAAGAGAGATCATCAAAGGGGGGGGAGATGTGAGCCTATTGGTCCCTCCCAATGTCAAAATTGACAATCAGCAAAAATCCTAGATTCGCACAAAATTTATCCGTCATGTCAAATGCCCGCTATAACGTACCCCAAGCAGAAAATGAACCTGTCTTCAGCTATGCACCAGGGAGTCCAGATAGAGATGCTTTAAAAAGGAAGTATGAAGAGCTTAAGCATGCGGAAATCGAGATTCCTATGCACATCGGTGGGGAGGATGTTCATACCTCCAAACGAGTCAAAATGTTCGCTCCACACGACTTGGACACTCTTTTGGGAAAGTATCATCAAGGCAATAGTACGCATGTCAAGCAAGCCATAGATGCAGCGCTTCATGCTAAACCTCAATGGGAGTCGATGCCATGGGAAGAACGGGCCGCCATCTTTTTACGAGCTGCAGAGCTACTCAGTGGACCATATCGGGCCAGAATGAATGCAGCGACCATGTTAGCCCAGTCCAAGAATGCATATCAGTCTGAAATAGACGCTGTAGCGGAGATGGCAGATTTCTTTCGATTTAACGTGGAGTATATGACGCAGGTCTATGCAGAGCAGCCACAAAGTGCCAAAGGCATCTGGAACAGGCTGCAGTATAGACCACTAGAAGGGTTTGTATTTGCCATTAGCCCCTTCAATTTTACATCCATAGCTGCCAACCTGGCGGCAGCTCCGGCCATGATGGGTAACACGGTCGTCTGGAAGTGCGCAGACAGCCAAATATACTCGGCGAGAGTGATTATGGATTTATACCGAGAAGCAGGACTTCCTGATGGAGTCATCAATCTAGTCTTTGCTGATGGACCTCAGACAGGAAAAGTCATTTTTAAGCATCCCGACTTCGGCGGCTTGCATTTTACGGGGAGCACCGGTGTTTTTCAAAACCTATGGTCTACCATTGGTGCCAACATTTCGAACTATCGTTCTTATCCTCGAATAGTCGGGGAAACGGGAGGGAAGGATTTTATAGTCGCACATCCAAGTGCGGATCCTGCAGCATTAATTACCGCGATGACGAGAGGAGCCTTCGAATTTCAAGGTCAGAAGTGTTCTGCAGCGTCCAGGGCTTACGTGCCAAAGTCGATTTGGAAAAAGATTAAGCGAGCCCTCGTAGCTGAAGTGGATGCTTTGCAGATGGGGTCTCCAGAGGATTTTACCAATTTTATCAATGCCGTAATCGACGAGCGCGCCTATGATAAAATATCGGGATATGTCGCTCGGGCACAGAAGGATAAGAAAGCAAAGATCATCGCTGGGGGAAGCTACAGCAAGGAGGAAGGATACTTTATTCGACCCACTATTATTGAGACAAGTGATCCGGCTTACAGAACCATGTGTGAAGAGATTTTTGGACCTGTATTGACCGTGTATCCATATGATGATCAGAAGTTTAGTGAGGTGCTGGAAGTTGTCGACAAAACGTCCCCTTATGCTTTGACAGGAGCAATTTTTGCCAACGATCGTAATGCAGTCATAGAAGCCATGCAGAAATTGCGACACGCCGCAGGTAACTTCTATATCAATGACAAACCTACTGGTGCAGTGGTAGGACAACAACCTTTTGGGGGTTCCAGGGGCAGTGGCACAAACGATAAGGCGGGATCGATTTTAAACCTGTACCGGTGGGTGTCTCCACGGACGATAAAGGAGAATTTTAATCCTCCTACGGACTATCGCTACCCCTTTATGGGAGACGCCTAGTGCAGCCTGTCTATGGACTATGAATGTCGGAGGATAGTTTAACCTTATGATCACCAACCTTCTGCCTGAGCATTGCGTCTTCTTAGGTATGAAATGGTTTGGGATATTACTGCTCTGTATATCGATCATATCTTCTTGTGCCAAAGATGGGGAAGGAGACTTCTCAAGAAGCAACACCATATTAAGGCTGGGAGAAGCGACAACAGTGGCTGACGACTATGAGTTTAGGGTAGACTCCCTTCAGGATTCCCGGTGCCCAAAAGGAGTCGAGTGTATATGGGCCGGTCAGGTTGAAGTGCAAATTATGGCGGCCAAAGAAGGAGAGGAACAGCTGATTTCGCTATGCTTGGGCCCTTCCGAACCTTGCCAATCCCAAGATACGTTTAGAGATATCCGCATTACGCTTGATTCTGTTGCACCTTATCCCCAGATAGAGCAGGAGATTCTGGCGGAGGACTATTTGATATTCGTGACGATTGAATCAGCGATGCGCTAGGACCTTGGAGTCATTTAATCGACGGATTGGGCATCTTCATGGAGCGTTATTCCCCATCCATCGCAAAGGATTTGTTGAGGGATCGGAGTTTGCTATTTTCCAAGGTTGTTTTTATTAGTCAATCCTAAGATTCAATAACTATGAGAATATTACTGGCAGTGCTGGTCACAGCACTCCTTGGCCAAGAGGCCGTTGCGCAAGTGAGCGCTCGATTATTTAGGTACCCCGACGTTTCCAAGTCGGAGATCGTCTTCGTTTACGGAGGGGATATATGGATTGTGGGTAAGGAAGGTGGCATGGCTACCAAACTGAGTTCTCCGGTCGGTTCGGAGATGTTCCCTAAGTTCAGTCCAGACGGAAACACCATTGCCTTCAGCGGCAATTATGATGGCAATCTGGATATCTACACCCTGTCTACTACCGGGGGAGTTCCGGAGCGACTGACTCATCACGGCATGAGCGATCGAGTGATCGATTGGTATCCTACGGGAGACCATTTACTCTTTTCTAGCTCCATGAATAGTCAGAAACAACGTTTCAATCAGTTCTATAAGCTCTCTTTGGAAGGAGGTTTGCCCGAGCAATTGCCTATGCGACATGCTGAATTTGGCTCCTTCAATGCAGATGCCAGCAAGATTGCTTTTACTGACAAGAGCAGGATTTTTAGAACCTGGAAACGATACGAGGGAGGCATGGCCGCTGACATATGGATGTTTGACCTCAATACGATGGCATCAGAAAAGATCACGGACAATAACAATAATGATGAGCTTCCCATGTGGAGTGGCGATCGCATCTTTTACATGTCTGACCAAGGAAAGGAAAAGCGAAATAACATCTGGGTATATGACCTAAAGAGCAAAGTACATACCCAGGTCACGCAGTTCAGTACGTACGACGTACATCACCCATCGCTTGGACCAGACGACATCGTCTTCGAAGCGGGTGGTAAATTGCACTTGCTCAACCTGGAATCGCTCAAGTCAACAGAAGTTGAAGTTAAGGTCGTTTCAGATCTGACCTCGATTAAGCCCAGAACGGTTAAGTTAAATGCGCAGATTTCTGCAATGGACATTTCGCCGGACGGCAAACGTGCTTTGATCGGTGCCAGGGGAGAAGTGATCACATTGCCTACGAAGGAAGGTTTTATTCAGAATATAACGCGATCAAGTGGGGTTGCAGAGCGAAGTCCAGCATGGTCTCCCAATGGCCGATACATCGCGTATTGGAGCGATAAATCTGGTGAATATGAGCTTACCGTACGAGACATGAAAAACGGAGGTGAGGAAAAGCAATTGAGTGAACTTGGACCGGGATTTCGCTATAATTTGTATTGGTCTCCTGACAACAAGCACATCGCTTTTGTGGACCAGACCATGTCCATCCATGTATTCAATGTTGACAACCGATTGGATAAAGTCATTGATCAGGATCTTAATCTCTTCGAGGGAGGATTGAGGGGCTTTAGAGTAAGTTGGAGCCATGATGGCAATTGGATGACGTATAGCAAGAGCTTAGACAACGGCAATTCAGCCATATTTATTTATGATGTTAAAGAGGGCAACAGCAAGCAGGTGACTTCAGGATTTTATGCTGATCACAATCCCACATTTGATCCTGATGGCAAGTATCTATATGCGACCAGCAACAGGACGTTTTCTCCTGTATACAGTGACTTTGACAATTCGTGGAGCTATCCGAATGCTACCTCGTTGGTCATGTTTACATTAAGGGATGATGTGGAATCACCACTCACTCCAGAGAACGATGATGTAGAAATCACAGAGGAGGAAGAAGAAGAGGAAACGGAAGGTGAAGAAGAAGGAGAGAAGGAGGAAGAAGAAAGTGCGGATGATGAAGAAGCTGAGGAAGGTGACGAATCTTTGGCTATCGACTTTGATGGATTTGAACGACGAGTCATCGAACTACCAATGGAAGCAGGTAATATGGGCAACCTTGGTGCCGTTTCCGGAAAGGTCATTTTTCACCGCTTTGCCAACTCAGGATCCTCTGAAAATGGCAATGAACTGAAATATTTCGACCTCGAGGCAGAAGAGGAAAAGACGATCATGGGATCGGTTTTTGGGTATCGAATTTCAGCAGATGGTAAGTCCATGTTGGTGCGAAACCGTGGAGGAGCTGGCGTCGTTAAAATTGCGCCTAACCAAAAAATTGAAGATGGTCTAGCCCTGAACGATATGGAGACAAAGATCAATCCTCGTGAAGAGTGGAGGCAGATTTTTAACGACACCTGGCGGTTTGAGCGTGACTTCTTTTATGATAAAGAAATGCATGGAGTCGACTGGGATGGCTTAAAAACTGTCTATGGTGAGATGATAGAGGAATGCATGACGAGAGATGACGTCAATTTTGTGATTGGAGAGCTCATCGGCGAATTGAATGCATCTCATACCTATAGAGGAGGTGGAGATCAAGAGCAGGCGAAGAGAAAGAATGTAGGGTACCTGGGAATCGATTGGAAGAAAGATGGCAAATATTACCAGGTAGGAAAAGTGGTACGAGGTGCGCCATGGGACAGCGAAGTGCGATCTCCACTGGACATGCCTGGAATCAATGTGAAGGAGGGACACTATATATTGGCCGTAAACGGTGTCAATCTTAATGAGTATAAAGATCCCTGGGAAGCATTTGAAGGGAAAGCTGGCAAGATTGTGGAACTCACGGTCAACGACAAACCCTCATTTGAGGAGTCACGTAAAGTGGTAGTAAAACCGCTTAGATCGGAAACCAGGTTAAGACACTTGGCCTGGATAGAGAGCAATAGGCAAGAAGTCCATGAGAAATCAGGAGGGAAGCTTGGCTATATCTATGTTCCAAGTACAGGTGTTGATGGGCAAAATGAATTGGTAAGACAGTTCTATGGCCAGTGGAACAAGGATGGCTTGATCATTGATGAACGATTTAACAATGGTGGCCAGATTCCAGATCGGTTTATCGAGTTACTTAATCGTAAGCCCTTGGCCTACTGGGCCGTTCGAGATGGCAAAAATTGGCAGTGGCCACCTGTTGCCAACTTTGGATCAATGGCCATGCTCGTCAATGGATGGAGTGGCTCAGGGGGAGATGCCTTTCCCGATTACTTCAAGAAGGCAGGTCTTGGTCCTCTCATCGGAACCCGAACCTGGGGCGGATTGATTGGCATTAGTGGCGCTCCTACATTGATCGACGGTGGTGGAGTGACTGTTCCTACTTTCCGGATGTACAATCCAGATGGAACCTGGTTCAAAGAGGGGCATGGAGTCGACCCAGACATTGAAGTAATTGAAGATCCCACTCAGTTGGCGAAGGGAATTGACCCACAGCTGCAGAAGGCGATCGAGGAAGTTATGCGGTCTGTAAAAGCAAAGGGTCCTCTACATCCAAAACCACCTTCAAAAGAGAAGAGAACCTAAAGATTTTTTACGATCTTACTATCGTATTCAAAATTCCAAGTGAATAGGCCAGTCTCCAAGGAGACTGGCTTTCTCTTTTGACCCCATCTTTCCCGTATGTATGATCTGTATGCTAACAGAGGAGTGATCACCCAAATTGTTTCGATGGTTTCCTCTAAAGCGGTGCGAAATTTCTTCCCAACTGTATCTGAAAAGATAAAAAAACGGCTAAGGACCGTGCGCCGAACTACCTAGTGGAGTTTATAAGAATTGAAGTTGCTAAATTGCAGCGGTAAACCATCTACAGAACTCAGCGTCATCTAACCATCTCATCTATCAGACTATGCACTGGAGATACACCCTAAGCATCATCTTTTCTGGACTCATTAGCATAATGGGAGGAGCACAATCATTGTTGAGTAGTCATGGAGGAGCCTTCATAGGGAGCATGGGGGGAAGCAAAACCCAACACAAGGGCGCGCTGGGCATGTTTTCAAATCCGGCAGGTCTGGATGGTGATGAAGGTTTGGAAGTATACTTGGGTGCTGAACTTCGCTACGGTAATCCGGATCTAAAATTGGTTTCTAGCGCCGCTCGAATATCTACTTCATCAGGTTCGTTTGGTGTTGCCCTGGAGTTATATGGGTTTGAATTCTATCGCGAGCATTCCGTGGGGCTGGGGTATGGTCGCAGGCTGTCTGAGCAAATATTGGCTGGATCATCGATTAGGTGGTACCAACTCGCTATTCCTGGTTATGGTCGAAATTCCTTGCTTGCTGGACAGATTGGTTTGTTGACTGATTTGAGTTCAGCACTCACTTTGGGCTTTACCATGCACTTGCCTTTTCGATCTGCCCAGATGGAAGATGACGCGCTTCCGTATGTCTTTGCGATGGGTCTGTCTTTTCAACCCCTTGAGACCTTTAGCGTGATTGCCGACATCAGCAAGGAATCTGATCAAATTGAAAACTTTCGCCTGGGCTTGCAATACCAGTTGGTAGAGCATTTTGCTATCCGATTAGGGGTCGGGACTAATCCAGGATTACTCTCCTTTGGTATTGGATATGGTACGGGCAGGAATTTGCGATTTGACGCAGGTACCACGTTTCATCAGAGTTTAGGAACCAGTCCATTATTTGGGCTGTCTTATCATAAAGAACCATGAGAAAGATTGCCATCCTTGCTGCAACCCATGCGGAACTTGAGCCGGTAAAGGACAAATGGGAGAGAGAAGTAACAGGAAAACTTCTTGAGTATTATACGGTCCAATTTATCGTCGCGGGCATTGGAGCTGTTTCAGCGGGCATTAGTTGCATGGAAGTGATTAAGGAGACAAAACCAGATCTTTTGATCTGGATTGGCATAGCAGGAAGCTATGACAAAAGGCTTGAGTTGGGACAAGTGGTGGAAGTAATAGACGATCTGCAGGCAGATCTCGTGATTCAAGAAAGCGATGGGAGCTATATCGAGATTAGTCCTTTGGATGACTATCCGGGATCGGCCAAACCTACTGCTCGCTTCCATGCTGATCCAGTCGTTGACCATCGATTTGAAAAAGTCTCAGGTCTGACGGTTCAGACGGTGACCGGTACATCACGAGACGCGCAGCGGCTAAGGAACAGATTTGCTTGTCAGGTAGAAACAATGGAAGGGGCTGGGTACTTGATGGCGTGTATCCGCTCTGATCAACCTTGCCTCCATCTGCGGTCGATCTCCAATTATGTGGAGGCACGTGACAGATCAAGATGGAGAATCAAATTGGCCCTGGAATCCCTTGCCAATGCATTGTTCCAATTATTGAGTACCAAGATCATATGAAGCGCTTTCATCCCACGAAATCAGAAAAGACTTGAAAAGGGCTGCCAACATGAAATTGACAACCCTAGGATACTACGGATTTATTCAGTTGGTTCGAAGGTTTGAGTATCTGAAAAGCTCAATACTATGACGTTTATTAAATCACATATCACATCTTTATTGTAGATGGCAAAGTTTCAGAGCAGACATTCGAAATCGAAGCACCGCTTGTTCTCCGGGCCATTGCGACTGCTGGTGCTCATTGGAGTAGCATTGGTGGCAGCACTAGTCCTGATTCCCAGACTTAACCAAATTTTAGATTTATCATCTCAGTCATCTTCTACTGGTAACTCAGAGCGATTTTATCTACCGGCATTAGGATCATTGCCCATTTACCATAAGCGTCATTACAGCCTTGCCTACTCAGAACAGCATGAGCAAGCAGCCTGGGTTGCCTATGAGTTGACGGTGGAGCATCTAAATGCGCGCAACAAGGTTAAGCGTAGCGATTATTTTAAAGACGACTTCTCTATCGTGGGTGGTTCTGCCCAGTTTGCGGACTATAAAAGGTCAGGGTTTACCAAAGGACATCTGGTACCTGCTGCCGATCGGAACTATTCACTCGAGGCAATGGAAGAAACTTTCCTGATGAGCAACATAAGTCCTCAGAAGTATCACTGCAATGCCGGTATTTGGCGTGAATTGGAAGAGCAAACAAGAGATTGGGCAAGAAAGGAGAGGGCCTTGTACATCGTATCTGGGCCTGTTCTGGAGTCAGGACTTCATAAGATCGGACGTAACAAGGTAAGCGTCCCCAAGTACTATTTTAAGGCTCTTCTTGATCTCGATGGAGATCAAAAGGCGATTGCATTTCTCATACCAAATGAGAAGTCAGATCAACATCTACGCGAGTATGCCATGTCAATCGATGACGTAGAGGAAGTGATCGGATTGGACCTTTATCATGAGCTGATGCCGGACCAGACAGAGCTGAAAATCGAGTCAGGCTTAGATCTGTCCGCCTGGCGATTTGATGAAGAACGCTTCCGACGTCGAGTAGGTAAATGGAACAATTGAATATACGGGAAGGCCTTGCTTGTGTGACGGGGGCTGCTAGGGATGAGTCTCAAGTACAGGATTATTAACTTGTGCAGGTAAGTACAGCCATTCAACAAAGATTGTCATGAGTGAAGAAAAGAAGGCAGCCTTCGAAAAAGAGCTTGATGAAGCATTCGTATTTGAAGGAGGATCAATCATATTAGGGGGAGCCATGCTAGATGGGGCCTGTTTGACCGGTAAGCACGTGAAAATACCGCTCAGTACTTTAAATAGGCATGGCCTGATTGCAGGTGCCACGGGTACGGGAAAGACCAAGAGTCTTCAAGTACTTGCAGAGCATTTGTCGGCCAACAGTGTCCCTGTACTCTTGATGGACATCAAGGGAGATCTCAGCGGATTGGCAAAACCAAGTGATGGGCATCCCAAAATTGATGAGCGTCACGAG
>JAHQVP010000203.1 GCA_019634275.1 Saprospiraceae bacterium
CGAGATCGAAACCGTGGAAAATCAGATCGCGCAATACAGCCAACATGTATCCGATAACTTGCTCAGCATCCTGCCTCCATCTGACCAACCCACCAACTGAAACGTTTTGATCGATGCCACAAATCACTGAATTTAACTTCTATTCTCACGTACTTGGGCGCGACATCCGAGTCGAAAAAACGGGGCATTGGGGATATCCCATCCTTATGTTTCCAACGACAATGGGAAGCTATCTACAGAATCGTGACTTTGGACTTAATGGATCAATTTATCACCTTGTTGAACAGGGTAAGGTAAAACTCTACAATGTAGAGACGATTGACCGCGACAGCTTCTACGGCAAGCATCTTCCAGCACATATCAAGATCCATAATTATGACCTCTACGTCCAGTTTCTTATAAAGGAGTTTGTTCCCTTCTTGCAAAAGGAAAATGAAACCCATCGGATCGCCACCGCGGGCTGCAGTTTTGGAGGCTATCATGCGGCAAATCTTGCCTTTCGGGTCCCTGATTTGGTTTCACATGTCTTCTCCTTAAGTGCCTCCTTCAGTGTGCGATCGTTTATGGATGATTCATCCGATGATCGCATCTACTTCAATTGTCCTGACGAGTTCCTCCTCAACGCTGAAGCCTGGAAATTCCACCATATGCAAGTCGTATTAGGGACTTCTGATTGGGACATATGTCGAGACAAAAACATCGCGATGGCCAAGATTCTGACAGACAAGGGCATACCGCATTGGTATGATGAAAAGAAATGGGCAAAACACGATTGGCCGCTCTGGTGCATGGCCTTTCCTGAGTATGTCGGCACCTACTTTGGATAACCACAAAAAGAAGAAACTATGAGTTCTAAGATCAAGCGCATTGGAATTTTATTTGGGCAAGAAGACACCTTTCCCTGGGCGTTCATTGATCGCGTTAATGAAATCGGCAAGGGCAAAATTGTGGCAGAACCTGTGCTTATTGACAAGGTTCAGCAGAATGTGGACTACGGGTATCATGTGATAATTGATCGCATATCCCAGGACATTCCATTCTATCGCTCCTATCTGAAGAATGCGGCCTTGCAAGGCACGTGTGTAATCAACAATCCTTTTTGGTGGAGTGCCGACGAAAAATTCTTTAATAATTGTCTGGCTGAGAAGATTGGAATCGCCGTACCCAAAACTGTTCTACTTCCTTCTCAGGAGATGCCAGAAGACACCTCGGATCAGTCTTTTCGAAATCTGAAATACCCCTTGGATTGGGAATACATTGAAAACCACATTGGATTTCCGGCATATATGAAGCCTTATGCCGGAGGAGGGTGGAAAAGCGTATATCGCGTGGACAGTCTGGAAGACACCTGGGAAACGTTGAAGGAAACAGGACGGCTTGTCATGATGCTGCAGGAAGAAATACAATTTGAAGACTACTACCGGGTCTACTGCCTAGGACAAAAATACGTGCATATCATGCCGTATGAGCCTCGCAATCCCCATCATTTGCGATATCAGGCAAGCCACCAAACAGAGGGCAAGCAACTCACAAAGCTGTTGAAGAGAATAACCGCCGACACCATCAAGCTGTGCACTCATCTTGGTTATGACTTCAACACCGTTGAATTTGCCGTACGCGATGGCGTGCCGATTGCAATCGATTTTTGCAATCCAGCGCCCGATGCAGATATAAATTCGGTTGGAGAAGAAAATTTCAATTGGATTGTTGAGCATGCCGCCACATTGGCTGTTGAAAAAGCAAAAGCTTATCGAAAAACCAAGTCGAACTTAACCTGGGGAGAATTCGTTAGGAAAAGCACGCAATCATAATCTGCTGCATGAGTATCCCACGAATCGCCATTTTGGATTTAAACAACGGTGTCCCCAATCAGGGCCTTCGGTGCATCGAACAAATTGTCCAGCAGTTTATTGATGAGGAAAGCGGAGTTTACAAGGTGTTCGAGATCAGACAAAAAGTGGAAATCCCAGACCTTGATGATTTCGACATCTTTATTTCTTCAGGTGGACCAGGAAGGCCACTGCCAGAGGGGCATGAATGGGAGGGCCCGTTCTTCTCTTTACTAGATCAGATTCTAGATCATAATAAGCGGGGTGCCGAGAGAAAGTTCCTTTTCTTGATTTGTCATTCCTTTCAATTGGCCTGCCACCATTGGAGATTGGGATTGGTCAACGAACGCAAGTCTTATTCCTTTGGCATCATGCCTGTTCATCGAACGCAGGCAGGGAGTGAAGAAGCGCTCTTCAAGGGTCTCGATGACCCGTTCCATGCAGTAGATTCACGGGCATTCCAGGTCGTGCAACCGGATCCAGTGCGATTCGATTCTTTCGGCGCACGTATTTTAGCTATTGAAAAATATCGCCCGCACATTAAGCTTGAACGTTCTATCATGGCCATCCGATTTAGCGACGAAATATTTGGCACTCAATTTCATCCCGAAGCCGATGCCGATGGTATGTTGGCACACTTTCAAACGATGGATAAAAAAGAGCATATTATCACCGTGTTTGGCGAACAGAAGTACTTTGAAATTATGGATTTTCTCGATGACCCAGAGAAAATAGCCTTGACCGAGCGCATTGTGCTGCCCGGTTTTCTGCAGTCTGCTGCACACAAATTGGTTCATGCGGTTGTGTAAGGGAGGAAATGGCAGAACTCAATTATCGACAATGGTTTAACCGATCATTCCAGCAAGGAAAGTATCAGCAACTGCTTGCCAATCTGCGGGATCGTTTTCCGGGTCAATTAGACTTTCGGGTATCTGAATCTCCCCTCTTCCTTCCGGACTATTTCAAAGAACGATTGCTGGCCTCCGCTGATGATCTCGTGGATCAGCTTTTAAGGCTTCCCGAAGAAGATTTGAAGTCGGCCATACCTCACAACATCCAAGTCTCGCCCGATGGCAGCAGACCTAACCTGATTTGCATTGACTTTGGAATATGCGAAGGGTCAGATGGATCACTTGTGCCGGCTCTCATAGAGTTGCAAGGATGTTCATCTCTAAATTACTACCAGTACGAATTGGCTCGGGCCTACCAGTCCAGTTATGACATACCTCCGGAACTGACTCCTTATTTCGGAGGCCTTGATCATGATTCCTATTTGGAGCGTATGAAATCCATGATCCTTGGTTCGCATCAACCTGATCGAGTTGCTTTGGTCGACTACAAACCACAGTCACAAAAAACGCGCATTGACTTTGCCGCCACTGCTCATCACCTCGGTATACCCATTCTGTGTCTAGAGGACCTTCGCACTGACAACCAAAGGATAATCTACCATCAGAATGGTTCTTCTCATCAAATAGATCGCATCTATAATCGATTCATTTTTGATGAGATCGGTCGATCTCAAAACAACATAGAGATAGATTTAAGTCAGGCACATCAAGTGGAATGGGTCGTTCATCCCAATTGGTTTTTCAAGATTTCAAAGCACACCATGCCACGACTCCATAATCAATATGCGCCGGAATGTTACACCGTCTCTGCCTTTCCCGATCACTGCGATTTGGCAGATTTTGTCTTAAAGCCACTGTATTCCTTTTCTGGGCAAGGGGTCAACCTGCACCCTCAAGAGGAGGATATACAATCCCTAGCCAATCCTGACGAATACATCCTTCAGCGCAAAGCCACTTTTGCACCTGTTTTTCAAGATCCTCAGGGAGACTTTGCGAAAGCGGAGATTCGAATCATTTACTCCTGGCTACCTGGAGAAGATCGCCCCCTTCCCACCATCAATTTGGTGCGCATGACTAAAAGTGCCATGAGCAACGTAGATCATAACAAAGCAGACCAGATGTGGACAGGTGGAAGCATTGCATATTTTTGTCCTGCATGAAACTCACTTTAGAAGTGATGCCATGGACATTGGGCATCTGTCAATGGCCAAAAGAAGAACCTCTTCCAGAGTGGGTACGACGATCGGAGTTTTGGAGCATAACCCATACACACGACGAGGTTTCAATCGTTTGCGAAGAACGGTTAATCCCCAAGGAGATGCAATCCGAATTAGAATGGTCGATACTCAAAGTATTAGGGCCTCTGGATTTTGCACTCACCGGCATTCTAAGCCAAATTACGGCACCACTGGCAGAGGCCGAGATCAGCATCTTCAGCCTCTCCACCTATGATACCGATTACGTTATGGTAAAGTCTTCCACCCTTGATGAAGTTTGCGGTATTCTCCGAGAAATCCACGATGTAATTGGAGGCTAGACCGACTGCATTTGCTTATAGAAGCGGCCTCAAATGTCGATCGATGTATTGTCCATCATCTAAAGTCAAGCCGTCCGGATCGGTGATGGCACGATCGCACTCATCCTCCATGATGATCCATCCTTCATAGCCACTGTCTACCAAATATCGAGTGATCTCGACGAAGTCGATTTCGCCGTCACCTGTAGGTGCCCAACGACCATCTGAATAGATGTCTTTATAATGGACTAAGTTGACCCATTCGCGATATTGTTTGATCACCTCCATGGGGTCCATATCTCCTTTCGCAATATGACCTAAATCGGGGCAATATCCAATCGCTTGTTGATCCAAACCATCGATCAGAACTTCATAATCGGCCGCCGTTCGGAATACCGATCCTGAAGGAGAATTAGGGTGTTTGGAAACGATAATGTTCTTCTCTGCAGCACGGCGTGCAAACGCATTGCAGCAATCAATGCAATTCTGTTGTCGTTCTGCCAAATTTGTGCGGTCTTGCTGAGGCATCTGCACCAGGAGTAAAATGGTTTCGGGAAAATGGCCTAAGAACTCAATCCACTGCTGAGCACGACGATGTTCTTCCTCCGTTTCCTTGGGATGCAACCAATCCTCCACTACGCAGAGCACTGCCAGTTCCAAACCAGACTCTTCCAGCGCATCTTTCATCAGTATAGGATCCTCCAGATGTTGGAGAAAGCTCGTTTCTGGCTCAATTCCGTTAAAACCTGCTTTTGCACACACCTCCATGATGTGTTCCAATCTTCCTTTGTACTGCTCTCCCGGCATTTGCCAGGTGTACGTTTCACACCCTAGTCTTACTTTGCTCATGTATCTTTTTATGTTGCCAGATGGTTACCGTTCTTGCTTACATCTTGAGGTTTTAATTCCTCAATCTTATTCTCTCATAAACGATGAGGTTACCTCATTAAATCTCTTTAAGTCTTCCCAATGATGCACATGACCCCCAGTAGGAAAATGGACAATCCGGGAGCCCTCAATCTTGTCGTGTAAGATATCGGAGAACGGAGGAGGTGTAAAGATGTCCATGTCCCCTATGGTTATCAAAGTAGGAGCTTTGATTTGATCTAATCGATCAACCGTATTGTGTTGCATACAGGCCATCAGTTGGCCTTCGAATCCGCTTTGAGATTGAGGGTTTTGGTTGCTGGCTGCATCTTGTTGTCCCTTCAACAGATCCTCCAGGTTGTCGTCATACCAAGGCGGTGCAAAAATCCAGAGTTGCAAGAGCTCCATAAATGCATCCGGAGTGGATGTTCTTCGCAATTTTATCAAGTTGGAATAAACCGACTTCGCATAATTGTTGAAAATGGGCCAGGTAGATATGAGGACAAGGCGATCTACTCGCTCAGGATAATTAATTGCCAACTCCTGTGCAATCGCTCCACCCATCGAGATCCCAGCCACATGCGATTTGTCAATTTGGAGGGCATTCATCACGCCGACGGTATCTTCCGCCATCATCTGGGTGGTGTAAGGTCCTGGAGGCTGATCCGATTTGCCGACTCCGCGATTGTCCAATATGATGCAACGAAAGTGCTTTTCATACTCTGCTGCATGCAACTCCCAAACATTGCCATCGGCCCCAAAGCCCATCAATAGGACCAGATCCGGTCCCTCTCCCCGGATCTGGTAGAATATTCGTGCCCCCTCAGCATCAACAAAACCATTCATGTTCTCCATATTTCCCATTAAGAATAGTAAGGAGGATCAACTGACAGCCCAGCGATCGCTCTCTAAGCAAAAGGTAAAAAAAAGCGATTGAATCGATCAAGGCCCCTTTCTGATCGAGCACTCCTAGACTAGACTCCCAGGCAGCCCAGCATTTAGTTCATCAGCCACCATCACCAAGCTGTCACCCAGAACAAGGCTCAGCAGCAGGTGATCGACGATTAGGCATCCGCTGATCAAAGGCTGTCCAGGACATGGTGACAAAACCCTATCTTTCGCACTATGAACATGACCGAGTTAAAACCAGCCAATAGGGTCCTGATGGGGCCAGGTCCTAGTGACATCAATCCACGCGTTTTGCAAGCCATGAGCAAGCCGGTGATCGGACATCTTGATCCCGACTTCCTCACCATCATGGATGAGATTAAATCAGGGGTGCAGGCGACCTTCCGCACAGAGAACGACCTTTCTTTTGTGGTATCCGCGCCTGGCAGCGCCGGAATGGAAACTTGTTTGGTCAACCTCATAGAGCCCGGAGATGAAGTTCTCATCTGCATTCATGGGGTATTTGGAGGCCGAATGGCAGACATTGCTGAGCGAGCAGGTGCTAAGGTGCACAAGGTAGAAGCTCCGTGGGGTGAGCCCATCGACCCCCAGCAAGTGAAAATGGCCCTTGAAGACATGCAACCTAAGTTGGTTGCGATCGTACACGCGGAGACTTCTACAGGGGTCTTACAACCTCTTGACGAAATCAGTGCCATGGTGCATGCCGCAGGAGCCCTCCTTGTCGTGGATGCCGTAACCTCCTATTGTGGTGAGGATCTTGATGTAGATGGCTGGAAGATTGACGCCATTTACTCCGGAACGCAGAAATGTCTGAGTGCACCACCTGGTCTTTCTCCAGTATCATTCAGTCCCAAAGCAGTAGCTGCCCTCGAACAGAGAAAGACAAAAGTGCAAAGCTGGTTTCTGGATCTCTCCATGGTCAAGAATTATTGGGCTGGAGCCAAGCGTGCTTACCATCATACGGCACCAGTATCGAGCATGTATGCACTGCACGAAGCATACCGTATCGTATTGGAAGAAGGGCTTGAAAATCGAATAGCCCGCCATCGAAGAAATCACCAGGAACTGCGGGCGCAATTGGAATCACTTGGTTTTGAATTTCTGGTAGCGGAGCAATATCGATTGCCCATGCTAAATGCCGTATATGTTCCACCCGGCCTGGACGAAGGGGATGTACGAAAAAGGCTGTTGCTAGAGCATAATATTGAAGTTGGTGGAGGACTGGGAAAGTTCGCTGGAAAAATCTGGCGCATCGGCCTTATGGGAGAAAGCTGCACTTCCAATCATATTGGTATGCTTACGCATGCCCTTAGGAAACTAATTTAGAAGGATTGGCGAATGCCACAGTTGATTCTCTTTCCAAGATCAAGGTAAAGGATATGGTGACACAGGTAGAGCATGAAAGTCTCAGTAGCGAACTGCAATCGGCCATCAAAGGCGACGTACTGACTGACGCCCTTAGTCGTGGAATTTATGCAACCGATGCCAGTCTATACCAAATAGAACCACTGGCCATTGTACTTCCCAAAGACTCTGAAGACATTGTTGAGGTCACACGGATTGCGCGTGAGCATCACGTGCCCTTGATTCCAAGAGGGGGTGGTACAGGTTTGGCCGGTCAAACAGTCGGAAGAGGCATCGTGGTCGACTTCTCAAAATATTGCAATCGTATTCTTGAGATTAATGCAGAGGAACATTGGGTGCGCGTACAACCGGGAATTGCACGGGATGCGCTAAACACGAAGTTGGAGCCCTTTGGCTTGCACTTTGCTCCTGACCCAGCCACTTCCAGTCGGGCCAATGTGGGGGGAATGATCGGCAATAATTCCTCTGGCACTAAGAGCATTCTGTATGGAAAAACAGTGGATCATGTTATCGAACTGGATGTTTTACTGTCAGACGGAACCCAACTTAAACTGATTCCCCATTCTCCAGTGCAATATGATCTAAAATGTAAAAAGCAAGATCGTGAAGGTGAGATCTACCGTGGAGTGAAGTCCCTTGTCCTTGACAACCAAAAAGAGATTGAAAAGAGATTTCCCAAAGTGATGCGCCGAGTAGGCGGTTACAATATGGACGAACTCACTGGTCAGGAAGATTGGAATCTTGCCAAGCTCATTGTTGGAAGTGAAGGAACCCTGGGCTCTATCCTAGAAGCTAAGATTAATCTGGAAAAGTTACCCAAAGCAAAAGGCGTATGCCTTGCCCATTTTCAAGATTTGGGGGAAAGCATTAGGGCAGTTCAGCGGATAGTAAAACACCGTCCTGCTGCTGTCGAAATCATTGACGATACGGTGATTCGGCTGAGTCGTGAGAATCTCACCACCGCGAGGAGCTGTCATGTGGTACAGGGGGATCCTGCCGCCGTCTTGATCATCGAATTTTACGACGATACGCATGATAAGATTCAAGCTCGGGCTCATTCCCTGATAGAGGAACTCCGTCAGGCAGGTCTGGGGTACGCCTTTCCCATACATCCAGAAGGCGAGGCCTATCGTGATGTTTGGACCATCAGAAAAAAAGGACTGGGACTCATGTTGGGGATGAAAACCGACAAAAAGCCCATAGCCTTTATTGAGGACGCAGCCATTCCACTGGAACACTTGCCCGACTACATCTCAGAAGTGAGAGCGGTGTGTGATCGCCACAC
>JAHQVP010000204.1 GCA_019634275.1 Saprospiraceae bacterium
ACATCGACTGCCGTTCCCGCATAGTGATCCTGGCCGCCCGTCTGCATTAAAGTATAGCATTTCAAAATCAGCATCAGGATGTGGAGTGAGCATGATGAGGCCGTCAGCTCCGATGCCAAACTTACGATCACACAATTGCTCAATCAGCTCCCGGTCAGAAGGACTGATCCGGACTTCCTCAAAATGATCGACAATAATGAAGTCATTGCCGGTACCCTGATATTTAAAGAAGGGAATGTTCACTTTATAATTTCAATAGTTTCCGGTTGGGCAACCCTATGCTCCGGGTGCTTCTTTAAATACAAAGTTCTGGCGACCATGATGATAAACAGAATGATGATGAACGCCAGAGAGAGGTACGAAACTTTCCAGCCCCAAATGTTTCCCAAATACTCATCCTTGTCAGGTTGCTTAAACGGCATGCCGAGAAAATGTAGTCAACTTTTGCGAAGTTAGTCAAGAACCTGATCATTAAACAAAAGGATCGGCCAATGGAGTTCAAAACGATCTGGAAATTTTCCGCCCTTCGAGGACTAACCTGCGGGATTTTCGTCTGTTTTTCGGCGATGGGCTGGGCAAACGATACATTGGTGGTGGGATACATGCCTTCCGTGCCCTTTGTTATTGTGGATGGGGACGAGCCCTCGGGCATTTCCGAATGGATTTGGGACCAGCTGCATGAGCGGATGCAGCAGCCGATGATACGGCGGGAGTGCACTTTCTCGGAGTTGCTTTCAGGACTCGAGAATGGACAGATTCACTTTACCATCAATCCCCTCACCATGAATTCGCAGCGAAGCAAGCTGATGGAATTTACTTATCCACTGTATGCCGGATACACAGCGATTGCTGTCCCGCAGATGGGAGAGTGGAAGAGTTTTCTGGCCTCGGTGCGAAGTTTCTTTTCTCTCAATTTCTTTAGAGGTTTACTGATTCTGCTCACCATTATTCTCTTTTTTGGATGCCTCACCTGGTTTTTTGAACGTAGAGATAATCCGTTGGTGTTTCGGCCTGGACTGAGAGGACTTTGGGATGGCATTTGGTGGTCCGTGGTGACCATGACAACCGTTGGTTACGGAGATAAGACACCGAGAACCAGGGGTGGAAAAGTAGTCGCATTGATTTGGATGTTCTCAGGTCTCCTTTTCATTTCTGGCTTCACTGCCAGCATTGCTTCTTCATTTACCGTAAATCGACTGACGGACCATCGCTCTACGGTGGAAGGGTTTAAGACTCAAAGAGTGGGAACCGTGAGACACAGTGCGACCGCTGATTTCTTGCAAAGGAGCTTTTTTAGGAAGGTTGCTCTTTTTGCGGATTTAGACGAGTGCTTTGAAGCCTTGCAGAAGGGAGATGTTAAAGCGGTGTTTTATGACGAACCCATCCTTCAATATCATCTCACCAGAGGCACCTATCCAGAAGCGGAGATTCTGCCCCTCCGTTGCAATCTACAATATCAGGGGCTTGCAGTCGCATCGGACCATGAGGGCTTGCGGGAGCGTTTGTCGCAGTACGTTCTTGAGTTTTCGGAATCCTTTGAATGGAGGGAGCTCTTAGAAGAATATGGTCTTTCTAGTGAGTAGAGCTAACACCCTCACTACCACTTTACCTTTTTCTCGAAAGCGATCTGCTTGGTGTAGTAATTGTAAAAGAACATGACCCCGGTGGCAATCAGTTTGGCCAGGAAGGCATGCTTGTCTAGGAAAGGAATCTTCACTAAGAAATGGATTATGGCCGTGCTAATGCCAATGCCGATGAGGGAAAAAGTCAGCGAATACATAAAAGACTGTTGTGTGGATCGCTTGGACTCAAATATGAAGGTCTTTTGCAGAAAGAAATTGACTAAGAACCCTGAAGTGGCGGAGATCAAATTGCTTTTGGTCTTGTCCATTCCGCTGTAAGCGAGCAGGATGAAGAGGCCATAATCAACGAGCGTTGCAAGAGCAGAAGTACTCGCAAATTTCAGTTTTGGTAGGACAAAGGTGGTCCAGAAGGCTGTCAGGCGGTTGCTCATTGTTCGTCAATGAGTCAAAGATACTACCCAGACTCGGCTCGTACTGCACAAAAACTTCTTGAGGAAGGGGAATTCATTAGGAGGAGTTCCTCCACACCTTAATTTGAAGCCATACAGTCGTTATGGGCCTCCTGGCTCCGCTCGAACGTACTAGAGTGAGGGACGGGGACCATCAGCTGAGGAATCGATTTATCCTTTTGTTAATGGAAAACATCATTTTGGAATTCCACGTTAGAGATTTGTTACCTTAAGGGAGAAGACCGATTGTAATACACACGAACTATGAAAAACACGGCGCATTTGCTGATCGTGGCGCTATTGAGCTCACTGATCACCGTAGCCTTATTCAAGGCATTTGAAGACCCCAGCAAGATCATTGTTAGAGAGCGTTTGCCCGCTCATGCCGCCTCTGTGGAGGACAAGCTGTTCTCGGGGATCAAACAACGAGCATTCCTTTCGAGTACGCCCACTAATTTTATTGAAGCCGCAGATCGCGCCAAACCTTCCGTTGTGTTCATTCGTTCTTTTGAGCCCGAGAAGAAGAAATATTGGAATCACAATGTGACTACTTCGTCAGGAAGTGGTGTGATCATCTCACCTAATGGGTATATCGTGACGAATCATCATGTGGTGGACGGTGGATCAGAGGTACGCATTACTCTGGATGACAAGAGAGAGTACATCGCCGCGCTGGTCGGTGCGGACCCCACTACGGACATTGCGCTGCTAAAAATTGATGCGAAGAATCTGCCCTTTGTGGAGTTTGGCAATTCCGATCGCGTGCAGGTAGGAGAGTGGGTACTGGCCATCGGAAACCCCTTTCGTTTGGAATCCACGGTGACGGCAGGGATCGTCAGTGCCAAGGCCCGAAATATATCCATCTTGGATTCGGAGGCCTCAGTGGAATCATTCATTCAGACAGACGCAGTGGTGAATCAGGGCAACAGCGGAGGTGCTCTAGTCAATACCAATGGGGAGTTAATAGGGATCAATGCAGCCATCATCACCCAAAGCGGCAAATACGAGGGATATTCGTTCGCCATTCCGTCCAACCTTGCCCAGAAAGTGGTCTCTGACTTACGTCAATATGGAGAAGTCCGTAGGGGCCTCCTGGGCGTAGGCATTCGCAACATAAACAATGCCCTTGCCGACGAACTTGGACTTGCGGAAGTCAAAGGAGTTTTTGTGGATTATGTTAATCCAAACAGTGCGGCCAAGGAAGCTGGAATTGAAAAAGGGGACGTGATCATCAGCATTGATGAAAATGCCACCAATACTTTCCCAGAACTGCAAGAGCTGGTTGCACGCTACCATCCGGGAGATGCCATCGATGTTACCTTTCTGCGCAAGAACAAGGAGTTGAAAACCTCTGTAGTCTTGCAACAAAAAATCATCCGTAGGCTAAATCCAAACATGATCGAACTTGGGTTTGAATTAAAAGACCTGTCCCAGAGCGAAATCGATAAGTATGGGGGGCGATCCGGAGCCAAGGTCAACAGCATCTATAAGGACAGCAAGATCATGGCGACCAACATGCAGCTGGATTTTATCATCACGACGGTCAACGGTAAGGAGGTAAAGAATGTGGACGAAACGTTACTGGCAATAGAAGCAGATAAGTCCGACATCGTTGAATTTGGTGGATTCTATCCCCAGTTTGAAGGAGACTACTTCTATGCCTACCGTCAGGATTAAGCCCTGTTAAAAACAGCGGGCAGGACATCGCAGCAGTAGTCAATCATCTCAGAGGTGACATCCAGATGGGTGACAAACCGCACCAAATCGTTCGCCATCGCCGCTGCGGCGATGCCTTTCTTCGCTAGTCGTTGGACTACTTCATTGGCAGGATCGTCAACTTCCACAATTACGATGTTGGTAGCCACAGGTCGAATCGCGCGAACCCCCGGCAGACCACTTAAAACGTCAGCGAGCTTGGCTGCATGGACATGATCCTCCACCAATCTGTCACGATGATGTTGCAGTGCATATAGGCCTCCTGCCGCCAAAATTCCCGCTTGCCTCATGCCACCGCCCATCACTTTCCGTAAGCGACGCGCTTCCTGCATATGCTTTTTTGAACCCAACAACAAGGACCCTACCGGAGCACCTAGGCCCTTGGAAAGGCAGATGGAAATGGTGTCAAAGTGGCGTCCCCATGCCAGCGGATCTTCCCGAGTAGCGGCAAGGGCATTGAAGATCCGCGCACCGTCCAAATGGAGCGCCAAATTATGTTCACGGCAGTAGGAGGCAATGGGTTCTATCTCTGATAGGGTATAGTAACTGCCTCCTCCTTTATTGCACGTGTTTTCGATTACCACCAGGCTGGATCTAGGATACCAATCATTTTGAGGATGCGTATGCCGGTCAATTTGATCGGCTGTGATCTTTCCATTTGTGCCACGAATCGGTGTAATGGCCACGCCCGCATTATATGCATAACCACCTGTCTCGTACTGATAAATGTGTGATCCTTCTTCGCAAATCACCGCATCGGTCCGGCCCGTATGCAATTGGATGGCAACTTGATTGGTCATCGTGCCGGACGGGCAGAAGAGTCCTCCTTCCATACCAAATAGACCAGCTCCATACTCCTGTAGTGCATTGACGGAAGGATCTTGTTCAAAAACATCGTCACCCAATTCCGCATTCATCATGACACTTTTCATAGCCTCTGTAGGCATTGTGACCGTATCGCTGAGGAGGTTTACATACATCGTTATTCGAGTTGTTGCAACTTTTGCAGGGCAAGCGCGTCTTTGCTTTTATGATTCGATTCGTATAGGCTAGACTGGTGTTGGTCTAGAGAATTAGGTCATTGTTATAGACTTTGTGTCATTAGTAGCACACCTGCGGAAGATAATGATAAGCATTGAAAACATTCACAAGTCGTATCAGACTGGCGAAACCTCCCTGCACGTATTAAAGGGAGTCGATTTGGAGATCGGTGCCGGAGAATTTGTTTCCATAATGGGGTCTTCAGGATCGGGTAAGAGCACGTTGCTCAACATTTTGGGAATTCTTGACGGGTATGATGAAGGTACTTACCATCTGGATGGAACCCTGATGAAGTCATTGACTGAAAAACAAGGAGCTTACTTCAGAAATGAACTATTGGGCTTTGTCTTCCAATCTTTCAATCTCTTGTCCTTTAAGAATGCTTGGGAAAATGTGGCCTTACCGCTTTACTACCGTAAGATCAAGCGGAAAGAACGTCAGGAACTTGCCGTAGAATACTTGGAGAAGGTAGGCCTCAAGCCATGGATGGACCACCTGCCTAACCAGCTCTCAGGGGGGCAGCAGCAACGCGTAGCCATTGCTCGAGCATTGGTTAATCAACCCAAAGTAATCCTGGCAGACGAACCCACCGGAGCGCTTGATTCAAAGACATCACACGAAGTGATGAAGATCTTCAAAGAGGTGAATGAGCAAGGCATAACAGTGGTGATCGTAACACACGAACAGGACATCGCGGAGATGACCGATCGCATCATCCATATTAAGGACGGAAACATCGAACACTGATATGTTTGATTTAGATAAGTGGGGTGAAATATTCGATTCGATTAAGCGTCATAAGCTTCGCACCTTCCTGACAGCATTGAGTGTCTGGTGGGGAATCTTCATGTTGATTATTCTGCTTGGAGCCGGTACCGGTCTGGAAAATAGCGTAGAACACAACTTCCAGGACGACTCGATAAACAGTCTTTGGATGTGGAGAGGCCGAACAAGTCAGGAATACCAGGGCTTGCCGGTGGGGCGACGCATCCAGTTTACCAATGATGACATTGATATGATTCGGGAAGAGCTGGAGGGGGTGGAGCACCTTACGGGTCGATTCTACCTTAGCGGACAGACGGTCCTAGCATATGAGGACAACAGCATGGCGTACAACGTCCGTGGAGTGCATCCTGCCAATCACATCTTGATGAATTCTTCCATCACGAGGGGCAGGAACATCAACAAGCTCGATGTTGACCAGGCACGAAAGGTCTGCCTGATTGGTGAAAAGGTAGCTCGTGCCCTGATTGGAAAGGATGAGGATGTAATCGGAAAGCAAGTGACCATTGGTGGCATTATGTATACGGTCGTCGGAGAGTTCACGGATTTTTGGGAGGGAGATACGGAGGTCGTATACATACCCATCTCAACGGCACAATCTCTATTTCAATCGACTGATCGTCTGCATCAGATTATGATGACCGTGGGAGATGCTACTCTGGAAGAGTCGATGGCATTGGAGGAATTGTTGCGCGAAAAGATGGCCATTAAACACAAGTTTGACGTTAATGACCGACAAGCGCTTTACATCAATAATTCACTTGAAGATTACCAGGAATTTCGAACGGTATTCGGATTTATCAAAGGGTTTATCTGGTTTGTTGGCATCGGCAGCATCATCGCCGGTGTGATCGGTGTAAGCAACATCATGCTCATTATCGTCAAGGACCGTACAAAAGAGATCGGCATTCGCAAAGCCATTGGAGCGACCCCCGCATCGATTGTCGCTATGATTTTGCAAGAATCTGTTTTTATCACGTTGGTCGCTGGATATGTAGGATTGCTCGCAGGCTTTACCATCATCTATGGCTTAAACTACATCATGGTGGAGAATGAACTGGAGTCAGAGTTTTTCCGCAATCCGGAAGTGAACTTTGGTGCAGTAATTGGTGCTCTGATCCTGCTGGTGCTTAGTGGTGCCCTGGCTGGATTGATACCTGCACTCAAGGCTGCTCGGATTTCCCCAATTCAAGCAATGAAAGGATAGATATGTTTGACTACGATAAATGGCAGGAGATCTTCATGAGCATCCGCAAGCATAAGCTGCGCACTGGGCTTACCGCATTAGGTGTCTTCTGGGGCATATTTATGCTGGTCTTTCTTATGGGCTCCGGCAAAGGCATGGAGAATGGTGTGTTTAGCAACTTTGGAGATCGTGCCACCAATGCGCTCTATGTATGGGCAATGAATACGCGGTTGCCGTATGCTGGTCTCCAGGCTGGACGAAGGGTCGTTTTGCAGGAAAAAGATGTAGAGGCAATACGGATCAATTTTAAGGATGAAATCCGCTATGTCGCTCCCCGTATGTGGGTCCCATCTCCCCCCATTACACGCAACGGAATGACGCAAGATTTTGATGTAAGAGGAGAAGGTCCTGACCTTTTGCATATCGAACCGATCAAACTGGCAGAGGGAAGATTTATCAACAAGATAGACCTCGAGAAACGTCGCAAAGTGCTGGTGATCGGCAAACGGGTTCGTGAGCTCTTGTTTGAAGAAGACGAAGACCCCATTGGTGAATACCTTACCGTGGCAGGAGGGGAATATCTGATCGTGGGCATATTCGAATCAGGCAGAACGGGGGAGGACAGCAGCGAAGATGAACAAACCCTTATCATGCCACTGACCACTGCTCAGCTCATCCGAAATCAAGTAGGAGTGATTGACTGGTTTGTGTGCACCATGCACGATGATGTCAAAGTGAGCACTGTCGAGGAGAAAGTGGTCACGTTATTGAAGGAACGGCATAAGGTGCATCCTGACGATGAAGAGGGCATTGGTAATTTTAATTTGGAAAAGGAGTTTGAGGAAGTGTCTGGTCTGTTTTTTGGGATACGCATGATCATTTGGGTGGTGGGGATCGGCAGTTTGCTGGCCGGTGTGATAGGAGTGGGAAACATCATGCTGATCGTGGTGAAAGAGCGGACCAAGGAAATCGGCATTCGGAAATCTATGGGAGCAACCCCTGGATCCATTATCAGTATGGTGTTGCTTGAATCTGTCTTCATCACCACCTTAGCGGGGTACATTGGCTTGCTGGTCAGCACTGGATTAATTTTTATCCTCAACCAGGCTGTTGGAGAGGGTGGAGACTTCTTTGCCAATCCCGAAATAGACCTTAGCGTTGGTTTGGGAGCATTAATCATATTGGTCATTTCTGGTGCACTCACGGGATTGCTGCCAGCGATGCAAGCAGCCCGTGTAAATCCCGTTGTTGCCTTGAAAGATGAATAATCAGATGACGTAAAGAGAAAAAGTAAGACTATGAACAAAGGTTGCCTTATTGCTGCTGGTGTAGTGCTGGCCATTCTGTCCGTTGGACTTGGAGTCTATTTCTATCAGCAGAGTAAAAAAGATCCGATCAAACACGAATTTGTATCTCCCGAGATAGACAATGTCATCCAGAAAACGGTGGCCACAGGCTCGATCAAACCCAGACAAGAGGTACAGATCAAACCTCAGGTCTCCGGAATCGTGGATGAAATATATGTGGAAGCCGGCGCCATGGTTGAAAAAGGACAGCGACTGGCAAAAATTAAGTTGATACCAAGTCCGGTTAACATTAATAATGCAGAATCCAGTGTAGAGCTGGCACGGATTCGCCATCGAGAGGCTCAGCGAGAACTCGAGCGACAGCAGGAAGTATTTGAGAAAAGTCTAGATGTGCAAGCTGCCATGGTGAGTTTTCAAAATGCGGAAAAGGAGGCAAAGCGCAGTCAACAACTTTTTGAAGAAGGCGTCGTGTCTGATCAGGATAATAATGCTGCCCAATTGGATCTTCAGGTGCGTGAAGCAGAACTTGGCAATGCCAAAATCGTGGCGCGCAATAATTTGAAGCAATTCGAAGCGGATGTAGAGGTCGCCAGACAAGAGCTTGATGCAGCCATAACAAACTTGCAACTTTTACGTGAGGGTGCCAGCAGAAAGTATGGTCAGATCTCAAACGTCATTACCTCGACGGTATCGGGCATGGTGCTCGATGTGCCCGTAGAGGAAGGGTCTTCT
>JAHQVP010000017.1 GCA_019634275.1 Saprospiraceae bacterium
GCTGTGGCAAATGAAGAACTGTGATCCACCGGTGTTTCGGCCTGCATGTGCCATCGAAAGCACTCCCCGATCATGATACTGGAGATCGCCATCAAGCTCGCAATCGATGTGATATCCCGGTCCTCCGGTGCCGGGCATGCCGCTGCTTCCGGGACGGGAATTTGGACATCCTCCTTGAATCATAAACGAAGGGATGACTCGATGGAATTGCAAACCATCATAGAACCCATCTTTCGCTAATTTGGTAAAGTTTGCTACTGTGTTGGGGGCATCGTCCGCATAAAACTCGACGGTCATTGTGCCTTTGCTTGTTTCTATTTTTCCAGTCATGGCTTGTATTCTTTTGTGGGCGGCAAAGAAAAGAAAACTTCTCTGCATCTGAAAGGTCACGTCATTCGGCCCGGAGGGGGTGCTAGGGAAAATGGGGCATTGAATTATTCCAGGGCAAAAGACGTTATATGAGTAGTAAACTTAACTTTGGGTCAAAATTTAAATACATGGATTTCGAAACGTTATTGGCAGGAATGAAAGAGCGTGCGGCCAATGCTTCTCCGCTAGGGAAAACACTAAAATTTGACTTTGGGGAAGATCAGCAACTATTGATCGATGGTACAGGCGAAGAAAATGTGGTCTCTGCGGCGGATTCGGAGGCGGATACCGTTGTAAAGGTGTCCATTGATGATTTCGTGGCCGTCTCCAAGGGGGAGATGAATCCGATGACTGCGGTCATGACAGGAAAGATCAAGATCAAGGGAGATATGGGGTTGGCAATGAAGTTGCAATCTTTGTTGGGCTAGGATCTTAAGTTCTCATCAGATGAAAGAATCCCTGCAGGCGAAAAACCAGACAGGGATTCCCTGACTATAAGTCAGATACTATTAGTTCCTGAATCTAATTTTGGAGAAACTGGAATCAATGTAGATTGGAATGGTTCCGGAGGCGCTGCGCCCTCGGTAATGATCATCAAAGTCGGGGCCCCATGATTCTCCATCGTCTTCGTCTTCGATTTCGTAGTTCGTATTGTTGTCAAAGGATCCGAAGCTCGTCTTGATGTCAAAAGTTGCCGAAAGGTTGTTGGGCAGCATAAGCTCGATCGTACTGTTCGCCGCATCGAAGTCAATCTCCTTGATGTCACTACTTAGTTCAAATTCTACTTCCCCACAAAATTCGATGTCTAAGTCGTTTTCTCCACTCATACTCCTCACTTTGGCACTCGAGAATTTGATGGCGCCATGGCTTCCGTGCATGGCATCGGCCTTAAACTTTCCAAACTCGACGAGTAAGTCTCTGACATTGCCAAGATCACCGGCATCTACTCCACCGAACTTGCTGGTAAGGTCTAGCGCCCCCGTATAATCTGGTAGGATGATTTCGCCAAATTCATTCTGCAGTTCCAACTCCTGATCAGCGGGAATTTTAACTACATAGTCAATGCTAAAGCCCTGCGACTTTCCATTGTTTTTTGAATTGTTAGAGCTTGCTTTTCCTATCTCGGTCCGAAAAGTGACTCGACTGCCTGAGGATCGATCCTTGATTTGAATGGCATCGAGGAGGCGCTGTGCTCTTTCGTCATTCCTTGCACTTACCTCAATAGAAACGTCCACTTGTACAGAAGACTTCTGCCAGGTCTCTACATGCACATCTCCAAATTGATTGAAGATCTCCACACGATCCCCTTTATTCAGGGGGTAGGACTTGGAGTACGTCTTCTCCTTGTCGACCACTGGAGAGGCCTGCAATCCCAGGGTAAAACACCCAAGGGTCAGACTAATTATGGTAAATGCTACTTTCATCACTGTTGTTTTTTAATTTTTCTAATAATGCCAACTGGTCTTCCAGTACATCAATTTGCAACTGAAGATTCGAGATCATCGCCTTTAGCAACACCTCTTGATTATCATTTTGGGTTAGGTTTCCTTTTAATTTGTCATACGTGAGGTCCAATGCCGTAAGGTCCGCTCGAAATTTTTCAGCCAGCGACGGATGAATCGAAATCATCGTCTTGATTTCATCCTGTCTTTGTCGCACATGTTCTTGGGCAAGGGCAATTTGCATGGCATATGACTCATCAATGTGTACGAGGTCCTTATCCACCATCGCTAGCGCATCTTGCTCTGTGGAGGGCAAGAAAAAAAAGTATGCTCCGAGGCATAGTGCCACCGCGGCAGCGGTAGAAAGCGAGAGAACCAGCGTTCGCAGTTTGCTCTTCTTCTTTGGAAGTGTCTTTTCTAACTCCTCCCAGACCTTAGGGTTTGGGGAATACAGGTCAAGTTTTTCCTTATTATCTACAATGAACTTCTCTAGGTGATTCATTTGCTTAAGGCTTTTAGATTCTCTTGTAATTTTTTTCTTGCACGCAGGTATTGCGTCCGTGTGGTCGATTCTGCCACATTTAGTATCTGTGCAATTTCCTTATGGTCATATCCTTCCAGGAGATAGAGACTCAGTACTGTCCTATAACCTGTCGGAAGTTCCTGGATGCAATGATGGATCTGGTGGATGTTATAATCGACCTCTTCTGGTGTGACTTTTTCCGCCGGCAGTTGTTTTTCATGAATGAGATCAAGTGGCTGAATGTCCAATCTCTTCTTGCGCAGATAGGAGATGCTCGTATTGATCATGATTCTTTTCAACCAATAGCCTATGGTGCTTCGACCGTCAAAGGAATTGATTCTGCGAAAAGCCTGTGTAAATCCCTCCTGCAATAGATCCTCTGCATCTGCGTGACTGTTGACAATTCGATAGCATGTGTTGTACATGGCTTTTGAGTAGCGTTGGTACAATTCTCTAAATGCATCCGAATGCCCTTCCTGACATCGCACCACTAGAGGTTCAAGGTGTGCTTCCAAAGCTGCCGATGAGTCAATCATAAGTTCCATTCAAATAAAGAGACTGGAGCTAAATGTACAATGTTGCATATTTGATTATGCAAACACCAAATAATTCAGAAAAACAATTCTCTGATCTTCACCAGGCCAATCAAAAGCGGTGGGATGCTGCGGCGGACAATTGGGCTGCATGTGCGGATTCAAGAGGCATCTGGCAGAAGTGCCATGAAGACCCTGGATTGGTTTTTAGTCCCCCGTTAATGCCCTTTCTGCAAGACATCCGGGATAGTAGAGTAGCTGTGCTGGGCAGTGGGGACAATCAAGCAGTATTTGCTTTGGCTGGACTTGGAGCAAAAGTCACCTCTGTGGATATTTCTGAGAATCAACTGCAGCATGCACGCGAACGTGCCGAGCACTTGGGATTGGAGATTGCATTTGCGAGGGCAGATGTAACCAACTTAGACGTACTGGAGAGCAATTCATTTGATCTGGTCTTTACCGGAGGCCATGTGGCTGTTTGGGTTGCTGATCTGCAGCAGTATTATGCCGAAGCCATCCGCATCTTGCGACCCCGAGGACGATTCATTGTTGAAGAATACCATCCGGTACGCAGAATATGGAAGGAGTCTCGCGATGCCCTTGTGCCTGAGCATTCCTACTACAATCGAGGACCCTATCGGTACTTGCTTGGGGATGATGTTCTCTACAAAGGAAACGGAAGCTTGGAGAGTTTTGAATTCCATTGGACCATTTCCGATATGGTAAATGCAACCATCGATGCAGGAGCACGAATTATGCGCCTTGAAGAATATGGCGAGTCAGGTGAGGATTGGGAGGACGCCCCCATGGAAGGACTGCCAGAGCAGTTCGTCATCATAGCAGAGAAGTCTGCTTTAGCTTCCTAAGCACCCTTGTGGAGCCAGGATAGAGCACCTGACAGGATTGGCCTGTCAAATGCTCTTGTTCCATCGGGATACAATTGTTGATTTATGTCCTCTCCAGGATGAATATCTGGTCACTGGACTTATTGTCTAGCGTGAGTCTCGTTGTACTCAGCGTATAGTCATAGTGAAGGTCGATACCGGAGAGGGTTATGGTCATTTCTGTTTCTGTGCGGGTATACGTCCCTTCGTTGCTCAGCAACCCCTTGCCCACTTTGACGGATCCATCCATTTTAAAGTCATACTGTGTACCGACGTTCAAGTCACTGGCAATACCCGTGGCTTCCACGATTTCCCATTCCCCCAGAAATGGGTCAGTTGGCCCTTCGTCTTCTGTGTCTTTTGAGCACCCCGCTAAGGTAGTCGCGGTTATTAATATGATCGGTAGGAGAAAACTGTTTTTATACATGGCATTTGATTTCGCGGTAAAGTTACGATCTGACTCCCTCGGCACCAATACTCCAAAGGGTAGTATTTCGCCTTCAGAACCCTCTTTTGCATGGGTGCGTGTACTTCATATATAGATATGTTCTAATGTATAATTATCCTTTCTATAGTGGGTAAGGTGTTTCTTGTGCCTACTCAAAGGGGTGGTTTTGCACGAGTATGTTGGGCGAGCTGTTCGGCCAGGAGGTTAATTAATATCTTGCTGCCATATTCCGATCGATGCCGTCTCTTAAAATTTTGCTCGGGCTCATGATCTTGACCCTCCCGATCCCGGGACGGGCGCTGCAAGTGGATTTCGCGATAGATTCTGCCATCATGCTGTTGGTGGAGGAGGATCCAGTAGCGGCTATAAAACAGCTGGCAGATATCCGTCGGTTTGCCAGTGAACAACGCAATTTTGTAGAAGAGGCCAGATCCTACTACTGGGAAGGCGAAGCACATTACTACCTCAACGAGCTGGATGCTTGTCTGGAGGATTACTTCGCAAGTCGCAACCTTCTTAAGGAGCACGCAACAGGAGCCTATGCAGATTTGGCTAAGACTTATGCTGCAGAGGCCTTTATTTATCTCAATGAGATGCAATTGTATCACAAGGCCATTGAAGTTCTAAGGGAAGGATTCTCCTATGCACAAGCTGCCAGAGAAAGTCTGGTGATCGGAGATTTCTATTCTAATTTTGGAAGTTGCTTTTCTTCACTGAATCAATTGGATAGCGCTATACATTACTATACGCTGGCCTTTGAGATCGACAAGCGCTTCGGCGACCAGGGACGAATAGCATCAGATTTGATTAATCTTGGACGACTTCATGTCTATTGGAAGAGTTATGTCCAGGGGCAACACTACTATCATGAAGCGTTGCAGTACATCGATACCTTGACGGATCGTAGGGTACACTCCGTCATTCTAAACAATCTAGGCATGGCTCATCAAGAGAGTGGAGCCCTTGATTCCGCGGGCGTGTACCTTTCCCGCGCTTTGGCAAAGAGCTATGAGATATCGGACAGTGTGCAGATTGCTCATCGACTGAATAATATTGGCTTGTTGTACGCCAAGCAGAAGAAATTCTCCCTCGCGGAGCAGCATTTTGCACGAAGTCTTTCGATTTATCGACGTCGGGGCATGCATCACTGGTTGTCAAGATCCATGTCCAATCTGGCCAATCTGCATGCAGATCGAGGGCGACATGACCTGGCCCTCCGGAAATTTCAACTGGCCCGTGAAATTGCCGAGGAGCATGATCTGATCGACAATCTTGCGCAGATTTACCCGGGTATGATAAAGAACTTCAAGGCTACAGGAAAGTATGTTCAGGCCCTGGACTTGCATGAACGCTTGCTCGTCTTGCGGGATACCCTGTTTAGTCTGGAAAACAAAAGACAATTGAGTGAGTTCGATGCTCGATATCGTGCTCAAGAGAAGCAGGTAGCGCTGGAGAAACTTTCCTTGGAGCATACCATCCAGAAGCAAGAATTGGCCGCTGTAAGCAGTCAGCGACGAACACTTATCCTAATCTTGATTGCCTTGATCGGATTGGCTACAGCGATCATCGGCTTGCTCTATTTCCGTCAGAAGCTCAGGGAGAAGGAGCAAGAAAAGGTTCAGGCCTTGCACCTTCAAGAAATTGATCGACTACGTGGAAAAGTCGCAAATGTGCTTGACAATACACGCCACGGCCACTTTCAGCGTCTCTCTTTGGAGGAGTTGAATGTTCATGCGGTGTCCCCATTGACTCAGCGTGAATTTGAACTGCTCGGCTGCATAGCGGAAGGGTTGTCGAATAAGGAAATTGCCCAGGCACAATTTGTTTCGGTCAATACCGTCAAGTTTCATCTTAAGAATATCTATGACAAACTGGATGTGAGAAATCGGGTACAAGCCGTACAAAAGCTGTCCAGCCGAGGATAGCCAGTTGAAGATGATGACGGGTCTTTTGCAAACCGTGTGAGCATATTCCGACATATCTACCCGATAGGGTAGGCATTAACACCCAGCAGAGTGGCTCTTCCTTTCGCAGCAGACAAGACCTTTGATGCGTGGTTGGGTAGTCAAATGATACCCTACAATTTTTTCACGTTATAAATCATGCGTCATGCGTTTAACATTATTCGTCTTTACTGCCGTCGTGCTCTGTTTTCAAACGAGCTCCGCCCAACAGCAGAAGACTCTGGTCAACTATTATGCATCACTGGGTGATGATGTGCTAAATCAATTGGATACCTACGCACCTACTACCTCGAGAGAAAAAGAAAGATTTAATGCAGCCAAGAAGCATCTGCACGAAACGTTTAACCATATGGTATATGACAAACTTGTTAGTGCCTTGCAGAAGGGTAAATCGATTTCTTTCCAACCCTTGTCCGTATTGGAGCAACATGGAGTCACCTATAACGACATGGGTTTTCCTATTCCACTCGTGGCCAAAGCTGCCATTAAGAAAGCACGGAAGAGAGGGCACGAGGGAGACCTCTACTACTCGGTGAGTCTCTATTGTACGGATGCCGCATCACTTGCATCGGTTTCGAAATTGGCGAAGCAGAGTAAGCCTGAGATAAAGCTTACCATTAATGTCTTTGATGCCCATGGTGATAAGGTCAAGAAAGCACAAACCAAAGTAAAAGGAAGGAAGCCGATTAAGGCAAAAGAATTCAGTCCAAAATTTGACAAGATGGAAATGGGGTCAATGGATGATCTCATGGTGAAAGTCTCGGAACTTGTGGATCAGGCTATTGAAGAAGCAGTCGACAAACTTTAGATCCCGAAAACAAGAACGTTAAGTACTCAAAATTGCCCCGGCACCTTGCTAAGCGTGCGCTTAAACACGAGCATGCTAGCCTCTGTGTCGGGGCTCATCAGAGAAAATTGTTTGTCGATCACCAGATCAACCCATTCTTGGCCTTTAAAGGGCAGGTTTGCCATGACTGCCAAGACTCCAGTCCACGGCGTTTTCTAAGATTTGCTGGTATGCCGCCAGGCCATGAGCGCGGGTATCGTGCCCTAACGTATTGACCAGAACTTTTGCCTTTTTATAATGCACAACGAATACAACCGGGTACTCATCACCAGACTCTAGTCCTCTACCAACGGCGAGGACTTCTACACGCGGCCCTTGCGAGTCGCGCTCCCACCGATATAATTCATCGATGATTCGAAATCGGTTGGGTACTCCTTTCATGATGGGATGCTGGCTTCGTTTTACGATCACTTCAAATTCCTGCAGCGGTTCATGCGAGCGTGAACCTCCCCCTACCAGATTCCGATTATATGCTGGCCAATCCTCCCAGTTGTACCAAGCACTGGGATGGTAAATCATCATCGACTTTCCGGCATCAACATGTTGGAAAATGGCCTCCTGAGCTTCTGCAGAAAACGCCTGGTTGTTTGAAATCAACAGGACATCTGCTTCCGGGAGCAGGCGCACAAGATCGGTCGAGTTTTCTGTGTAGTGAACTGTGTTATTTCCGCCTTGGTGCATCAATCGCCCATCTGCAATGCCAAAGTCGCGCAGAAATTCATGCGAAGACCCTCCGCCCATGGTCACGATGCGAGGTGCATTTGCATTGTTGGATATGTAGGTTCCTTTGGGGCTTACTTCCAGCACCCCTTGCATCATCTGCCAATGTGCGGGGAAGGTGCATATGTAGGGATAGTCTCCCGCTTGATCTGGGAGCTGTACGTTGAGCAGTGCGGATTCACCCGGGTCCAACATATCGGTGGCTCCGATGACGTACCTGCTTTCAGGGACGTATTGCATCTCGGCAGCTCGCGGATCGCGGGTAAATTGATCCACGATTTTTCCAAATGCCTCTGTTGAGCCTGGCTCTACCAGCACCAGATTGTGCTGCATCTCATCCACATTGTTCAAGACGATGGAGATTTTTTCTCCGGCCGTGGCGTGCACTCGAGTCTGATCGTAGATCATCTTGGAGGAAACCGTATTCAGTACCACTGTTCGGTCCGCTTGAAATTCCGCTACCTTCCCGATGCCGACATCGATGTACTGATTGCCGCTGTTGTTTAGTGCTTTCACAGCAATGGTTGTCTTCCCAGCGGGCAACGTAATGTCAGCTCCCAATCGACTGTAGACATAGGCGTTGCGGGTATGCCCTTTCTTTGTCCAGACAAGCCTTCCATTGATGTACAGCTCCATGTCGTCATCTACTAAGGCTTTGATCACAGGTCCCGAAATTTCTTCAGGCAAATCGACAGATCGTCTCAGCCAAATCTCATCGGTCTCCCAAGTAGAACCGATTTCTGGAAAGATATCGGGGGTGCCAAATATAGATCGTCCGGATTCCCAGGTGGCGTCATCATAGTCTGGTGACATCCAGCTTCCATCTGGTTCGGTGGTTGCATACTTCCATTCTGCAGGAGCTTCTGCATGAGATGAGATGACCATGTGGACATCACGCTCATCGATGTCTTCCATATTCTTTTCTCTAAAATAGATGCGCGCAGCTGCGTCCAGCCACTTGTCGTCAGTGTTGCCATTGTCCTCTGCAAACCTCTGCATCGCTGCATACAGCTCCGTTGTTTCTGGCAGTTCACTGGCTCGAAGTGCGGCATCGCGTCGTACAAATAGATCTGGATCATTTAAGAGGTCCGCAGTGACTAGTTTTTCACTTCCTTGCAGCGAATTGGGTAGCAGCGCAATGGCGGCCTTGCGCACTGCTGACGCCTTGCTGTCCAGGGCCAGGTCGATAAGTTCTTCAGGGACCTCGGTGATTCCGTCTAGACTCCACAGCAGATGGATGGCGAAGGGGTTATTGATGCTCTTCATTGATTGACTGACTAGCTTGTCGGCAAAGGAGGAATTGCCTTCATAGTTTTCCACGATAAGACGCTGGGCAGTTGTAC
>JAHQVP010000205.1 GCA_019634275.1 Saprospiraceae bacterium
ATAAGTTGAGCGATATGGAGTTTCTTTCTCCCGACGGCTCCCCGTTATCGGGCATCTCAAAACTTGATCAGTATTTCTCGCAAGATTCTATTTTGCGTATCACTCAGGATCTTCGTCGTGGTACTTTTGGTTATCGGTTCACCGATCGGTTTTCTCTTTTGGAGTCCATGCAGGTGAATAAGATTTTGGGCAAGCGCTCCTTGGAGGAGCGTATCAATATTACGAAGTTGGCCCAGTATCTTGATCACCATTTGACTCGGCGAGACATAACCTCCACCTATGACTACGGTGTCTTTTCCGAGAGCCAGCAAGATTTTGTAATTCAAAATGGGAGTTATCATGTGCCTGATCTTGACGGAGATCAGTTCATTACGGTATTGGATCAAAGTTTGTTGCAGTCGAGTTACAACATCGATCTCTTTCTTAACTCAGAAGGCCAGGCGTTGGGTAAGCTCTACGTGTCGTTTCCGCAGCGCAGAAGTATTCTTTTCCGAAATGTTTGGCCTACCATATTGTGGTCGATTCTCTTTACTGCCATCATTCTCTTCTGCTTTGCGTACACGATTCATGTGATCTTCAGACAGAAGAAGCTGTCCGAGATGACAACTGACTTCATCAACAACATGACTCATGAATTTAAAACGCCGATTGCAACCATCAATTTGGCAGCAGATTCGATTACCAGTCCGATGATTATCGAAAGTTCTGCAAAAGTAGGCCGATTTGCATCCATCATCAAGCAGGAGAATAAACGTATGCTGGGACAGGTGGAAAAAGTATTGCAAATGGCGCTCCTAGAGAAGCGGGATTTTAAGCTCAAAAAGGGCCACTTTGATCTCCATCAGGTGATTCAGCAAGCTGTAGAGCATGTCAATCTCGATGTCGTGGCCAAAGGAGGGTTGGTGTCCGCCACCCTTGAGGCAGAAGATCCCATGATCTTTGCCGACCAGACGCACATCACCAATATTGTGCGTAACCTCCTGGACAATGCCACCAAGTATTCGGAGGCAGCTCCCGAGATTCATGTCCGAACTCGAACCCAAGGGGACGACGTAATCATAGAAATTGCTGATAAAGGCATCGGCATGGACCGTGATCAGCTGAAGCATATTTTTGACAAATTCTATCGCGTACATACAGGGAATAGACATGATGTAAAAGGCTTTGGACTGGGCCTAAGCTACGTGAAGGCAATGGTAGAAGCACACATGGGCAGCATTCAAGTCCAAAGTGAGTTGGGTGTTGGGAGCACATTTTCGGTCAGCCTCCCTCAGCACGAAACGCACGAAAATTAACATATGGACGTTTATAAGGGCATAAAGCCTTTATTTAACAACACGCAATAATCACATGAGCGAACAAAAGCAACACATCTTGTTGGTGGAGGATGACCAAAATTTCGGTGATGTCCTCCGATCTTATTTGGAGATGCATGATTTTGAGGTAACCTTGGCTACCGATGGTCAAGCCGGTCTTGATGCCTATCAAAAAGACAAATATGCGCTTTGCATCTTCGATGTGATGATGCCCAAAAAAGATGGATTTACCTTAGCGAAGGAAATACGTGAGAAAGACAAGGAGATGCCCATCATCTTTCTGACGGCCAAGTCGATGAAGGAAGATGTTCTCCAGGGGTTTAAGATTGGTGCAGATGATTACATCTCCAAGCCATTTAACTCGGAAGAACTGCTGCTAAGAATCCAGGCAATTTTAAAGCGCAGCCAGCAAAAGCCGGATCCCAATGATGAGATCAAGGAATTCAATGTTGGGTACTTCCATTTCAATTATCCGCTGCGGATCCTGACCTACTCAGGCCCAGATGGAGAACACAAGGACAAATTATCTCCTAAAGAGGCTCATCTGCTGCGTCTGTTTTGCCTGAATAAGAACGATGTTCTGGCGCGCTCAGTGGCATTGACCAAGATTTGGGGCGAAGACAACTATTTCACAGCTCGGAGTATGGATGTATTTGTGACAAAACTGCGCAAGTATCTTAAACCAGATCCCAATATTGAGATTGTCAATATCCATGGCAATGGTTTTCAACTGTTGGTGAAAAGCGAACTTGAGGAGACGCACTAAGTCAATCGTTATACAGCAATTGATGGTTTAGATGAGCCTGTTCTTGGGCTCCAGGTTGAATTTCGTTGCCCTACTTGATGTCCGTAGCTATCGCAAGGCTAAAGGCTATGCCTCTGCCTACGTTTTTTGCAATTCCTCCAGCAGCACTAAGCCAAATATAGGATGAAGTGGTTGGTTGATATCCTATCTTGAGGTTGGCAGCAAGAAAAGACTGCTCATTGAGATACAATCCAGTGTGGATAGAAGATCCGTTCAGACCAACCCCATCAGAAGTGCCCAAAGCCTGTTGTATATCCAATCCGAAAATAGTGGTCCACCGTTGATGAGCCCCCAGAAAGGTACCTACTTGTGCTTTGAAAAATAGGCGGTTGAGGTAATCGGAAGTAAGCAATTGTGCTCCAAGTTCGGCAGATAAAAAGTACGTGTTGGATCCATAGCCTGCGGCAATACTGGAAGAGACGGCAGCAGCGTCATATCCAGTGCGAAGTCCCGTCACCTCGTCAGCACTAGCCGTCTTAGGAGCTATTCCTACATGGAGACTTACGGCTGTGCCATCCTTACTCAATAAAGAATACGCCAATCCGAGATCAAGGTTGCCAAAAGCCGAAAGTGTCCCTTCCTCTATGGGAGTGGTACCGATAAATTCGGTATTGGATGCTCCTGCCTTCGTGATATGGAAGGGAACATTCCAGCGCAACATGAGCCTGTGAGCAATGCCATATTCCCCATAGATGGATAAAATCGAATGTTGCACATCTCTGGGCAAAATTATTGCATCGTTGTTTCCATTATGCAAGGAATTGTAAGAGAGGGAAGAGTACCCAGCTTGCAGATAGCCTGTCCCTTTTTCTTGCACCCATGCCTGTTGGGATACTGCTACCAAAGGGAAGGCAAGGGCAAGCAAAATCACACTCCATTTCGAATGCCATTTACGCATCAAATATGTGTTTAAATTATGTTTGGACAGTGCTAGTCGATAGCAGCTGGGCCTTCAGACGGATTCGGTTTTGGATCGTGCAATCCAGTAGATTCTGCCTCATTTTCAGTGGATTCCACCTTCTTGGCCTCTTCGAATGGCCGAGGACCGATCAAGCGCTCTACGTCAGACTTGAGCAGGACTTCCTTGTCGAGGAGCTCTCTCGCCAAGATATCCAGTTCTTTCCTGTATTTACGTAAGAGCACTTGAGCGCGCTTATATTGTGACTCTACCAGGCCTCGCACTTCTTCATCAATGAGCGTGGCAGTATCGTCCGAATATGGCTTGCTGAATTGATCTTGCTGCATGCCATAGAAGGAAACATTGCCCACTTTTTCATTCATTCCATACACTGCAATCATGCTGTATGCCATCTTGGTCACTTGATCCAGGTCACTTTGTGCTCCTGTGGAAATTTTGTCAAAAACAATCTTCTCCGCAGCGCGACCTCCAAATGTCATACACATGCGATCGAGCAACTGTTCCGTGCGCGTGATGTATTCCTCCTTGGGCAAGTATTGAGCATATCCCAAGGTGCCGATGCCTCTCGGCACAATCGTGACTTTGATCAATGGGGATGCATGCTCAAGAAACCAACCGCAAATGGCGTGGCCTGCTTCATGGAAGGCGATGATTTCCTTTTCATTTGGGGAAATGAGTTTATTCTTCTTTTCCAGACCTCCAATCACTCGGTCGAGTGCATAGTTGAAGTCCTCCATGTCAACAAATTTCTTCTCGTGTCTTGCTGCTACCAAAGCAGCTTCATTACAGATGTTGGCAATGTCAGCACCTGCAAATCCAGGTGTCATTTCAGCCAATGTTTCGGGGTTGACTGATGGGCCTATCTTAATGGTCTTGAGATGGACTTTGAAGATCTGTTCCCTGCCGACAAGATCGGGCCGATCGATGCCAATCTGGCGATCAAACCTTCCCGGTCGCAAGAGGGCGGAGTCAAGTACATCTGGACGGTTTGTGGCTGCCATCAAGATCACACCTTTGTCGGTGTTGAAGCCATCCATTTCTACCAGGATCTGATTCAAAGTGTTTTCGCGTTCATCATTGCCACCAGGCACATTGTTGCGTCCGCGAGCCCTTCCGATAGCATCAATCTCGTCGATGAAAATAATACAAGGTGCTTTTTCACGTGCTTGTCGAAAGAGATCCCTTACCCGCGAAGCACCGACTCCCACGAACATTTCCACAAAGTCAGATCCTGAGATCGAAAAGAATGGTACACCGGCTTCTCCGGCGACGGCTTTGGCGAGCAAAGTCTTCCCGGTACCTGGAGGGCCTACCAGCAAAACACCTTTCGGAATCTTGCCGCCAAGTGCTTGATACTTCTTCGGATTTTTCAAGAAATCAACCACTTCCATGACTTCCTCTTTTGCTTCGTCCAGTCCGGCGACGTCCTCAAAGGTGACGTTCACAGCGGTGTTGGCATCAAAAAGAGTGGCCTTACTCTTGCCAATGTTGAAAATCTGAGCACCAGGACCTCCAGCCCCACCACTCATTCTCCTCATTATGAAAAGCCAGATGGCAACGATTAAGAAGATGGGGAGAAGCCAACCGAGGATGTTGCCCCATATGTTTACCTTTTCTTCATACTCTGGATAGATCCGTTCTTCTCTTGGCAGTGCTTCATTCAGGTCTTTCATGTCGCGGTCAAAAATGTCGACAGATCCGATGTTGAAACTGTAGTGGGGAGCGCCCGGGCTAAATTGGTTGCTATTGGCATTGCGATGTCGATCGCTGGTTAATTTGTCAGCATGTATGTATACATGCACCGTTTTACCATTGATGACTTTTACGGTTTTTACATCGCCGCTGGCCACAAAATCTGCGAACTGAGGGAAGGCAATGTCTTCTTGAGTGGACAGATTGGATTGAAATAAAAACTGGGTGGCAAACAAAATGAGTGCCGCCAAGCCATAAATCCAAAATGAATTGAATTTATTGAAGCGCTTTTTGTCGTTGTCGTCCTTTTCAGGTTTTTGATCTGCCATGGCCTCCTATTTTATGACCAGTTAATAGCTCTCGTAAAGGGTAGTATCGGCATCACTCCAAAGCTCCTCAAGATCGTAGAATGCCCTGGTTTCTGGATAGAAAATATGGACGATCGTAGAAAAGTAATCTACCAAGATCCATTTTGAACCTACCATACCCTCCATGTGATTGGGGTGGAGCTGCAATTCTGTCTTGATCTTCTTCTGGATGCTGTCTGCCAAAGACTTGACTTGTGTGGAAGAATCTCCTTCGCATATGATGAAAAAATCAGCGGGCGAGTCGTCAAGGTTTTGCAAGTTCAGTTTGACAATGTTCTTACCTTTGACATCTTGGATCGCATCTATGATCAATTCATTCAGACTCAGGGTATCGTTATTTTCAGAGATGCGCTGACTGGTTGAATTCAAATTTTTCCTTTACGTTTTCTAATTGGTTTCAGGTCGCAAAAGACGACCTCACACCTTAAACAAAGCTACTAAATATATTGAGTACCATTCAGAACACCCGATTGATTGGAAAGGTTCGAAAGCACTATCAGAGCTTACTTTCCACTAACGATTGTCTCCTTGAGATGGTGGCGTCTGGAGAGGAGCGCGAAGGCTTGTTGATTACCACAGATTATCAGGAAAAAGGACGAGGTCAACACCTCAAAACCTGGGATAGTAAACCCAATATGAATGTCCTCCTGTCTTTTTTGGTGCGACCACCGAGCATGGCCCTTCGGCAGCTTTTTGATTTAAATCGATTTGTGAGTCTGGCGGTACGCAAGACTATCGAAGATTGCCGTGTGTTGGGCAGCAAAGTCAAGTGGCCAAACGACGTATACATTGATGACAAGAAGGTCGCCGGGATCCTCATTCAAAACAGCATACGCGATCAGAAAATTGGCAATGTGGTGGTCGGTATCGGCCTCAATGTAAATCAACAGCAGTGGCGAGCAGATATCCCGCGCGCCACTAGCCTTCGTCTCGCCTTAGGCAGTAAGCTGGATCGAGAACAGGTACTTGATCTGTTACTCAAGAACCTCGATGCATACTATCAAATAGTGAAAGAGGATCCTGATACACTGAAAGCCGCATACCATCGGCATCTCTATCAGCGCGACAAATGGTCTGCATACGAATTGGCCAATGGCCATGTGATCAAGGGAAAGATTGAGGGTGTTGATCACAGCGGCAGTCTGATGATGCAACTGGCGGATGGCACCAGGAAGCAATTTGCACACCATGAGATAACATTTCTATAGCTCCTACTGTTTTAAGTAATCTTTGGCTAGACGCGGATTAAAATGAAAGCAATCATACTGACGGTTGGCGATGAGCTCTTGATCGGACAAGTGGTAGATACCAACTCTGCCTGGATGGGCTCCCAACTCTACGAATTGGGTATTCAGGTATTGGCCATCGAATCTGTGCCCGATCATCCAATCCAACTAGAAAGTGCCATCCGCCGATCGGCGAAGGTGGCCGATGTAATATTGATCACCGGAGGACTGGGACCGACTAAGGATGACATTACAAAAAAGGTGCTGTGCAACGTGATGGACTGCGGGCTCTATTTTTCAGATGCAACCTACAATCGCATTCAACGCATGTTTGAGAAACGTGGTATTCCTATGCGGGATGCTCACAAAGAACAGTGCATGATGCCAGATAAGGCAGAAATATTGACCAATGCACGAGGCACTGCTCCTGGCATGTGGTTCGATTGGAAAGAAGCAATTCTGGTCTCTATGCCAGGAGTCCCTCATGAGATGAAATACCTCATGACCAAGGAAGTATTACCCAGACTCGATCAGATGAGCGATGTCACCCTGGCCAAACGGACCGTCAGGACTGTCGGCATACCAGAGTCATCTTTGGCTTCCATGGTAGAACCCTTGATCGAGAATCATGACGTCAGCATAGCATACTTGCCGTCCCGAGGTCAAGTTCGATTGCGGTTATATACCAATGGTACCGCAGACTCCCTCGATGCCCAACAAAAGAAGGTAGATGCAGTGGCGGCAAGTGTGGCAGAAGAGATTGGTCTTCCTTTTTTTGGATATGATGAAGCCACCTTGGAGTCTGTGCTCGGTGAAATGCTTGTGGATCGGGGATTGACGGTAGCCACAGCCGAAAGTTGTACCGGAGGCTTCATTGCCCATCGGTTGACGAGCATTCCCGGAGCAAGTAGATACTTTGTTGGCAGCTGTGTGGCTTACTCCAATGAGATCAAGATGAGACAACTTGGAGTCCTTGCAGATACATTGGATGCATACGGAGCTGTGAGCATCGAGGTAACACAAGAAATGCTTCAAGGCGTACTTAAACTCATGAATGCAAAGGTTGGGATCGCAGTATCGGGCATCGCAGGTCCGGACGGAGGGAGTTCGGCAAAACCCGTAGGCACGATCTGCCTTACCGTTGGTTCTCAAGAGCACCAGGTGAGCAAGAAGATTGTAGTGGGTAAGGATCGCATGATTAACATAGAGTATGCTACAGTCTTCGGTCTTAATATGCTGAGAAAATTTTTATTAGCTGATTAATTTCTCGATTTTTGACGTTAAGCTATAAGACGTAAATGCCTGATTTTGAACTGTTGATGCCCAAGATGGGGGAATCCATCATGGAGGCTACCATCCTAAAGTGGCTTAAGCAAGTAGGGGATAGAGTCGAAGAAGACGAAACCCTGCTCGAGATCGCTACCGACAAAGTGGATACGGAAATACCTTCTCCAGTTCCTGGAAAGATCAAAGAGTTGCGTTTTGGCGAAGATGCTGTTGTCAAAGTAGGGGAAGTCATTGCCGTCATAGACACTTCGAAAAAAGTTTCAGGCAAAGCTAAATCTTCGAAATCCGACCAGAAGAAAAAAGAGAATGGGGTCAAGAAGAGCACTGACCAGCCGAAGGCGACTCAACCCACCGTACCCCCTGTCGAGCCGAAAACTGAGGTAAGTTCTACTACATCCGTTTCTTCCAGCGAGCGATTCTATTCTCCCTTGGTGCGTAACATTGCAACCAAAGAAGGCATCTCTCAAAGTGAACTCGATGCCATACCCGGTTCAGGTCTCGATAGCCGAGTAACCAAGCGTGATGTGATGGCTTACCTAAATTCGCGCAGTCAAATACATGATGGCGGAGATGCTGTCCCACCATTCTTGAAAGAGGTCAATCTTCCTGAAGTCCCACCTTCTGTAGAACCCATCAGCATAGCAGCGGGGTCAGGGGATGAGATTCTTGAGATGGATCGCATGCGTACGCTGATTGCAAAGCATATGGTGGCATCGAAACAGACGTCGCCTCATGTGACCAGCTTTGTAGAAGCAGACGTCACCAACCTTGTAGAGTGGCGCACGAGGAACAAAGAGATCTTTTTGACGAAGTATGCTACCAAACTGACCTACACACCGGTTTTCATTCAAGCCATTTGCCGGGCCATTCATGATTTTCCTATGATCAATGTATCGCTTCAAGGGAATCATATTATTGTGAAAAAGGCCTTGAACATTGGGATGGCCACCGCATTGCCCACTGGCAATCTCATTGTGCCGGTGATTAAGAATGCAGACTCGTTTAACCTGGCAGGCTTGGCAAAACAGGTCAATACCCTGGCTGAGCAAGCCAGAGAAAACAGACTTGATCCATCGGACATTCAGGATGGAACTTTTACCCTGACCAACGTCGGAACTTTTGGGAATGTGATGGGGACGCCCATTATCAATCAGCCACAAGCTGCGATTATGGCTGCGGGAGCAATTCGCAAGAAACCAGCCGTAATCGAAACGGAATTTGGGGATCTGATTGCAGTCAGACAAATGATGTTCTTGTCGCTGTCCTATGATCACCGAATCATTGATGGGTTCTTAGGAGGCTCATTCTTAAGAAGAGTGGCAGATTATCTGGAACAGTTTGAAGAAGATGACATCGTCTAAGATTGTCTGCACCGTATTCCTGTTTTTGTTCTTGGGACAACTGGGGCACGGCCAACAACTGCGGGATCTCCGGCGACAGGCAGAGAATTTCATGAATCGAGGCCTCTACTGGGATGCACTTTCCAGCCTGGAAGAGTACGTTCACCAGAGGCCAGAAGACACAGATGTGCTGACTCTATTGGCCAAAGCAAGGCGCCAAACAAATGATTATGCAGGGGCGATCGAAACGTACAAGCAGATCATCGATGCCAGCAAGAAAATCGATCCTGAAGTTTCGCTGAGCTATGCACAAGTTCTGCACATCCATGGCGACTTTAAGCTGGCCGTCCAGGAATACAAAGGGTTGCTGGGCATCCTGGATGACAAGGATCCACATCGGGACCACCTGATCACGGACATTAAGCGATGTGCCGTAGGACTTCGCCAATCGATACCCACACAAGAGGCCATCATTGAGAACATGGGCGCTGCCATCAATTCCCGCTTTGACGAGATAATGCCGGTGGAAAGTCCAAACTATTCGGGACGTATGTACTTCTCTTCGGGAAGGCACGTGCAGTATGTAGACGATTTTGATCGACAGGGGAATCTAAAATCAAGCCGACGTTTGCAGGACTTTGATATGATGGCTTCTGAAATCATCAATGGCGCATGGTCAACAGCCGTTCCCCTGAATGTTTCTCTAAACAGCAACAATGATGAGCTCCTTTTTGACTTTACTGCTGCAGGCCAAGTGGCTGTATTTGCACGGGCTGACGATAAGTCCTACGACATCTTTGTAGATACCTTCAATGTCAACACGTTTGATCAATTTGGTGTGCGTTGGGAATCGGCCGTAGAGTTGGGTGAGGGCTTTCCACAGGGATTGCATTTCTTCAATGATTCGGTAGCGGTCTTTGCCAGCAACGAATATGAAGGACTTGGGGGATATGATCTCTATTTGGCTTTGCGACAAAAAGGCGAGTGGCTCATTTCGAACCTGGGACCGGAAGTCAATTCTCAATATGATGAAGTCAGTCCGTTCTTGGCACATGATGGTCGCACCCTGTATTACAGCTCCAATGGGATCAGCAGTATGGGGGGCTTCGATATTTTTAAAATCACCTATGAGGACGAGCGACGCCAGTGGAGAGCTGCCGTGAATCTTGGACTTCCCATGAACTCTGGCGCAGATGATCTCTTCTTTCGACCCACGCAGGATGGTTCTGCCGCTTTTTTTTCAAGCAATCGATCCGGAACCAAAGGAGGATTCGATTTGTATTCAACGTACTACCAGACGCCATTGCGAGAGCAAATCGCGGGATCAATTCCCCCCTCATTCCATCAGGTGCCTGCATTTCAGTTATTTAGGGAGAACCTGGTTGCAAACGATGGAGAAGAAGAAAGCCTTGATCCCGAGGAAGCGCCATTTGCCATGCCGGCGCTTTATTTTCGGGAGAACAATCAGGTCATTACCCCTCAAAATGGAACCAAGCTTCAAAAGATCGTCGGGTTTGTCAAGACGTACCCTCATGTCCAGATTGAGATTGTGAGTCACTCTGCTGAGGAACCGACCTCAAACTTTGACCTGTACTTTTCGACCAAGCGCGCCGAGCAAGTGGCGCAATATTTAGTGCAGAACGGAGTGCGTCCGGTGGCAATTGATTACAAAGGCGTGGGAGGCACTTACCCTCTGGCTAAAAATCAGGTGGATGGCGGCCCCAACGAAGCGGGTCAATGGTTTAACCGGCGTCTCGATATCCTGGTGCACAATCGAGAACAATTACCATTTAAGGTGACCAATGAATTGCCTGCCGTTTCGACTGCCATGGCGGCGGACAAGTATCATCAATTTATGGAGATGCGAAAAGGTCTCTACTACCGGGTGCGTTTTGCTACCCTTGACCAAATGTATAAAGGGGACCTGACCACGAAGTACGCTGATCCAATGATGAGTGCTGGACAAGATGGATCCTTCCATTACTATACGGGAATTTTTGGCATTTTTTCAACAGCGTTAGAACGACTCTCCGCCGTAAAATCAGAGGGATTTGAAGATGCGGTGATTGTCCCTTTTGTACGGGGAAAAGAATTGGAAAAAGGAGAGATCTCTACGGAATTGCTGGCTGCCTATCCTGATTTGAAGGAGTTTATTCTCTACATCAATTAGGGGAAGAGGCTGCACCCATTCCAGGTTGCGCTATTTCTACAATATCGTATCCACGCCACGTCTCTGCAGTGATCTGTTGAGCTGAAATCAGGAGGAAATAACCACCGCCACCTGCACCACACAACTTAAGGTTGAGGCTTTCATCATCAAGAGTGCTTTTCCAAAGTTGTTGAATGACCGGGGGAATGAATACATCGAGGTGCTCAAATTGTTGAAAGCTCAACGCTTTGATCAAAGGCAATTTGGGCTTGCCATCAATGATCTGACGGATGATGGTGGAGGCAAGTGCTGCCATTTCTTCCATGGCCTTGCGAAAACGTGGACTCTTTCTCTTTTTACGAAATGCTTGGACTAGATCCAGGGTATTGCGTTGAATGCTGGAATCTACGAGGTAGTAGTGCAGGGGAGCCTTTGGAATGGTCACAGCCATGACCTCTTCAGTGGTGCGTAACAGCGGCTTCTGGATCAAACAAACCAACGCATCAAAGCCCGAGCTTTTCCCATGATATAGGCTTTCGATTAATCCAAGATCATGTTGTTTGGACGTGAGATCAAGATCAGAGTGAAAGCAACACTGGTCATAGACAGATGCACAAAGGGCCGCAGAACTGCCCAAACCCATGCCCATGGGGATGGTCGAGTGGAATCGAAAAGATCGAAGCATGTTACTCAAGGCGTCAACGTCCAAATGGGCTCGTAGTGGCTGCTCCTGGATGAAATCCAGGAATCTCTGAGCAGATTCAAAGCTGCCCGGCGACCATTGTCCTCCAAAGTGATGCAATGGACTTGCCAAAGCGTCACCTCCTTCGATGACGCTGTATTCGCCAAACCAGAGAACTTTTGCCGGATAGAACCGCTGTGTGCCCATTGCGCAAAGATTGTCAAAACGGAACAAAGCTGGTTCCTTATCCTATCTTTGCGGCGGTGAAAAATTTGGAGCAACTGCTTCAGATCTATGCGAATGATAAGAGGGGAAAGGAAGCAGTTGAATCCCTCATACGTGAACGTCCTACCAATATCAGATTTACGGGTATCGTAGGCGCACAGGAATCCTTTGTCCTATCGGGAGCTTACCTGGTCCATCCGCATCGAATGCTCTATGTGGCAGAAACGAAAGAGGCGGCTGCCTATCTCTATCATAATATAGGTAACCTCCTCCCGGGCAAGCCGACATGGTTCTTTCCTGATTCGTATCGTAGACCGGGTGTTTATGACCGTTTGGACAACAATCAAGTGTTGCAGCGGACAGAGACCATCAATAAGATCACCTCCTCCCCCCAACTGGCACATATTGTCATCTCATATCCCGAGGCACTTGTAGAAAAAGTAGTGTCGCCGCAAGTCTTAGAAGACAATCGGATCTCCCTGAAGATTGGAGAGGAGGTCGATTTGGATTTCCTAGTGGAGATCTTGATTGAGTATGGATTTGACCACGTTGACTTTGTTTATGAGCCGGGACAATTTTCATTACGAGGAGGCATTTTTGACTTGTTCTCGTTTGGCAACGAGTGGCCTTACCGCATCGAATTGTTTGACGAGGAGATTGAGAGTATTCGGACTTTTAATCCGATATCACAATTGTCTTTGAAGAACATTTCTTCACTGGCCATCGTCCCCAACATCAATCGCAAATTTGAGGCTGCGGAGAAGGTGAGCCTTTTTAAATTGCTACCGGAGGATACGGTCGTTGTGATAGGAGGGAGCGATCAGTTTATGCTGGACCGGCTTCAGGGATGCTTCGAAGCCTGCCAACAGTTACCCAAAGCCAAACCCGATGAAGACGTTCAAGATC
>JAHQVP010000206.1 GCA_019634275.1 Saprospiraceae bacterium
ACTAAAGGGTTTTAGTACCACGTGGTGCCCCAACCACTCCAGTGGATAAAATAGCTTCTCTAAAAATTCGTAGGCACTGCGCCAGAACGCATTTAGATTCTTCTTCTCGGATTGATGATCGGCTCCCGTTGCCATATGATTGTATTTATTGATCCTTTGTTGCAGCGAATCAGGTTATTTCCCATTCATGACCGCTAAACCAGCATAGAGAAGATAGTGAATATGGTGCAGAATCTACCTTCATATAAATATTCTCTAGGAGCTTAGCACCAGGCATGCTAATTTGCGGATATGGATTCCCATTCGCTCACCGGAATAACTTCTTGGCTCTTCGGGTCGTTCATGCTGATTTTTCTGACATGTACGCCGGAACCAACTCGCTCGCCCAATGTACTCTTTGTCTCCATCGATGACCTCCGGCCTTCGATAGGTGCTTACGGCGATAGCATTGCGGTGACACCACACCTAGACAACCTGGCCGCAGAAGGCATGACCTTTAGAAACACCTTCTCGCAAGCAGCCGTTTGCGCCCCGTCAAGAGCAAGCCTTATGCTGGGAATCCGGCCTGACTCTACTCGTGTATGGCACTTGGGAGATAAGTTTCGAGAGTTGGCTCCCGATGCGGTCACCATGCCACAATACTTTGCAGATCACGGCTACCATACGGTCAATCTAGGGAAGATCTTTCACAATTATATGGCCGATTCGGTCTCGTGGCATGAGCCGGACCTAAGGCCTTCCAGGTACTTGCGACCTGAATGGTTGGGGCGTGACGGTGAGACCTTTTACATCGACCCGGAGGTCAATCTATCACAGGCCCGTAAGAGAGATTCTTTGCTGCAACTACGTCCCATACGTTATGCCGACGGATGGAATACGGGCCCTGCCTGGGAAGCTGCTGATGTGCACGACACCATGTATTACGACGGTGCCCTCAACGAACTCGCGAAAAAGACACTGACCCGGATAGCCAAAGAACCTAAACCGTTCTTTATGGGACTGGGGTACTTCCGGCCCCATCTCCCTTTTACGGCACCCAAAAGATATTGGGATCTCTATGGTCGAGATAAAATCCCTCCTCCTGCCAATCCAAAAATGCCCTCCGATGCACCAATCTATAGCATGAACTCCATGTATGAACTGCGGCACTACGATGGTTTTGGACACATTGGACACCCCACCTCATCTTGGCGTATGGGTGCAGACACCGCAAGAATCTTACGACAAGGTTACTATGCCAGTGTTAGCTACGTGGACGCCCTCCTGGGAGACCTTTTGAGCCATCTCAAAGCGCTCGGCATCTATGAAGAGACCATCATCATCGTCTGGGGAGATCATGGATGGAAATTGGGAGACCACAACAGTTGGGGAAAGATGACCAACTACAACATAGACCTTAGAGTGCCGATGATCATTCGCTATCCGGAGCAACCCAATCGCGGCCAGCAAACGGAGGCGTTGACCGAGTTGGTTGACATCTTTCCTTCCTTGTGTGAGTTGGCAGCAATTCCAGTCCCTCCCTACTTGCAGGGAACAAGCGTTGTACCGCTTTTCGAGCATCCGGAGCAGAAATGGAAGACCGCCGCATTCAGCCAATTTCACCGGAGACCTAAAGTATCTGCTGACGGCAGGCGCTACATGGGATACTCGATCAATACCAAAACACATCATTATATCGAGTGGTATGATTGGGATCATGAAGCAGGCGAAAGAGGAGACTTTCAATCCGCTGAACTGTACGATGTTGAGCATGATCCCTTTGAGACCACTAATGTTGCGGGAGACGAAAAACAGGAAAAGATCGTCCAAAATTTGTCTGCTCACCTTTCTGCCGGGTGGAAGAGTGCGATTCCTTTTCGATAAAGTGAAGATCTTTTTCCAGCACCTGAAACGAAGGGACCCGACATAAAGCGATGGTCCATTGGACTAAAGCACAACACCCTCTCGCGGAGGTGTCCGCAAGAGGATGTTTGATTTCTTCCACATTAGTCACATGCCGTCGTCCCCTCTATTTCACAATAGGCAGCCCACTTTGCAGAATATTGTTTGTGAGGAATAGCGTGCCCCTCGAAGAGATATGTACGTCTAAGAACGCAGAATTGGTTGAACTAATCTGTCCTCAAAATGGTTCACATTACACGAGTATGGTCCGATCTCCCCTTAGGGGAAGACTCCCTGCGAATAAATGTATCTTTGCCGTCCTTGACGTTAGATTCCAGCTGGAAAATGCATGATGCATCTATTTTACGCATGGATCTGACTACAAATAGTAAACAAACAATAGATAGCATAATGGCAGACAGTTTTGGGAAAAAGGAAAGAGAAAAGAAAAGAAGAAAGAGGAAACAAGAAAAGGCAGAACGTAAGAAGCAGAAGAAGCTCGAAGGTGTAAAAACATCAGAGTTTATGTATGTAGATGCTGATGGAAACCTCACGGAAACTCCACCCGATCCCACTGTCAAGCGTGAAGAAATCAAGCTCGAGGACATCGCCATCAGTACTCCCAAAAAGACCGAAGAAGACGAACTAAGCAACATTCGGACTGGATTTTTGAAGTTCTTCAATAGAGAAAAACACTTCGGCTTCATTACGGAAGAAAGTACCGGCATCGACTACTTTGTCCACGGTGCGGACATGACGGGAGAGATTCACGAGAATGACAATGTCATCTTTGAATTGGGCAGTAGCCCCAAGGGCCCGGCTGCGATCAAAGTCAGCCTCCGCCCCAAAGCTCCACCACCCCCTCCTGAACCCAAAGAGGAGGTTACTGAAGCACCAGAATCCAGCAGTACAGAGACGGCAGAGAAAAAGGAATAAGATTGAAGACGAAGAGGTCTTTCTCAGCGCGCAATTTGGAGATCTTTATTCATCGTATGCGGCCCGAGTGGGGCGATGGTGGTGATCAAGATAACCTACTAGCGTATCCTCTCAATCAGTCCAACCGCATCTAGGTCATAGTCTGTGTAGGTGCGAAAGTCTCCTCGCATCCATACCACAACACGCTTCTTTCGGTATCGTAAAATGAGAGGCCGGATGTTTCGTACAGGAGATTCTTCTGTCAGAGCAACCCATTTTATATTGCTTTTTTCCATACCCGGACCAACTCTGGCTGAAAAAATCTCGTGAACACCTAAGGGTGCCCCCGTCGTGGGGTGCACATCAGTTGAAATCACCACATAGCTTGGATCTTGCGGGTCTAAGGCTATGAGTCCCGTATAACTCGATTCGCGATCATACAGACACCCACCGGCGTGCGCTACTTCGCGATCTTGCCATTGAATCCCATCCCAGGAGGCAATGCGATATCGGTGGTCCTGATTGTCGAGGTAAACAGAATAGGCAATGTGAGGATGGCCCTCTTCATCATGACTGATCGAACTGGTCCATGCACTATATGGAACACTTAAATCTGTTTCCTCATTCGTTCCTCCCCTACCCACATACACAAGATCTGCCTCGCTAGGAAGCAAGGGTCCATCTGCGACCGCCTTGATCGTCGAGCCATCTACTCTGTGGTAGTGGTTGTCTTTCAAGACAGCGTAGTACAGACTGTTGCCATAATTCCGGGGGTGGGCATCGGTAAAACTAATGTGAATGGTAGATTTTCCATCGGAACAATAGCGCGCATAAGGCCGATGGCGACCGTCTACCTCATCTTCAATAAGGTGAGTGGGATTGCTCCAAGTCTCGCCATGATCTTTGGACGTGATAAAGGACGGGTTATAGTTGATTCCTCGAAAGAAATTATACAATACTCCTTGATCCTGTAGATGGTACAAATTCATGTATGTCACATTTCCCGCTTTGGGGTAGGCATGCTCGTAAGTGTACTCTCGACTCCAATGTAAAGGATTCTTGGTGTCGCTGATTCGGTAGAGGTGCTTTCGATCTCTTCCATGCAGTGCATACATGCTCAATACACTTCCATCCGGTCTGGCGTAAAAGACGGGAGAATTGTGATCATCATGGTCAAAGTGTTCGTTCATGGTCACCAGGCCCTCAATTCTTTGCCGTCGTAGATTAAAAATACCCACTGTCGCACTTCCCGGACTAGTACCCTGCACGCCCCCTATGTACAGCATCTTGCGATGGACCAGGGCCCTGGGGTCTTGAAACCAACACCAGCCACTGTTCTGCATAAATACATGATGATCGTGTTGGTCAGCAGCCCTGTCATAGGTTGCTTGCGCTGCTAAGGCAGAGGTGCCTAAGATCAAAAAGACAAGGAGGAAAACGTCACGGTACTTCATTATAAGAAAGATAGCATTTGCCTGCTGCAATGTCGAGCCCGAGCAAACTTGGAGCTCCGTATTCCAATCAAGGTCGATGTTAGGGAAGTTTCACAATGCATGCATCGGACTGAAGCGAAGGATTCAGACTATGGGATTGTGCACAAATAGCATGAAGAGTTGCGTTACGGTAAAATTTGACAGTAGAATTTCTAATCTCAAACCCAGCAAGGGACCACCCTACAACCCTTGCAATCATTGACATATGTAAAAAAAACAATGTAACTGCGCGATGTCCAAGAAAAATAAAGATTGGATTATCCGGAACTATCTGCAGAAAGACGTAGTTTGCGTGATTGTGGCAGGTACGTTTGTAAAAATTTGTGTGCCGCTTCTTTATATTATCTATTTAATTTTAACAATGAGTAACGGTACAGTAAAATTTTTCAACAACGCCAAAGGTTTCGGTTTTATCAAGCCAGACGATGGTGGAAAGGATGTCTTTGTCCACATCAATGGACTTAATGGAATATCCATCACAGAGGGAGACAAAGTCTCTTATGATGTTGAAGAAGGAAGAAAAGGTTTGAATGCAGTCAATGTATCTCTGATATAAGCATCAATCACTTCGAAAAAAAGGGCTCACCAAGGTATATTGGTGAGCTTTTTTTTTGCCTGACTCCCACACCTCTCCCATCTTCCGGCCGCTCCTCTCCACTTAAACAATCGCAGCGCTCTCTTCAAGTGAAGAAACCCCGCTTAGAACGCCTTGACGTACCTGTCCAATGAGCAACAAGACTTCCCTACTATACTGTTGCTCTAAGGCATTTTGTACCGGTGGGCCCTAGGGGAAGAAGACATTCTTGTAACTTCATAGAAACAAGAAGATCATGCACAAGTTATTCGCTGCGCTCCTTTTGATCCTCCTCATGGCCTACCCATCACTGGCCCAAGTACGAGTCTGGGAGGAGCCCCTGGTCTTACCTACTTATGTAACAAAAGCTCCGGACAAGAACCCGATGTTTTTTAACCACCAATCATACCAGGGAGCAAGTCGGGTACTCTATCCTTATAAATTGGAAGACAATACCACCGATGTCAAGGTAAACAAGTCCTACCGAGCGGTATATCTGGAAAATGAATTTATCAAACTTTGTGTTCTGCCCGAGATTGGAGGTCGGTTATTCTATGCGACCGACAAGACCAATGACTACGAGATGTTTTATCGGCAGCATGTCATCAAGCCCGCTAACATCGGAATGCTGGGCGCCTGGATATCAGGTGGCGTAGAATTCTGTGTGTTTCACCACCACCGTGCCTCTACCAACATACCGGTAAACTACCGCATGACGCAAAACGAAGACGGGAGCGCTACCATTTGGATTGGTGAGATCGAACCAAGACACCGGATGAAATGGACCCTGGGCATCACCCTGCACCCCGGCAGGTCCTATGTTCAAGTCGATGGTCGATTGATTAATCCGACTGAAGATGTAAACTCCATCTTGTACTGGGCCAATGTCGCCACACACGTCAATGAGGACTACCAGACTATTTTTCCTCCCAGCACCGATTTCGCCGTATTCCATGCCAAGAACAGTTTTACCACATGGCCCATTACGAATTCGACCTTCAAAGGAGAGGAGTATTATCAAGACAGCATCGATGCCAGTTGGTGGAAAAACCATCCCAATCCTGTGAGCATGTTTGTCCATGATCTGCAGGAAGGCTTTTTGGCCGGATACGATCATGGCAAAGAAGCAGGGACTATGCATGTAGCGAACCACCACATTGTCAAGGGAGCCAAACTATGGCAATGGGGGCCCGGCCCACATGGCTCCATGTGGGACTCTGAAGTACTCACTGATTCAGATGGGCCCTATGCAGAACTCATGACAGGTGCATACTCAGACAATCAGCCGGACTACAGTTGGCTTAAGCCCTATGAGACCAAAACCTTTAGTCAATACTGGTACCCTCTTCGTGGGACAGGAGGTGCCGTATCTGCCAACCTCGAAGCGACATTGAATTTCGAAATGGCGGAAGATGGGGCCTACCTACTCGCCGTGAATACGACCCGACATCACTCCCAACTTACGATCGATGTACTGCACTCCAATGGTGATAAACTATATTCGACCACAACTGCCATAGATCCGGCAAATCCCTTTGCCATCAGGGTACCGCTTTCTGTCCAACCACATGATATCAGGGTTGAGATACGGTCCGGCGATGATCTGGTGTTGGAATACGTGCCGGTGTTGAAGGAAGACGTAAAGAATCTGCCTGCGGAGGTCATTCCTCCTGCAGCTCCTGCTGAAATTGAGTCTCAGGAAGAACTATATTATACGGGATTACGAATAATGCAATTTCACAATGCTCGGGTAAAACCAGAAGCCTACTTCCTTGAAGCCTTGCGTCGTGATCCTCTCGACTCAAGAGCAAATAAAATGATGGGCATCATCCGGAAAAAGAATTTCGATCTGGAGACCGCTGCGGCATATTTCAGAAAAAGTCTCATCCGTCCGTTGGCCAACTATACCCGACCCCGAGATGCTGAGTCCCTGTTTCATTTGGGCTGCATTCTCCAAACTCAAGGAAAGCTAGAAGCTGCATATGACACCTTGTATCGCGCAGCTTGGGACCACGATCAGGCATCAGCATCGTACTACCACCTTGCCCAAATCTCTAGTCGCCATGAACATTGGGAACGCGCAATCATGGAAGGAGAGCGCTCACTGTCATTTAACAATGCCAATCTAAATGCCAAGTTATTGATGGCAACCATCCTGCGCAAGCGCGGGCAACTCGACCGATCACGTAAATTCCTTGAAGAAGTGCTAGAGGCAGATCCCCTTAGTGCACGTGCCCTCTATGAGAAGGACCTGATCGCTCAGAAGGAGCAAACAGTACTCATCGAATTGTTAGAATCAAACCCTGAGTCTTATCTCGAATTGGCTCTGACTTACTTGACCGATGGCTTTGCTGACATGGCTACTTCCATTTTGGCAATGGCTTCCACATCCACCAACACCGCTTTATCCACCTATCCTACCCTCAAGTACTATCTGGGCTATCTTCATGATGCCGAAGGCGACCGTGAAACAGCTTCGCTCTATTTCTCTGCCGGTTCATCCCTTGCAGCAGACTATTGTTTTCCATATCGACTCGAGTCCATTCCTGTCTATGCCTCTGCGCTGCAATACAACCCCAAAGATGCTCGGGCTCACTATTACCTGGGAAACCTCCTGTACGATAAACAGCCCGCACGTGCCATTGATCATTGGGAGCAAGCTATGATCCTTGATCCTTCGGATGCTCGCTCAAGCAGAAACCTCGGTTGGGGATATCATCAACACGAAAAGGCTGCCGATAAGGCTATCGCGGCCTACGAGAACGCCATTGCACTGGATCCAGATGATCCCAAACTTTTTTTCGAATTGGATAAGATTTACGAGAAGAACGGCACCAACATCAAGACGCGACTTTCGCTGTTAGAGGACAATCATCAGACTGTTTATGGACGGCCGGACGCCACCCTGCAAAAGGTCAAGGTCTTGCTGCTCAATTCCCAGCCGGATAACGCGCTCACACTCTTGCAGGAGCGCTTTTTTCCTCGTCAGGAAGGTGTAGAGGATTTGCACGACATCTATGTTGACGCCTGCCTGGTCGCTGCTTTACAAGCCATGGCAAAGGATGAACAAACTATTGCTAAGAAATACCTTGATCTCGCCAAGATCTACCCTAAAAACCATCAGATTGCCGAGGACCCTGACGAGGACCGGAATATTCAGATCCGATGGTACCTAAGCGCTTTGAAGAACCATCGGGATGCACACCATTTGGAAGACATCATTCACTATCAGACAAGGGATCCTATGCTCAAATACTATCAAGCCTTAGCCTTAAAAAGACTAGGGAAAGATGGTCAGGCTCTGGCGCTAAGCAAGGAAATAGAACAATCTGCAGAGCGCTTACTTCAAGATGAAGAGCTGGACTTCTTTTCCATCTTTGGAGAACACCAGTCTCAGTCCTTTCGGGATGCGAAGGGGCTGCACTTCCAAGCGTTGAGCCATCTGCTTCATGGAAAAAGTGCTATGGCCGCGGAATTGCTGCAAAAATCAATATCACTTAATCCAGGGGACCTTTGGGCGTCCATGCATTTGAAGTCACTTCAATAACGTCATCCTGCCTGGTTTTACTACCTTCTTTCCATAACAACATTCTCGCATGAGCATAAACAATTTTCCAAAGCTTCACAATGCCGCCTGGCCTGGCGTTGTGGGTAAGGGAGATGGCGCTGAACCTGCCATTCCGTTAGACACCATGCTGTCCATGACCGCAGCGGCAGAAGTCGATGGCCAACGTTTTGATGGCGTTGATCTTTTTCTTGCAGATCCCCACGTTTCTATTGACAGTTCTGCGGATGACATCAAGCGACTAGCCGATCGGATCGCAGAATACGACCTCGCGGTAGGTAGTGTGGTTGCTCCTGTATGGGAGCCAACGGGGGGAGGGTCTGCGATGGGCACGGCCGAGCAGCGCCAGCGCTATGTAAATCAGGTGCGCAAAGCATGCTCCATCGCACATCAGCTAAGAGACCTTGGCCTTCGGCCACATGGCATTGTGCGCATTGATTCTTCTTGCAGTCCGGCAGAGTGGGCCCAGGACCCATTGCAAAACACTAAGCGCATAGCCCAAACCATGCGTGAGGCATGCGACGTAGCTGCAGATTATGGGGAGACACTCGCTGCCGAAGGCGAAATCTGCTGGGGAGGCATGCATGGTTGGAAGACGATGATTTCTACTTTAGAGGCGGTCGACCGAGAGAACATTGGATTTCAGGCTGACATGGCCCACACCTTGTTGTATCTATTGGGTTACAACAAAGAAGACGAAAGAATCCTACCCAGTGATTTTGATTGGCAAGACCGAGCTACGCTGCAAGCCGGATTGGCGCATTTGGCCAAAGCACTGCGTCCCTGGACAATTGACTTTCATGTGGCGCAAAACGATGGAACGGTTCATGGCAGTGGCTCCCACGACAAAACGGGCAGACATTGTCCTGCCAATGACCCCAACGGAAAGCTGATTATCGCAGAGGATGCAGGGCATTGGCTGCGTGATGACGAAGGCCAACTCACCAAAAGATTCCGCCACATATGCTGGGACGGTTGTATGTTTCCCAACGAGGTCATGCTGCAACAGCAGACTTGGAATGACATCCTAGGTGCCATGATTAGTGTTCGGGATCAGCATGGGTGGGTGGAATAACCATGCCCGAAAGAAGACAAGAATTTGGATAGCTAATTGACCATTTTCTGCACCCGCCGCTTACCCTCAAACCTGCGGATATACTGTTCATGCCAATTCATATACTGGTGCGTCAGGCCCCATTCTAAGGCGGCAAGTGGGCTCTCTTCATGATCGAGCGCGCGATTCAATCCAATCGCATGTGGTGCTCCCTTGATGACAGACATGATTTCAAAATTGATGCCATCCTCCGCCCATTGAATGGTGTTTTTCTCTGGCCCATCGGTAGTGATGAGCGATGCAATTCCGCCATCATAGTGCCATACGCAAATCTCATGGCCACTATTGGAAATCGGGTTGTACAAAGACTTTACGTACGGTCCTAAAGGGTTGTCAGCGATCGCCACGCCATGTCGAATCTGGCGTCCACCAAACGTAACCTCTTCTCCCATTTGTTCGCCCTTGTAATAGAGATAGAATTTGCCTTGGTAGTGAAGAAGGCATGGATCATGTACTTTATGACTATCAAAATCTCCCTTCTTCTCGACCGCAAATCGATCATCTTCCTCTCCTTTCCAAACGCCATTGTCCGCTGGGCTGAGGATGGGTTCTTGACTCTTCGTCCATGGACCACGGGGTGAATCGGCCCAAGCCAAACCCACTTGATTTTTGACCCTGCGAACATACTCTCCTCCAACTGTCTGATAGGTCAGGTAGTATTTGCCGTCATGTACCAAGATCTCTGTGGTAAACACGGATCGATCGTCATAGGCACCTGATGTTCCTCGCTCGACAGCAGGTCCTTGTTCATCCCAAGTAATGCCATCCGAAGACGTGGCATACCAGATATCGCATCTGTCCCAGGGAAACACCTTCTTATCAGGCAAGTCACTGTCAAATCCATTTGTGGGGCCCACTCCCTTTGTGTACCAAACGTAGTACAGGCCCTCCTCCTGAATGATCGCACTGGGATCTCTTCTCGTCACGCCTTCTTCATATGCCAGGTCTCCCTTCAAGTCGGACACACTAAACTCAGCGAACCATTCATTGCCGCGCTCTGGCCAAGCCAAGGCTCGCTTGGAGGCAGCGCTAAGATGGTCTGCATTGGTGATGCCTAAATGATCGAGGGCCTCTGGGCTTGGCTCAACCTCCGTCGCAACCGGGTGCCCTCCCTTAGGACCGCATCCTATGCATAACAAAAAGAACAGGGCACTAGCGTATACTCTCATAGCAATAATTCATCGTCATAAATCCAACCATACAATGGTAGTGGTAAGCTAAGAGAGCAGGGGCAATACTCCAGCATTTGCGACTAGACAAAGGCTGGACATAAAAACCTACAGTGATCTATCTGTGGATCTTGCATTTCCGCCCATATCATCTTCAAAGACGTATGGCCCCAGTCTGTTGATTTAGTATCCGGGATTCTCCACCAATTTGGGGTTATCCGCAATCCGGCCCAGCCCCAATGCATAATAGTAGTTCCGCTCAGGATGCAGTCTGACTCTTCCCTTATCTCCATGCTCCATCGTGAGGAAGTATTCGCCCGTATCAAAATCTTTCGTCCATACCGATTTATGAAACGTCTGATTATCCAATTCCTCCACGGCAATGCGCCAGCGACGCAGATCCCAGAATACATGTTCTTCAAAAGCCAGTTCTACCCTACGCTCCTGTCGAATTCGCTCTTCAGTAATGTCGTCGACTGCTGGCATACCAGCACGTTCTCGAATCTCGTCATTGAAGTAAAATGCCATATCTCCATTCGGATCTCCCAAGTAGAAAGCAGCTTCCACATAATTTAACATGACCTCTGCGAGTCGGATGATAATCCAATCGGTGCTAGACCGCTGGCCATCAGGCGTAGTAGGATTAATGTGTTTTCTTCTCAGCAGTCCAGTGGGGTTGTTGCCACCGGCATACGCATGCCTTGGATGGCAAGCACCCGGGAATCCGTCGGATCCGGGAATAATGAAACCCGACTGCTTGGTCGTGGTCTTCCTTTGATTGTCAGCAGGATCGGTATACACGGTGTTGGTATGGAAGTATACTGGTCTTCCTTTAAACTCCGTCTCAGGATAAAATATCCACGCTCTAAAACGAGGATCTCGCTCTCCAAAGAAGCGCGCAGGGTCAAAGGGAGTATTGCCATCGTACAGGGCAGGGTCCATTTTCCCCGAGGCACCATCGATGAAGTCAAACCTTTCCATTGTTTCCAGATAAACAGGATAGTTGGAGTTCCAAGAAAAACCAAATCCAGCCGGAGTACCAGTGACATCAAAAGCATGATTCTTCCCTGCTTCGAAATTGTACTTCTCTACAAATATGGATTCTGGATTGTCTCCCTCGTCCAAAAACAAGTCGATCAAATTCTGGACCTTATCTGGATTCTTTCGATAGAGACTAAAAGGACCGTTGTCCAAAATCTCTTTAGAAGCCTGCATCGATCGTTGATAATATGCATCTGCATCGCTGGCGGGAAAGCCCAATAAGCCATTCAGTTGCTGAGTACCATTGCGTGCCACGCTGGCTGCATAAAGCATCGCCCTACTCTTCAAGGCAAGTGCAGCCCATTTGGTCGCTCTTCCTCCTGCATCTGCTGCATCCGGAAGGATCGCAGCAATGGCATCCATCTCCGATCCGATAAAGTCATATACCTCTTTTTCGGAGTTTCGCTCCACAAACAATTGATCATCGGATGCATCTGTACCCAGTGCTTGAGTCACTAGTGGCACTCCCCCAAACCGTTTTACCATTTCAAAGTACTCCCAGGCTCGAACAAACCGTGCCTCCGCAATGCGGTTGGCCACATAGTCTGCCTCTAATGAAGTAGAATTTGCCAGGCGTTCGATCAGTACATTCGCTTCTCGAATGTTGCCATAAGGCCAGTAGTCGAGCAACCGTGCACCGTTTTCATCATACGGCGTATTGGTAACCTGACCAAAAGCAGGCTGCCAAGGAGCAAAATTTCGGTGTTCTCCTCCCCATGAATTAAGGAAGCCCATGTTGATGTTGGTCCCACCTGAGGTCATGTGAAACTGTGCCCTATTGTACAAGTCATTGACAAAGGCATCGACAAGGCCTTCATCTTCAAACACAATGTTTTCTGAGATAATATCAGTAGGAGTCAGCTCAAAGGGATCCTCACAAGAACCCAGCAACGCCAACACAAATACGAATAGAAATATCTTTTTCATCTTCTTACGATGTTTTTTTAGTGCTTTAGAAACTAACGCGAGCTCCGATGGCTACTGATTTTGTAATCGGTAATCTCCGCGATGGCGATCCTGGTTCAAACTCTGGATCAAATGAATTTTTATAAATACCCAAATTGGTCAAAAGAACCAAGTTCTCTCCTGCGACATACAATTGAGCATCCTCAATTCCCGAATTCCCTAGTACACTTGAAGGAAACGAATAAGAGAGGTTTAAGTTCTTCAATCGGAAGTAGGTCACGTCTCTGTGCCAGAAGTCTGACGTTCTGCTATTGTTGAAACTGGGAGACTGGGTGGCAGCAGGGAGGCTCGCATCGGGATTGATGTTCACCGTTGGATTGTTCGGATCAGGCTGCCATCGTCGTTCATACTGATAGGTCAAAGGGATCGACTGGTTACTAAACATCGTTTGGGCTGATCCTGTAACATTGATAGAAAACTTAGATGCTCCCTGCAATAAAGCGTCGAGGCGAAAATTCTTGTACTCCACGCCCAAGTTCATGCCATAGACCATCTCCGGAATTCCATTATTAAACCCGATGACCTCTTGGTCTCGAAAGGTCAATACACCATCCCCATCGCGATCGATATAGCGGATATCTCCGGGTCGAAGCGTACTGTTCTCATTATCATCTTGCACAACCGGATGATTGTCGATCTCAGCCTGTGACATGAAAATACCATCTGACAGATATCCAACAAATCGATTGACGCGCTTCCCGTCCAATTCGAACAGTCTTTTTTGATCCGGATCCTCAAAAGCTTCCTGACTGCGGACCTCCTGCCACTCTGATCGTGCGATAGACACGTTGGGAGCGATGTCAATTCTTAAATCTCCAAAGCGCTGCTGATACAAAGCAGATATCTCGATCCCTCTATTGCTCTGACTGTTAAGATTCACTACAGGAAGGTCTGCTCCAAAAGTCGATGGTACGGCCTCAATGTTTTGTGCAATGATTCCCGATCGATCACGATGAAACAACTCTGTTTCTACGGATAATTTGCCGTCAAAGAAGCGTGCCTCTAAACCGATGTTATAGACGGTCATCTCTTCCCATGTGAGCAAGGTATTAACCAATCCTCTGGTGCGGATGGCAGGAGCAGACACTCCATCATCGAGAATAAAGGGGTCTTGCAGTGCATA
>JAHQVP010000207.1 GCA_019634275.1 Saprospiraceae bacterium
AGCTCATAGTAGATTATCATGCTGATAGCCAGCTTGATCTTGACAATATGGTCTCGCTGCAAAATATTATTCGCGACAAGGTTCGCGATTATAAGATCAAGGAACTCCGGCTTGATGCTTCGCAATTAGACAACTTGCGGACCAACATTACCATCAACCCTGAACCACTTGATCCCAATGATAAGGAAAGCGATACCAGCAAGGCTACTCCCATCACATCGGTGGTAGGTGCGATCATTGGGGGATTTATGGGCTTTATCATGTACCTCATGGTTTTTGTCAATGGCGTCATGGTAATGCGGAGTGTCATGGAGGAAAAAATGAACCGCATTGTCGAGGTCATGATCAGCAGTGTCAAGCCCTTTACCCTCTTGATGGGTAAGATCATTGGGGTGGGAGGAGTCGGACTCACTCAAATTCTGGTGTGGGCCATTCTCATTCCCCTAATCTATATGGGCGCTAATCTCTTCTTTGGTTTTGATTCCGGAGCTGCCGCCGACCTTACGGAGGTGTCTGCGGAACTCAACACGGAGGATCTGGAGATTATGGTTGCCCAAGTGACTCAAGAACTTAAAGCCGTAAACTGGTGGCTGATCATTCCAAGTTTCATCATTTTCTTCCTCGGGGGCTATGTGATCTACTCCTCACTCTTCGCGGCGGTAGGCTCCGCAATCGGAGATGACCTAGCGGAAAGTAATGCACTGACTATGCCGATCACGATACCTGTAATCATTGCCTTCTATATCATGATCGTTGCCTTGCGATCGCCCAACTCGACGATGGCGATCTGGGCTTCAATCTTTCCATTCTTTTCACCCATTGTCATGCCCGCGAGATTGGCTTTTAATCCTCCAGCTTGGCAATTGCTGCTCTCCATGGCACTGCTTCTCGCCACTGCCTGGGGTTGCGTTTGGGTATCGGCACGGATCTATCGCACCGGCATCCTGATGTATGGAAAGAAAGGCAGTTTCAAGGAAATCTGGAAATGGATGACGGCCAAACAGTAGTAGGCCTTCGTCAGCGCATTAAGGCAGCAATCATATCTAAGCGTTTCCCGGAAGAAGAAGCTTAGCCTTATTTTGTCCCGAGATCAATTTGACACTCCGGAACACCTATGACTTTGTGGTGTTTCAATCCGCCTTCTTGAGGGCCAGTCCCAATTCGTCCAACTGTTCTTTGGATACCATGGCTGGAGCATCGATCATCACATCTCGTCCAGTATTGTTCTTGGGAAAAGCGATAAAATCGCGGATGGACTGCGACCCTTTCATCAGCGCACACAACCGGTCAAACCCAAAAGCTATGCCTCCATGCGGAGGAGCTCCATATTCGAAAGCACCCATCAAGAACCCAAACTGTTCGCGCGCTTCCTCCGGTGTAAATCCGAGCAAATCAAAATTCTTTTCCTGCAGCGATCGGTCGTGGATTCGAATAGACCCCCCTGCAATTTCTGCGCCATTGAGGACAAGATCATACGCATCTGCTCGCAGCGATTTCATGGTCTCATGATCTCCACTCAACATCCGATCAATATCGTGCTCTTTGGGAGCCGTAAACGGATGATGCATTGCATGGAAGCGCTCAGCCTCTTCGTCCCACTCCAGCAAAGGAAAATCCAGGACCCATAATGGCTTAAAATCATTGGGATCCATGAGCTCCATTCTTCTGCCCATTTCCAAGCGCAGTTCTCCTAACTGCTTTAGCGTTTTGTCTTTCTCGCCACTTAGCACGAGGACCAGGTCTCCAGGTACTGCACCGATGGCCTCGCACCAGGACTTCAAAACGGCATCGTCATAAAACTTTCCAATGCTGGATTTAAAAGTTTGATCTTCATTGTACTTGACATAGACCAACCCTTTGGCGCCGATCTGTGGCCTTTTCACCCAATCGGTAAGCTTATTGATGTCTTTGTTTGAGTATGCTGCGGCTTGCCCAGCTGCGACGATACCTGCGACTATCTCAGCCTGATCAAATACGTTGAACCCGTGCCCCCGAGCCATGCTGGAGAGATCACGAATCATCATTCCGAATCTCAGGTCCGGTTTGTCAGAACCATAGTGATGAATCGCCTCGTCATATGACATGCGTGGAAATGCAGGCAACTCGATGCCAATCAGTTTTTGAAAGAGATGCTTGGTAAGGCCCTCGAAGGTTTGCAGCACGTCCTCGCGTGAAACGAAAGACATTTCACAGTCGATTTGGGTAAACTCAGGCTGCCGGTCGGCTCGAAGATCTTCGTCCCTAAAGCATTTGACAATCTGAAAGTATCGATCAAATCCAGCGATCATCAGGATTTGCTTAAATGTTTGCGGAGATTGCGGCAGCGCATAAAACTGACCTTGATTCATTCTACTCGGGACTACAAAATCACGCGCACCCTCCGGTGTACTTTTAATGAGGACGGGGGTTTCCACCTCTACAAAAGCCTGGTCAATGAGATAGCGACGCGTCTCAAAGGCCAGTTGGCTTCTAAACAGGATCTTTTCCTTGACAGGATCACGACGCATATCGAGGTATCGATACTTCATTCGCAGATCATCTCCTCCGTCGCTCTCTTCTTCTATGGTAAATGGAGGCACCTCACTCGCATTTAAAATCGAGAGAACACGTACATCAATCTCAACATCACCCGTATCCCTATTGGGGTTCTTATTGCTGCGCTCGCGCACGATGCCTTCCACAGAAATGACGAATTCCCTGCCCAGGCCTCGGGCTTGTTCGCACAATGCTTCGTTGTCGTCCATATTGAAGACCAGCTGGGTAATGCCATATCGATCTCGCAAATCCACGAATGTTAAGCCTCCAAAATCCCTGCTGATTTGTACCCAGCCACTTAGTTTTACCTCTTTGCCGGCATCGGCCAGCCGGAGCTCTCCACAATGATGTGTGCGATAGTGCATAATGTTCTTCCTTTTACAAGCCGCAAAAATAGTAGAACGTTGGTAAAACTATTTTTAAATGAGATGCGTCAATGAACTATGAAAAGGGGACACAAATGGTAATGCTTGTAGACACGGGTATCGCTTGATGAATCACGAGGCTACATCAGCACTGGTTCGAAAGGCCAAGCAAGGGGACGAGAAAGCGCTCGATCTTCTGCTCAAGTCGTGGCATAAGCGAGTCTACAATTATGCCCATCGGTACGGAGGCAGAAAAGAATTTGCTCAGGAAGTAGTCCAGCAGACCTTCATCCAAGTGTATCAAAAGTTGGATCAGCTCAATGATGTCAATCGATTTCGACCATGGTTGTATCGAATTGCTGCTAACTGTTGCCACAGTGAGGGTCGGACAGAGACGGCAAGGGCTGTACTGGTCAGCGCCGCTGATGTTCTACCGGAGCATCCAGCACGTCACGACGTCGCAGATCTTTATGAGAAGCAAGAACGTCACCGCATGGTGCGCAGATTACTGCTTGAGATACCTGCTGCTCAAAGGCAGGTCATCATTATGAAAGAATACGAGGGACTGAAGTTTCGGGAGATCGCAGAAGCCCTTGGAGAATCAGAAAACACCATCAAGTCTAGATTATACTATGGCTTGGAAGCCATGAGGAAATTGATTATCGCGCGAAAAATGAAAGAAGAAATCTACAATGGATAGTTCAAAATTGATCGACTACTTGTACGGGGAGATGGCCCCTGAAGAAACAGAAGCGTTTGAATCCAGGCTACGTAAAGACAAGGAACTAGCTGACAAGTTATCTGCCCTTCGGTCCGTTCAGGAGCATCTAAGGGAGGACATTGACCTAGAACCTCCTGCCAATGTCCAAATCGTGCCTTTGAGATCGAAGCGTGCGATTTCTAAACACTGGTGGGCAGCTGCCGCATCCCTGTTGGTCCTGCTCATCGCTGGAAAAGCCCTCGATCTGAATCTCCACTTGGATAGTAAACAACTCACCATCGCTTTTGGCAAGGATGAAAGCGTAAAACCCCTTGATAGACAAGAGGTTCTGCAGCTGCTCGAAGAAGAATTCGATGCTCAGCAGCTCTATGTGGATCAACGATTGCATGAGCTTAACAACAAGATTCTTATGCCTGCAGAATCCTATCCTAGCCCTAACGCGATTGAAACGCAATTTGCCAGTTATGAACGTCAATTAAATTCTATGCAGGAAGACATCCGAAAAGATCAACTGACCCGATACAATCAATTCTTGGATCGTATGGATCGAGATCAACGCAGCTATTCTAGAGAGCTGATGCAAGACATCTTCGAGTATGTAGAAGCACAACGACAACAAGACTTGCGTGCGATCAACGAAGGCTTCAAGACCATCTCCAGAGCCCTGCAAACTAATGATGGTGGGGCAGATTTAATCAATCCTTCATTGCAAAAATTTTAAACTATGAAATACATTATCAGCATCGCCTTCTGCCTAGTGGCTTCGATCTGCAGTTCGCAGACGGTGGATCAGGAACGCATTACCCGAGATCTTGAAGTGGCGGCAGAGGTCCTCACGACCTTACTTGAGCAGCAACGGGAAGACCGTCGGAATGGATTTTGGCACTCCTCGATCGACGTGCATCATACAGAGGGGGTTGGAGCCGTATTTACGATTCCGCGCAACCGATTCGGGGGGCAATTTCCCGCCATTGTCATTCAAGATGATGACAATACTCAAGAACGCATCGTCATCGAAGAAAAACTTGCGGCAGCTCAGGTTGCTACGGGCCTTAGGGGAGAAGAAGATGATGAAGATCTATCTGCACATATCATAGAAGCCGCCAAAGTGTTTTTGACAGACTATGGCAGCCTGCTGCGCAATCTGGATGCATCAGAACGTGTCATCATCAAGACGGCGACCTCCAATTTGCATAATCGCTTCGTTTTTCACATCGGTGGCCGGGGTCAACAGGAAGCCCGTTTTCACCACGGAGGTCGGGTAGAAATCAGTACCCATGTTGCCGACATCCTTGCACATGAATCCGGTAATATCGATGACCAATCCTTTGCCGATCGTATCGAAATCAAAGAAATAGAAGAATCAGAAGATGTCCGGGAGCCGGAATTGGACGTTTTTGGCAGCATCATTTATCGGCTGTTTAGAGAAGATTTCTCGAAAACCTACTATATGGATAGTCATCCCTACTACGACCGACTTTCTGATTTTGGCGTGACCTACCAGGTGAAAGTCTACTCCAGTAGTTCTGAGGATGGTCGTCACTACATTCCGACATTAGGTAAGCGGGATTTAACCCAAGAACAACGTGATCATTTAGTCAATGGTCTCTACGATCAATTTGTCCAGGATTTCAAGCAGAATGTACTAGACTACGGACATACTTTGCGCAGTATAGATGATGATGAAGCGGTGATTTTTGTCATTAACCTTACCGAATGCAAAAATTGTGAGATGCCCAAGGAGATTGAGTTATCCGTCAAGAAGTCAATTTTGGACGGATATCGGAAAGGGTCCATACCACTGGACCGGGCCCTTGAAGGTTTTGGGCTAAAGAAGCTACGCTAGACTCACCGAAGGGGGCAAGGATTGATCGTGGGAAATCCAGAGTGCCCCCTAGCTTCTTCTTGACCTGGATCTACATTACCTACGATTGGGCATACCTAGCATTCGTGACGAAGTGATGACAATTCTTGATCACCTCCTCATTATTTTTGCGAGTTGTGAGTCAAGAGATTATCAATCGAATCCATGTGTACACTGTATCTCATCATGAGATACAGATGGAAGAGCTGGGAGTCTATGGTATTGTGCATGACGGGCCAGATCAACTTCGACAAGCACTCGAGCGACTCAAATTAACCCTGCAGCTGGAGGAGATCTTCTATCTGACCACTTGCAATCGCGTGCTCTTCTGCACCATTCGTGAGCAAGCGCTTTCAGCAGATGAAAAAGCACAGCTCTTTCCTCGTGGAGCCCAACAGCATGTTATCAGCCATAGTGGAGAAAATGCCGTAAGACATCTCTTTGAAGTGGCTTCTTCCATCCATTCTCTAGTGGTAGGCGAGCGGGAGATCTTAAAACAACTGCGCGACGCATACGACATGCAGTCGAGTTGGGACACGGTGGGAGATTCCATCAGACTGTTGATCCAGAGTACGGTAAGGACCGCTAAACGCATATACGCCAAAACAAGGATTGGTGAGAAGCCTGTTTCCGTAGTCTCATTGGCAGTGAAGAAATTCATGGAGCGTAGTCTGCCAATGGACAGCCACTTTCTGCTGGTGGGCGCGGGGGAGAGCATGGATCTGGTTCTCAAGCATCTTGCCAAAAAAGGCTATCGGAATTTTACTGTTTTCAATCGATCGCTCGATCGTGCGGTACAGCTGATTCAATCCATTCAGGGCTCTGCTCATCTCCTGAAAGATCTGTCAGATCATGAAGGCCCTGTAGACTGCATTATCGCCTGTACGGGAGCCCACGAGCCAACTGTGCGACTCGATCAGATGCCCAAGCGTGCGCATGGTCGTCTAAGCGATATCGTCTGGATTGACCTCGGCATCCCCGCGGATGTCTCGCAGGACATCATTGACGCAGTGGGTGACCAATACCTGGGACTCACGACTCTAAAAGAATTGGCCAACGAAAATCTTAATTTTCGACGTAAGGAAGTCACTAGGGCAGAGCACATTCTGCTTGCCAGCCTGGCAGAATTTAAAGAATTGCTGCAATTGCGCAGTATTGAAGTTGCGTTTAAGGACATTCCAATCGCCATCAAGGAAGTAAAGCAAAAAGCCATACAAGAGGTCTTTGCCAAAGAAATGGAAGAGTTGGATGTGGATGCACGGTCGGTCATCAACAAGATGATGGACTACATGGAGAAAAAATGCATTGGCATACCTATGAAAGTGGCCAAAGAAATAGTCGCACAAAACTGATATGGTTCGATTCCTGACGACCGTGTTTCTGCTCTTGCCCCTGCTAAGCCAGGCACAGCGAAATTTCGATGACGTGGAGATTAAGATTCATCCCGTTACGCAGGACATTTATATGTTGGAGGGAGCAGGGGGAAACATCGGAGTCCTTGTGGGCGAAGATGGCGTGTTGATTGTAGATACGCAGTACGGACCACTCTCAGAGAAGATCACGGCTGCCATAAGGACGTTGTCAGATGGCGAAATTCGCTATGTAGCCAATACGCATTTCCATGGAGATCATTCGGGTGGCAATAAAAATTTTGCCAACGCAGGTGCTCAGATAATTGCCCACGAGAACGTACGAAAACGCATGAGTGAAGAGCAGAAACGTCCTTATGGTCCGGCAACCCCAGCCGCACCAGAATCGGCACGACCCATCTTGACCTACACTGATGAGTTTGGACTAATCTTCAATAACCAGCGCATCATGATGATCCATGTAGATGATGCCCATACCGACGGAGATGCTTTTGTCTACTTCCCGGAAACGGACGTGCTGCACCTTGGGGACACCTATTTTCAAGGCCGCTATCCCTATATCGATCTGCATTCGGGGGGCTCCATAGATGGCATGATTAATGCGGCCAATACTGCATTATTCCTCGCCGGGAAGAACACTAAGATAATTCCCGGTCATGGCGCCTTGTCTAACGCAGACGAATTGCAAGAATACCGTGATGTGCTGATGCATCTTCGACGAGAAGTCGCAGCTGGTATTGCGGCTGGCAAATCACTGGAAGACATTCAAAAAATGAAACCGGGGGCAGAGACAGATGCTGGATGGGGTGCTGCCTTCATTGGGCCAGAAAGAATCATTAAGATCATTTATGACAGCCTCACCGCCAAGTCGTAAGAGGATCTTTCAGCATTAACATTCAACGGGTTAATCGAGGTCCTGCTGACCTCGATACCATTTGTAAATCAGACGGACTCCATGGAGTACCCTCAATTTACCTATTTTAAGACCGTCTTTAAGGCCATAAAATGCTCTCTAAAACTTTCGCCAGTACGGTCATCGGGGTAGATGCTAAGACCATTACCGTAGAAGTAAACGCCGGTGGCTCTGTACCTGCAGGTAATAAATTTTATCATTTAGTCGGCCTTCCAGACAATGCCGTCAAAGAAGGTTTTACCCGTATTGAAGCTGCAGTGAAAAACGTGGGTTTTCGCCTTCCTAGGCTGAAGTTGGTGATCAACCTTGCACCTGCAGATATCCGAAAAGAAGGTTCAGCATATGACTTACCCATTGCACTTGGCATCTTGGCGAGTACCGGCCAGATGGATGGATCGGCCCTGGAGAAGTACGTCATCGTGGGAGAGGTGGCACTTGATGGCAATCTAAGACCCATCAAAGGAGCTCTTCCCATCGCTGTTCAGGCGCGTAAGGAAAAATTCAAAGGGATTATCCTGCCTGCTCAAAACGCAAGAGAAGCGGCCATAGTGGACAATCTCGAAGTTTACGGCATCCGCAATCTGGTTGAGGCCGTTGAGTTTTTTAATGGGGAGCGTTCGTTAGAGCGAGTAGAGCACGATACGAGAGAAGTCTTTCAAGATGAAGTCAACAACTATGATCACGACTTTGCAGACGTCAAAGGGCAGGAAAACATCAAACGCGCGCTGACGCTGGCGGCCGCAGGAGGACACAATGTGATCTTGATCGGTCCTCCCGGAGCAGGGAAAACCATGTTGGCAAAAAGGTTGCCAACTATTCTGCCCCCTCTTACCCTAAGAGAAGCACTGGAAACAACCAAGATACACTCCGTCGCCGGCCTGCTCCCAGACAATGCATCTCTGGTTACCACCAGACCTTTTCGGGCACCGCACCATACCATCAGCGATGTGGCACTGGTAGGAGGAGGATCGAATCCCCATCCAGGGGCAATTTCCCTGGCCCACAATGGCGTCCTGTTCCTTGACGAACTGCCAGAATTTAAGCGGTCGGTCCTTGAAGTCATGCGTCAACCTCTTGAAGAGCGCAGAGTGACCATATCGCGTTCTAAGGTCACGGTAGATTATCCAGCGAGTTTTATTCTCATTGCCTCCATGAATCCATGTCCATGTGGTTACTACAATCACCCACAAAAAGAGTGTGTTTGCGCACCTGGAGTCATTCAGCGGTATCTAAACAAAATATCCGGGCCTCTGCTGGATCGAATAGATCTGCACGTAGAAGTCACGCCCGTCTCCTACGATGAGCTGGCTGGCGAGCAGATAAGTCAAACCACAAGTGCCATCATCATGGAACGCGTGCAATACGCCAGGGATGCGCAACAAAGACGGTTTGAGGGGCAAGCACAAGTGTACTGCAATGCTCAAATGAGCTCCACTATGGTCCACGAAATATGCCAATTGTCTCAGGCAGGACGCACTCTACTAAAGACCGCCATGCAACGCTTGCAGCTGTCTGCACGTGCTTACGACCGCATCTTAAAGGTCGCTCGGACAGCAGCGGACCTTGATGGCAGCAAAGACATTAAAATCGAGCACCTAGCCGAGGCCATCCAGATGCGGAGCCTGGACAGAGAAAGTTGGGCTGGATAAGTCCTTTCTACCGAATTGCAAAATGAACGTTGGTGACGAGTTCTGCTTCTGGGACTTGCCCAGGCATATTCTCGTAGGTTTCAAACGGATGGATTTGTTTAACCGATTTAAATTCCTTTCCGCGCTGCATCATGTACAAAGTAGCCCAGGCATTGCCCAGGTGCTTGTAAGAGCCAACATGTTGCACGGTCATGACTTTAGTCGGAGGTATGCTACCGTGGATCATATTACCCAAAGAGGAGGGAATAGTATGTACGGGTAAGGCTGCTGTATACACCGACTTGCGATTTACCATGTCCCACGTATGGTATATGGAAAAAGGAGGCGCTGCCACATTATCGAGATGCGCTTCTGCATAGGCTTGCAGGCGCTCAAAATCGGCTGTCATAGCCTTATCCATGTTGTCCATGGAGCATTCAGTGCGATAGCCCAGGTATTGAAGGCCTTCAAAAGAACTCTCTCCAAGAAAATGAAGCTTGGAGGCGATGTTGCCCTCTTCGATATATTCCTTGAGCATGGCTAAGCCACGATCGTAGTCAGAACTGACATAGGCAGTCATGGATTTGACCATCCAGAACATGAAAAATGGCAACGAGCTGTCCATTAACCAAGAGACTATGGTCGCCTCTCCTTTTGGCGATATCTCGAATGCCACTTTGGCCTTTGATTTCCATGGCTTTAGGAATACGAGATCATACTCAATTCTCTCATCAGATTCCCCAGTGATGGTCATGTTGCCATCGCCTGTTCGTGGACCTTCCCATGAATAGTATTTACCATCCCCTCTCACTTTGACCCGAGCCTTTGGATCGGTGATTAGCCACGGAGACCAAGCTTGCCAATGATGGAAATCGGCCAGTACGTTCCTGACCTTCTCAGCTGGAGCGTTGATCTCGATCTTACGATCGATGTGCATCTTAGGCATGCTGTTAAGTTTTTCGTGAGGTTCTATCGATAGGGCTACAAGGCTTCAATCTTCTTTATGAGTCCTTGTGTCTCAGCAGGATCCTGTCCCACACTTTGCGCCAATTCTACTGCACGTGTTGCCCACTTAAGTGCAGGCTTTTTCTTACCCAGCTTATAGTAAAGTGCCGCCAAGGTATCAGTGTTGAAATGATTGGCATTCAGTGCTATGGACTTCTTTGCCCATTTGACAGCCGCTTTGAGGTCCTTTTTCGAATCAATGCCTTCATAAAAGCCCCAAGCCATTGAATTCAAGTCATTCCAACTCTGATCCGGATATTTCTTAATGTGTGCTCTTGCAGTCGAGGCATATTGGGTCTGATCGCCTTTTATGTCATGATAATTGACCTCGAAGAGCGAGTACAATCGAGCCGCTTTATTGGTCGGAAATGTTTCGCTGTATATGTGTTGAGCAGTTGAAAGATCCAGGTCTTCTATGTTGGTATACAAGTGTCGATCAATCATGTTGCTTAACGAAGCATCGACTCGATCGGTACCAAATTCTTTTATAAAAAGATGGCGTTTCTCCACCAAGTAATTAAAGTAGGGATCCTCATACTCGCGCATCATCCTGACGACCATCTCCATGTTCTTCCTACTCGTCCAGCTTTCTTGAGTCTCCAGGTAGGTCTTCCCTACTTCGATTGCCTTAGGATCACTGCTGTTCAGTAAGGCATCAGCATAGTCGTAGAGAAAGGCAGGGTCACGATCGCCTTGGGCATATCTCTTGGTCATCGCCCCCGTTTGCTTGGAAGGGTCCAGTGCAGCTTTTCCAAGTTGGAGAAATTGTTCTGCAGGTTGGTATCCAATGCCCCTGTGCAAAACGACTCCAGCAGCGTTGAGAAACAAGAAAGAAGGAAAGCCTCGAACTCCATAGGTACTTCGAAAGCCATTGCCTTCCCCTTTTTCCATATCGAGCTTGAGGTTTACAAAATTGTCATTGAAGAAAGCCGCCACAGAAGCATCTGCGAATACATCTCGATCCATCATTTTGCAAGGACCACACCAAGTGGTGTAAGCGTCTACGAAGATGATCTTATCCTGTTCTTTCGCCATTGCAAGCGCTTCTTGCAGTTCATTGTCGATAAAATCAATAGAGGCTTCCTGGGCTGCAAGGGTGATCCAAGCACTGAAAAGGAAGAGCGTGGTTAAGTATCTCATATTTTAGTTTGTAGATGAGGGCTCCTTTGCCGAATTGTCAATGGCACGGATTAGGCTTTTTATATTTCGAATTTCGGACGAACCGCTTTCGTCGGCGATCTTATACGCCTTATTGGCAGAAGTTTTTGCTACCTCGTAGCGTCCATTGAGCAATTGGAACTGAGCGGCGAGATATAGACTCTGGAGAGTAGGGTCATCCTTGGATAGGGCACTAGACCAATCGTCGCCTGCTTTGACCAGGCTAGGATGATGCCGCATATATTTGATGATTGTTTTGCAGAGTGACTCGCGTTGTGCATTACCTAATCGAGCATATCCTTTGGCTGTCTTTAGGTAGTTTTTTGCATCATCCATAGCGCCAAAATACCGTAAGCGCGCTTCGTAGGGAAAGTTGGCATTCTTCTCGATCCGATACTTCTTGTATTTGTCAATGGCTTCCTCCACCAAGTCCAGGTTCTTAAATTCCACCCCCTTTTTGGCAGTGGCATTGCACGCTTTCTCAATGCGCTCGTCATATGCTTCCTTCCCATGGCGTGCCACCATTGACTCTTGTTCGGAGACCATAAGTCGAAAAACTCTGGAATCGGCCTCCCCGGCTCCATAGAAAAGGATGTCTTGTGATGTTTCAGTGCTCAGGTCAGGTTTGGTCTGGAGGTATTCGTTGGCAATTTTGATGACCGGCTTATTGGCTTTGGCACGACCTTTCAAGTATTCGGCAACAAAGGCGGGGTCCCTATTCCCTTCATTGTATTCCTTGTCCAATGAGGTAGTCACATCTCCCTTCTTTGCGGCAGTCTGGCCCAATCTGACAAATCGACCTTCATCCATTCCACCAATGACTTTGTGCACGACTTTACCTGAAGGATCTAAGAATAGAAAGGTTGGAAAGGAGGTGACGCGATACTGCTTTTGAAAATTGCGGCCTTCGCCTTTTTCCATATCCAATTTTACATTGACAAAATGTTCATTGTAGAACTCACCAACTGCAGCTTTGGGAAAAATCATTTTGGACATTCTTTTACAAGGTCCGCACCAGGAAGTATAGGCATCTACAAAAATAATCTTACCCTCTTCGTTCGCGAGCGCCTTCGCCTCCTCAAAAGTCCCTTGAAAAAATTCAATGCCCTCACCAAAAGAAGGGTTGGTCAAAGCAATGAAAAGAGCCAATATGCATGTCAATCTTACCATGAGATTTCGTTTCAACTTTCTAAAATAACGAATAAAGGGGTGCCCAGTAGTACCTCACATTAGGGTAAGATGCCAACCGATATGATGTCACCGACCTCTGCTCCAGAAAATAGGCGGTTCGACATATCGAGATCATCCATCCCAGGTCGGCTCTCTCGGTCTTTTCTGACCAATATGAGTAGCTTTACATGGCAATCTGCAGCATGGAAGAATTCACCAGGATCAAGCACTTATGGTCACGAATGGGTTTTGGCGTAGGAGTCAGAAACTTAGCGCTGGTGCGGGATGGCGACCTTTCGAAAAACATCGCCTTTCTTTTTGATCATGATGGAGACACCCCTATCCCGTCTCCTAAACCGAGGTCACGGGATATTAGCCCTTCTATGCTCTCCCAGATGTCTGCCTCGGAAAAAGTAGCGTTACGTAAGACGGACGATCAGATTCTAGATGACTTTCGCATCGCGTGGTTAAACGAAATGATCTCTCCAACAGCACATATCCTGCGTGAAAAAATGGCGCTCTTTTGGCACAGTCATCTCGCCTGCATCTGTCGCGACAGTGTATCTGCCGCTTCATATGCCAACGGACTTCGAAAACATGCGCTGGGCGACTATCGCACCCTTCTGCTCAACTGTGCTAGGCAGCCGGCAATGATTCGATTTCTAAACAACCAGCAAAATCGCAAAGGCAGTCCCAATGAGAACTTTTCACGTGAGTTGCTAGAACTCTTTACGATGGGCGAAGGCAACTACAGTGAACGCGATATAAAGGAAGCAGCCAGAGCATTTACGGGATGGTCCAGCAGTGCCGAAGGGGCATTTGTGTTCAGGGAACGTCAACATGATTTTGGTGAAAAAGAATTTCTGGGACATCGGGGATCGTTTGGGGGCGAAGAGATCATTGATCTGGTACTCGAGCAAAAGGCCACTGCGCAGCATCTGGCATCCCGTCTGTTTCATTATTTCGTACATCACGAAGTGGGCCAAGCTGCAGTAAACGACCTCGCTGATGTGCTGTATCGCAGCAATTACAACATCCTTGCGTCGTTACGACACATGGTTGAAAGCGATTGGTTTTATGAGCCTGCCTTTGTTGGCAATCGCATTAAATCTCCGATCGAACTGCTGGTGCAGCTGTGTGAGCTTTATCATGCCCGTTTTGATGGCAACCAAAATCTAAACTTCCTGCAGCGATCACTTGGCCAGCTGCTATTTAATCCACCCAATGTTGCCGGATGGCCGGGAGGTAGAAATTGGATCAATAATGCAACATTGATGATCCGACTCAACCTTCCCAGTTATATGATCAAGGGAAGTCGCATGGACCATGCCGTCAGCCCTTCGCTAAAGGATGAACGTGCTTCGGAGCCTCTTCAATTTCTTTCAGTAACCTGTGATCTGGAGCCTTTTCTATCATACTTTCGCAGTACGCCTTACCAGAAATTGGAAGATCGCCTGAAAGATGTTTTACTCATTACAGAATCTGGGCCAACACTGAGCCGGCAACGCGAATGGAAGGCTCCTGACTATCTGGACCAACTTTTGCACAGAATTACTTCACTGCCAGAATTTCAGTTGGGATGAAGGATAGGAGAGCATTCTTAAAAAATACCGCTTTTGCCAGTGCGAGCATGATGGCTCCGGGTTTCGTAGTCCGATCAGGACTGAACGCAGATGCTGGTCAGAAGATCCTCGTGGTGGTCCAATTGTCTGGTGGAAATGATGGTCTAAACACCATAATCCCCTACCGAGACGATCTGTACTACAAGTTCCGTCCCAAGCTCTCCATCGGTCAAAACCTTATCCTACCCATCACGGCGGATCTGGGTTTTCACCCGGCTCTGGCGCCTTTGAGAGCGCATTTTGACCAAGGCGAGATGTTGTTGATCAATGGAGTGGGTTATCCCAATCCCAATCGATCTCACTTCAGATCCATGGACATCTGGCAAACGGGAAGTGATGCGGACAGCTACCTCAGTACGGGATGGCTAGGCCGGTATCTTGATCACGATTGCGAGGGATGTTCGAAAGCATACCACGCACTTCAGATCGGTGACAATCTGGGGCTGGCTTTGCAGGGATCTCAGCGAGATGGCTTTGCCATGCGTGATGGTCATCATCTCCGGAGAATGAACAGCAACAGTTTTTTGCAAAAATTGGGCAGGCATACCCACCGAAATACCGTTGCGCATCATGAGGAATTGGGATACCTCTACAAAACCATGATCGAAGTCCAGGAATCCGCTGACTATCTTATCCAGCAGAGCAAGGTTGTGCGATCAAAGAGTGCTTTCCCTACGCATCCCTTTGGCCGCGGAATGAAATTGATCTCGGAGTTGATTACAGCCGGGACGACCAGCAAAGTCTATTACATCAGTCTTCCCGGTTTTGACACCCACGCCAATCAACTGGCACGGCAGAATAAGCTGCTCCGCATATATGCCGAAGCCATGTCTTCGCTGGTTCAGGACCTAAAGAGGCATCGTCTTTTTGACGACTGTCTGATC